>SXON01000229.1 GCA_005778355.1 Pseudomonadota bacterium | reverse complement strand
GGCGGTGGTGGCGGCGGCGGTGGCGCCGAGGGCAAGGCCGGGAAGGCCGGCAAGGCCGGTCGCGGCGGCGCGCAGTAGCTGAGTGAGCCGCGCGCGGCGGGTGTGACTCCCGCCGCCTTCACCACATAGAACCATGCTTCGCCCGGCCAAATCAGCCGGGCGAAGTCGTTTCAAGAGGGGGAGCCGCCGCGCCGAGAGGGGGAGCCGCCGCGCCAAACGGGCCCGTCCAGGGCCCGGAGGCGCGAGCGGCGCGGGGGGCGGAACGCCCCCCGTGAAACGACCATGCCCGCATCCAAGCGGGCGTGGTCGCGCGAGGGGTGCACCGGAGGCCGAAGGGACCGTCCAGGGAGCGAAGGCCGCAGGTGCAAGGGGACGGCGGAAGCCCGCCCCTCCTACAACACCGGACACCCCGTCGCGTCGAACTGATCCGCGACAAACTCCCCAAAGTAACAAGCCATGATCGCCCCGCTGCTGTCGTAGGCCCGGTAGCCGGCGTAGGGGCTGTCGCTACAGGCGAAGGCGCTCGACTGGCCGCTCTCGTAGCCGGCGCCCATGTCGAGCTCGGCCTCGTGGATGAAGATGCTCTCGGTGTCCTCGTCCATCCCCGCGAAGGGCAGGTCGTGGAGCTCCTGGCCGCCCTCGTCGGTGCGCAGCTCGGCCACCACCGAGCTTACCTCGGTGGCGAAGCCGATCTGCATCTCGAAGTTGTCGCCGTTGCAGGTGCCGATCACCGCGCCCACGATCTCCGCCGTGGTGTCGCTCGCGACCGGGCCCGCCTCGCCGGTATCGACCGCCTCGGGCGTGCAGGCCAGGAGCAGCGCGATCAAGCCTGCGCCTTCTTGCGGTAGGCCTCGATGAGCACGTCGGCCACGTCGCCGCGGATGATGCGCGGATCGGGACGCTCGCCACCTACCAGCTGCTCGCGCAGCTTGGTGCCGGAGATGGAGTAGGGCTCCTCGCCCTTGTGGTTCTCGGTGAGATCCACGCGGCCCATGCTCTCATAGTAGGCGGCGAAGCCCACCTTCACCGGGCGGGTGTGCAGCTCGCCGGGCAGCTTCTCGAAGATCTGCTGGGCGTCGAAGTCGCCCCAGATCGCGCTCTTGTCGAAGTAGGGCGCGTCGGCGTGCTTGCGGCCGATCACGATGTGCGAGAAGCCGTGGTTCTGGCGGTAGATGCTGTGCATGATGGCCTCGGCCGGGCCGCCGTAGAACATCTTCATGTCGAGACAAATGAGCTCGAACACGTCGTTGAGCTCGTAGCCCACGCCTTCCCAGAGGGCGCGGTCGCTGTCGCCCTCGCCGAGGAGGCGACGGTCGCGGAGCATGCGGTAGGTCTTCACGCGGGTGCTCGCGTCGACGTCGTCGTTCTTGAGCTGGCCCACCAGTGGGTTGAGGATCACGCCGGCGTAGAGGCCCGAGCGCGTGAGGCTTTCAACGCCGTACACCAGCGCGTACTCGTGCGCGCGGTGCAGCGGGTTGCGGGTCTGGAAGGCCAGCGCCGCCTGCCACTGGCGGGCATGGATGAGCGCCCGGGTCTGCGAGGGGGCGAGCATCAGGTCGGCGTACTCGGCGTGGCGCGACTGCGGCAGCACGCGGATCTCGCCGCCCACGAGCGTGGTCCGCGCGTCGTCGGTGGCGATGGCCGCGCCCGGGTGGTCGAGGCGCGCGGTCAGGTAGGTCTTCTCGACGTAGCGCTGCTTGTCCCACGCGAACCGACTCTCCACGCGGATGAAGCCCACGAGCTTGCCGCGAGCGTCGACCATCGCGGCCTGGCCGCCCACGGTCAACTGGGCGGCTTCGTCCTCGGTCACCGGCAGCGCCAAGGGGATCGCCCAGGCGTACTTCTTGCCGCCGCTGGTGACGGTCCAGGAGTCGAGCACCTGGTTGTACTGGCTCTCGGTCATGAAGCCGGTGAGCGGGGAGAGCGTGCCGTCGGCGATGCGGTGGACGACGGAGAGGTCGCCATCCGTGACCACGATGCGCGGGAGGCTCGCGGCCTCGGCCAGCATCGACTTCTGATCTTTCCAGGTGGCGTAGCGGTTGACCGGGGCGTCGAGGCCGCCGTGAACGGGAACGAGACTCATGGGATGCTCCGAGAGGGGGGCGGCGCCTACCCCGCCGACCGCCCGTCGGCTACGCGCGCGAGCCCCACGGACCGACGATGAGCTGGCTCGAACGCGACTACCGCCACCTCTGGCACCCCTTCACCCAGGCCGACGAGTGGGAGAAGCAGGACAACCTGGTGATCGCCTCCGGCGAAGGCGCCTGGCTGGTCGACACCCACGGGCGCCGCTACCTCGACGGCACCGCCTCGCTCTGGTGCAACGTGCTCGGACACCGTCACCCGGCGCTCGACGCGGCGATCCGCGCGCAGCTGGAGCGCGTGTCCCACAGTACGATGCTCGGTCTCACCCATCCCGGCGCGATCGAGCTTGCCGAGCGCCTGTGCGGGCTGTCGCGACTTGACCGCTGTTTCTACTCGGACAGCGGCAGCACCGCCGTGGAAGTGGCGCTGAAGATGGCCTTCCAAGCCAAGCAACAGGCCGGTGAGACGGCGCGCACCCGCTTTGCCGCGCTCACGGAGGCCTACCATGGCGACACCGTGGGCAGCGTGTCGGTAGGGGGCATCGACCTCTTCCACGGCATCTACAAGCCCTTGCTCTTCGACGCGGTGCGCGTCCCCTCCCCCGAGCGCGCGGGCGAGTTCGAGGAGGCCTGCCTGACTCGGGCGCGGGCAATCTTCGCGGAGCACGGGCCGACGATCTGCGCGCTGGTGGCGGAGCCGCTGGTCCAGGGCGCGGCCGGCATGCGCACCCACTCACCGGCGTTCCTACGGGCGCTCTGCGCGATGGCGCGCGAGCACGGGGCGTACGTGATCCTCGACGAGGTGGCCACGGGCTTCGGCCGCACCGGGACGATGTTCGCCTGCGAGGCAGCCGGCGTCGTCCCCGACTTCCTGTGCGTCGCCAAGGGACTCACCGGCGGCTACCTGCCGCTGGCTGCCACGCTCACCACGGAGGCCGTCTACGACAACTTCCGGGGACCCTACACAGAATACCGTACTTTCTTCCACGGTCACACCTACACCGGGAACCCGCTCGCCTGTGCGGTGGCGCTCGCGACGCTCGACGCGCTACCCCCGGTGCTCGAACGCCTGCCGTTCGCGGCGCTGCGGGAGGCGATGGCCTCAATCCGTCACCCGGCGGTGAGGGAGATCCGCGCACTCGGGCTGATGGGCGCGGTGGTGCTGCATCCGCAAGACCCTGCGGCCCGCGTCGGTCACCGGGCGGCGCTGGCGGCACGGCGGCACGGCGCGATTGTCCGAAACCTCGGCGATGCCATCGTCGTCATGCCCCCGTTGACGATCACGGTCGAGGAGATCCAGCGGCTGGCGCGGGCGGTCGAGGGCGGGATTCACGACGTGCTCGGCGACTGACTACCAGCTCGTCTCGCCGATGAGGATGGGGTAGGGCAAGGCGCCGTTGCTGGTGACACTGGTGCGATCGCTCGAGCTGTAGCCGGTGGTCGAACCCCAGTACACGTAGGCGGTGCCGGCGTAGCTGCTGCCGGTGTAGTAGCTATTGAAGACCAGATCCGGCCAGCCGTCGGCGTCGAGATCGCCGGCCGCCGCGGCGGTGGCGCCCACCGTGGCCAGCGTGGTCACGTCGGTCGAAGAGAAACTGCCCGCGTTGTTCCACCAGACCGACGAGCTGGTGGAGTAGCTCGACCCACTGTAGTACTTCGGCAAGACGAGGTCGAGCCAGCCGTCGTTGTCGAGGTCGACCGCGAGGGGGTCGCGGATGCCGCAGCTGGTGGACAGGCTGTCATAAACACTCGACGACACGCCGAGCGCGGCGCCCCAGTAGATGTACGTGTAGGTGGTCGTGGTCCACGATCCGCCGTAGTGACCCCCGAAGGTCACGTCGTCGTAGCTGTCGTTGTCCAGGTCGGCGACCTCCACCCCGAAGGCGCCGGTGGTGGGCAAGGAAGCACGGTAGGCCGAGGAGTAGCCACTGGCGCTGCCGTAGTAGACATAGCTGTTGTTCGAGTAGGTGCTGCCACTGTAGTAGTTGGCGAAGGCGATGTCGGTGTAGCCGTCGCCGTTGACGTCGCCCCAGTCCGCGTCGTAGCAGCCAATCGTCGCGAGCGAGGTGACATCACTCGACGTGAATCCCGCCGAGGAACCCCAGTACAGGTAGGAGTTCGTGGAGTGGCTCGACCCCGAGTAGAAGTTGCAGTAAAGCAGATCGTCCCAACCGTCGTTGTCGAAGTCGTCGGAGAAGACTCGGAGGGCGCCGAGCGTGGGGAGCGAGGTGCGATCCGACGTGGAGAACCCTGTCGCCGAGCCCCAGTACACGTAGGAGCTGGTGGAGTAACTACTGTCGTTGTGGTGGTTGGCGAAGGCGATGTCGGTATAGCCGTCTTCGTCGAAGTCCTTGACCACCGCACCCACCGCCCCGAGCGTGGCCAGAGAGGTGCGGTCACTCGAGGAGTAGCCGCTGGCCGAGCCCCAGTAGACATAGCTGTTGATTTGCCGGGTCGTACCATTGTGGTAATTCGACAGCAGGATGTCCTGGTAGCCATCGTCGTCGATGTCGGCGTAGTCGACGTCGTAGGCACCATAAGTGGAAAGCGTGGTGCGGTAGCTCGAGGAGTACAGGCCGGTGGACTGCGTGTAGAGGTAGCTGTCGGTGGTGTAGTCGCCGTCGTAGTGGCCGGCGAAGGCGATGTCGGGCCAACCGTCGCAGTTGGCATCGGTGCAGCTGTCGAGGCCGTCGCAATCGGTGTCGATGCCGTCGCCCGGCGTCTCGGTGTTGTGCGACCCCGGGTAGGCGCTGGGCGTGGTGTCGTGACAGTCGGTGCTGTCGGCCACGTAGCCGGTGGGCGGGGTGTCGCAGGCGAAGGTGGTGGTGGCTGCGGTGCCGAAGCCGTCGCTGTCGGCGTCGCGATACCAGGTGTCCGCGTCGGCCGCGTCGTCCTCGTCGGTGTCGCCATCGCAGTCATTGTCGACGCTGTCGCAAAGCTCAGTGGCGTGCGGGCCGATGTCGTCGTCGAAGTCGTTGCAGTCGGTGGCCGCCTCCACGTAGCCCAGGGGCTGCACGCAGCTCGTCGTCGTCGAGGCCGCAAAGCCAGCGCCATCGTTGTCGGCGTCGGCGTACCAGGTCGGCGCGTCGGCGCTGGTGTCGGGGTCGGTCGCCCCGTCGCAATCGTCGTCGAGACCGTTACAGAGCTCGGCGGCCGCAGGGTTGACCAGGGGCGAGGTGTCGTCGCAGTCGCCGGGGGTGTCGATGAAGCCCGCCGGCGCGTCGCAAGCGGTCACGCCGGTCGTGTCGCCGCCAAACTCGTCGCCATCGTCGTCGTCGTACCAGTCGGTGGCGTCGGCGGCCGAGGCGGGATCAGTGCTGCCGTCGCAGTCGTCGTCGACCCCGTTGCACACCTCGGTGGCGCTCGGGTTCACCTCGCCGTCGCCGTCGTCGCAGTCGCCCGGTGTCGTGGTCTCGTTGCCGACGCCGTCGCAACGCGCCTCACCGTCACCGCTCTCGCCGTAGCCGTCGCTATCGGCGTCGGCGTACCACCTGAGCACGTCGGCCGAGCTGGCGGGATCGATGACGCCGTCGCAGTCGTCGTCGATGTCGTTGCACCGCTCCGTGGCCCCGGGGAACACGTCGGCGTCGCTATCGTCGCAGTCGCTGTCGTCCGTGATGTAGCCGGCGGGCTGCGAGCAGCCGGTGGAGGACCGCGCCGCGTTGCCGAAACCGTCGCCATCGCCGTCGGCGTACCAGGTCTGGGCGTCGGCGCTGGTGCGCGGGTCGATGGTGCCGTCGCAGTCGTCGTCGACCTCGTTGCAGAGTTCGATGGCGCCCGGGAAGACGTCGGGGTCGAGGTCGTCGCAGTCGTCGTCGCTGGCCACGTGGTTGGCCGGCGCCTCGCAGGCAACGGCGGCGGCCGACGCATCGCCGTGCCCGTCGGCGTCAAGATCCTCGTACCAGGTGGGCGCGTCGATCGCGCTGTCGGGGTCGACGCTCCCATCGCAATCATCATCGTTACCGTTGCAGCGCTCGGCAGCCCCGGGGTGAACGTCGCCGTCGGCGTCGTCGCAGTCGCTGCCGTCGATGACGCCGCCCTCGGGTCGCTCGCACAGCGCCTCGCCCGTCGACGGATCGCCGTAGCCGTCGTCGTCCTTGTCGGCGTACCAGGTGTCGGTCACCCCCTCGTCCACCTCGGCGTCGCAGTCCTGGTCGATGCCATCGCAGAGCTCGGTGGCGCCGGGAAAGATGCTGTCGTCGGCGTCGTTGCAGTCCGACGCGTTCTTCGAGTAGCCGTCGGGCGGCTCGCAGCCGGTCGTCGAAGCCGCGTTGCTACCGTAGGCGTCGCCGTCAGCGTCGAGGAAAAAAGTGCTCGACACGCCCTCGTCGGCGTAGCCGTCGCAATTGTTATCGCGCTCGTCGCACGTTTCGGTGCCGCCGGGAAAGGAGCTGGCGTCAGTGTCGTCGCAGTCGGTGCCGAGCACGCTCCCGTCGGCGTCCTGGTCGTCGTCGGCGGTGGCATCGTTGCAGTCATCGTCGCGACCGTTGTAGTACTCCTCGGGCGCGCCCGGATTCACGCTGGCGCGCGCGTCGTCGCAGTCGTCCGGGGTGGCGTAGCCGTCGAGGTCGAGGTCGCCGTCGGCGCTGTCGCCCGGCTTTCCGCCGGGGTCGCAGGCGAGGAGGAGGAGGGCGAGCATCACGCGGCCGTTTTGTACACCAAAGCGAGCACTACTGGAGGTAGGCGGCGAGGTCGTCGATGCTATTTGCCACCGCGGGCAGGGGGAGCATCAGAGTGGTGTCGCGCTTTGGCTTGTACCCATCCGGGTATTTTCCATGGACGACGCGGGCCTCGATCAGCGCGCGCGAGGAGCCCTTGACCGATGGGCCCAACGCGCCGTCGAGCGCGGGATCCGCGTTGTGACACGCCGTGCAGTTGGCCTGGTAGGCGGTGCGACCCCGTTCGGCCTCGGGGGACAGCGCGGGACCAGTCGAGCAGGCCATGACGAGGAGCAGCACCATGCGGGCGAGCTATCCGCGCCCGAGCCGTGGGCCATCCCACATTCTTGCGACCGAGAGGCAGGATACGTCGCACGGCTCATCGGAGTCGCCGTGGACCTCGCTCTTCTCACCTCGGAAGGCCCTTCCTTCCTGTTCCGCTGGATGCACTTGCTCACCGGCATCACGTGGATCGGGCTCTTGTACTACTTCAACTTCGTGCAAGTACCGTTCATGGCCGAGGCTGGCACCGAGCCGGCTCGCCCTGTTGTCACGCGCTTCCTCGTACCCCGGGCACTGTGGTGGTTCCGGTGGGGCGCGGTCGGTACCTGGTTGACCGGCTTCATCCTCATCCTGCTCAAGATCCAGCAGGCCGGCGGCGGCATCATGGCGCAGAGCTGGGGCTACACCATCCAGCTCGGCATGCTCCTGGGCACGCTGATGTTCCTCAACGTGTGGCTCGTCATCTGGCCGAACCAGAAGATCGTCATCGCCAGCGCCGAGGCGGTGGCCGGTGGTGGCCAGGCCGACCCGAAGGCGGCCGACGCGGGCAAGCGTGCGTTCATGGCGTCGCGCACCAACACGCTCTTCTCGATCCCGATGCTGTTCTTCATGGGCGCGGCCTCGCATCTGAGCGTGGTTGGCAGCGGGGAGCGGCCGCTGGTCGGCGTGGGCCTCATCTGCGCGATCATCGCGGCGGCCGAGGCGAACGCGATCTGGGGCAAGCGCGGCGAGGGCCCGGCGAAGATGCTCGAGAAGCACGTGGGCGTGATCCACATTGGGCTCGTGCTTGCGGTGGTGTTCTACTTGTTGCTCGAGTTCACGGGCTAGAACTGCGCAGCGTGGCAGGCCCTGGCAGAATCCTGGCAGGGTGCACGTGCCGAACGGGGGGCCACGCGCGGTGTGAGGGTCGGAGCGACCCATGCCCTACGAACCCGAGCCCCCCGCCCCTGAATTCCCCCACGCGATTGACGATCAGGCCATCGCCAACGCCTGCTTTGGGCGGGTAATCGACGACGCGGCCACGGCCGCGCGCACCGGCGACGCCCTCTTGCTCCGGGTGGCCAACGACGACGACCGACGGGCGCTGGTGACGGGCCTCGAAGCGCGCCTCGGAAGTTTCAACGCCTACCTCGCACGCGCGAAGGTCGAGCGTCACTGGGACGCGATGGTGACGGCCGCGCGATCCAGCTTCAAGGCCGCCGTGGAGCGCGCCAGCGTGACCGGGACGGCCACCGTGCTCTTGCCCGACCTCGACCTGCTCTCGGTCGTGCCGAGGGGGCACGCGCTGGACGGCTTCACACGCGAGTTGATCCTGGCGATGCGCACCCGGCCACGCGGGGTCGCAGTGGTCGCCGTCGCCTCCGAGCAAGACGACGACCTCCCCGACCTCCTGCAGCGTTGTTTCGCCCGGCGAGTCGAGGCGCCCCGGGCGCGCCCTCGGCAGCTCCCGCGGCTGCTGTCGCGAGCCGAGGCCGAGGCGCTATTCGGCGACGTGGACCGCGCCCGCGCCGAACTCGTCACCCTGCGTTGCCCCCCCGTGGCCCCGAGCACGTTCCGCCGCGCCGTCCGGGACGCCCGCAGCGGCCGGTCCCCTTCGCTGGCGCACGCCTTGCGACAGCTCGGCGTCCTGCCGCTGGCGGAACCGATCGACTTTGGCAGCGTGAGCGGCCGCGAGGGGGTTCTCGGGCAGTTGAACAGTCGCGTCGTCGAGCCCCTCGCGCGCATCGTCGCGAGCGAGGATCCGCCTCCGCCCGGGCCCCCCCCGCTGCTCCTGGTGGGCGACCCCGGCAGCGGACGCGCCCACCTCGCCCGCGCGGCGGCCGGTGAAGCCGGGGTCCCGTTGATCGAGGCGTCGTTCCCCGCCTTGCGCTCGGGCATCCACGGCGGGACCGAGAACAACCTTCGGGGACTGGCCTCGCGTGCCGTGGCGAGCGCGCCAGCGGTGCTGCTGTTGCGTGGCCTGGAGGTCATCGACGTGCGCAACGCCCTCGACGCCAGCTTCATCCCCGCCCTCGCCGACGCCCTCGCAGCCGCGCGCGATGGCGGCGTGGCGGTGATCGCCACCGGGCCAAGGGCGGCGGCGCTGCCCCCGGCGCTCCGTCGCCTCTTCACGGCCGTGGCGGTGCCGCCGCCCACGGCCCGGGAGCGAGCGGCGCTGCTTGAAGACGGCTGTCGCCGGGAGGGCATCTCCATGTCGCCGGCCCTGCGGCAGCGCCTCGTCGACCGCACCGACGGCCTCTTCGACCAGAACGGCGGCCAGTGTTGGCAGGCGGCGAACGTCCTCGACCTCGTCACGCGTGCCCGCGAGCTCGGCACCCTCCCCAGCGACCCAGAGCTTTCCGCCGACGCCCTCGCCGGGCCGCAGGTCGATGCCATCACCCTCGCCGACGTCGGTGGGCTGGGCGCCATCGAGCATGACCTCTCCCGCTACGCGCGTGCACTGCAGACTTTGCGACGCGGCAACGCCGTGGAACGGGCCCGGGCCCGGCGCCAACTGGTGTCGGGGTTGGCGTTCGAGGGGCCACCCGGGACCGGCAAGACCTTCACGGCGCGCGCGCTCGCCGCCTCGGCGGGGGTGCCGAGCTTCCTGGTGTCGGCCACCGACCTGAGACGGCCGTACCTGGGCGAGAGCGAGCGTGCCGTCGCCGAGCTGCTCGCCGCCGCGAGGGCCCAGCCGAGCGTGGTCGTGCTCGACGAGATCGATACCTTCTTCCCTGTCCGCGCCAGCATGATCAACGTGTCGGACCGGGCCATCGCCAACGCGCTTCTCTCCGGGATCGACGGGCTCAGCGGGCGGGGCGACGTGCTCTTCGTCGGGACCACTAACTGTCTGCCCACCCTCGACCCGGCGCTGCTCCGCGCCGGCCGTCTCGAGCGCGTGGTGCACATGGGCTTCCCGGGCGAGGACCAGCGCCGCGAGATCCTCGAGCGCCGCGCCCGCGCCCACGGGCTTGCTCTCGATCCGGCCACCCGTGACGCGCTCGCGGCCCGCACCGGAGGCGTGCTCGACCCGCAGTCCGGCAGCCGCTGGTCCGGCGCCACCCTCGACGGGCTGGTGCGCGCGGTGGCGCGGCGGCTCGACGACGACCCCGGCCTCCCGGTCCAGGGCGCCGCGCTTGCCGCCCTCGAGGAGATCGCGCCCCGGCGGCGGGCCCCGTCCTCGCTCGCGCTGCGCAAGCGCGTGGCGGTGCACGAGGCGGGGCATGCCGTGGTGGCGTGGCTCCTGGGGGGACCGGGGATCGGCGTGATCGAGGTGGACGGCGCAGGCTTCGGCTCCACCGAAGTGAGCTACCCGCCGGTCATCGACGAGCACGTGATGCTCGTGACGATCGCCACCTTGCTCGCCGGGCGCGCCGCCGAGCGCGCGGTGCTCGGGAACGCCTCGAGCGGCGCCGAGGACGACCTCCGCCGCGCGACCGACCTGGGCACCCGAGGTGTGGCCTGGTGGGGGCTCGACGCCGAGCTCGGGCCCGTCCACGTGGACCACCCGCTGCTGGGCGGGCGCGCGCCCCCCGCGCAGGTCGCGAGTGTGGATGCACGCGTGCGAGCGCTCATCCACCGCGCGGAGCGTCTCGCGGCCGCCACGCTCGAACGGGCGAGGGCGCTCCATCTCGAGCTCGCCTCGCGACTGGATGAGCGGGGAAGAGTCGACTTCCGCGCCGAGGTCGCCGAGCTAATGTCGCTCACGACGGCGCGGCACCCGGCGTCCATCCCCGATGCTTGACGATTCCCTGGCAGCAATCCCGTTCCGATCCCGACGCGAGGAGCGGTTTGTCAGGCGACCCGAGGGAAATCGCCATGCTCAACCTCCTCCTCGCCTTTCCGTCCATCTCCAGCGCGGAGGCCCCTGACTGGGTGCTCGCGGCGACCGCCGAGGCTGCACTCGACACGCAGGCCCGCCTGGCCAGCCTCGATCTGGCCCAGGTGGGTATCGCGCGGGTTGCGATGAGCCCGGCGGCGGCGCCCGTCACGGTGCGGCAGCCGCCCGGCGAGTTCAGTTGGGCCCTGACGGATCGCGCGGGCGAGTACGTGGAGGTGCCCCTCGATGCCTCCCAGCTGGCCCTCGGTGCCGCGCTGGCGACGATCGGCAACGTGGCCGTCGGCCCGGAGGTCGGCATGCGCAGCTCGACCATGTTCCTACGCTGGGTGCCCTTGCAGATCGGCGGGCTGGAGCCAGAGGTGGCGGCGCAGCTCGCGAGCGACCCCGTCTACGTCGATCACGCGGCGGGCGTCGCGGTCGGACTCGCGAAGTCCGTGGTCGTGCCGCTGCTGCCGACCGCCGAGCGGGAGCGCCTGCGGCGCGAGCTCGCCCTCGACCTCGTGGAGCTCCGCAGTCATTGGGCAGGCATGCCCTGCCCGTCCGACGCCCTGGCTGACGACGGCTCGACGCTGCGTGGATTTCTGTGTCGCCACCCCGAGACCGCGGCGGTCTGGAGCGCGTGGGCCCTCCGCGGGGCCGATCTCCTCGGGGTGGACGTGCGGCCGCTTGCCTTGGAGCTGGGCGCGGCCTGGTCCCACGACCGCACGCCGGCCGCAACCCGAGCACGCGACGTGCTAAAAACGCTGGGAGGTGGCGGATGAGCCAGGCCGACCCCAACCCTGCCGTCGCGGCGGCGAGCGCGCCTTCGCCCGCGTGCCCTTCCGACGCGATCGAGCAGGCGATCGAGGTTGCCGGGCTGCCCGCGTCGTGGCGTCTCGAAGCCCGCCACGCGCTGGAGCTGCTCGCGAGGGAGCGCGAGCGCGTGTCGCCCCGGGGCACCCCCCTCGCCGCTCCCGATGCTGCCTTCTCGCTCTTCCTCGCATGGGTGTGCGCCGCGAAGGACGATGCAGAGCGCTACGTGCGGCTGCACATCGCCCTGGCGAGCTTCTGGTTGGAGTTCTTGGGGCCCCCGAGGCAACAACACGAGCGACAGTGTTGCGCGCCGCCCGGATGGCCGACTCCCCCGCACGGGCCGGCGCCGGAGCCCCTTGGCACGGTCGAGGCGCGCGCCCGGATGCTCGCCCAGAGTTGCGCGGTGGGCGGCCGGGTCAGCCCGGCCGATTCGCGAACGCTGAGCGCGCGACTTTCCGGGGCCATCGTTGCCGCGGGGCTCACCAGTGGCCTCCAGAGCCGGTGCCGGAACAGCGTCAGGCGGTACCTGTGCTTTCCTGACCGCGCGCCGGGACGAGAGCAGAACGCGGAGGGTCTCCGCCACGGGCTCACCCGGCAACAACTGACCTGGGGAAGCCTCGAGGCGTGTGTCGACGACCTGGCCAACCACCTCGTGGACCGGGCGCGGGAATGGACCCGTCTCGATACCCTCGAGAACCCGGCCGCGCTGCGGCTGCGGATCGTCCGACAGTGGTGCATCGACCGCTGGCGGCAGGGAGGGACCCGCGAGCCGGATCTCGATGAGCCTCCTCGACATGAGGCGGCCACGACGCTCACCGCCACAGAGAAGCTGGCGGCGCAGCTCTTGGAGCATCCCCGGCTTGCCGGGTTGATCCCCTGTCCCACCCAACGCGCCGTGTACGCCCTGGTTGAGTTCGTGGGCCTGTCCTACAGCTCGACGGATTGCGAGGTGACGCGAGTTTTTGAGATGTCAGCGGTGCGTCTGACACTGCACGACTGGTTCAGCGCTGCAGCGCACAAGATGGGCGCAGCGGCGCTGGCGGAATGGCCCAACATAGCGTTTAGCGCTGATGATTGGCGCGAAGTGTCACTCGTCGAGGGCCCGCAGCCCGTCCAACGGACGCGAACCTGGGCCAAGACTCAAATCCAAGGGGCTCGCTGCAGCGTGCGCGATGCCCTCCAACGCAACCCGTCGGCGACCGGAGTAGCAGGGGGGCCCAATGCGACGACCGGGCCGGCCCAGCTGCCCCGAGAACTCGTCCTCGAAGGAAATAAACCATGAAGCCCTACGGCTGCCCGGCGCACGACACCCTGCTGGGGCGCCTGCACGCCCACGGCATAGACGAGCTCGACGAGGCCGAACGAGCGACCGCGATGTACGCCATCGAAGAGTGCGACGGGTGCGCTGCCATCGTGGATGCGCTCCTCGACGACCTCGCCCTCGGCGCGGCCCCGGGGGCCCCCTCGGCGCCCTTGGGCGGCGACCGCATGCCCCCGCTGCCGGCGGCCAACAACGAGGCGTGGCTTCCCGGCGACATCAAGGCGCTGAGACTCACCGCCACCATGGTCCACGTGGTCGAGGGCAGCATCGGCGGGGGGGCGCCAACACCCGTGACCGTGGAGGCGGGCGACCCAGTGAGCTTCGATCTCTGGGCTCTCCATGGCCGACACATGCCGATGGCGCCCATCGACGAGTGCACCGTCTCTATCTACATCGCGGAGCAGAACCGGTGGATTCTGCTCGAGAGCATGCGGCGCGAATTCAGCGGGGCGCTGGTGATGCGCCCCCCCCAGCCTGGACGAAGGTACATGGTGACCTTTGCAGCCGCCGCCCTGGTCATCTACTATGTCATCGAGACGAGTCCCGGGTCCGGGCGATGAGCACACGGCTCCACCTCCGCGTCGACCGGCGGCCGGGCGAGCCTGCCGTCCTGAGCGCCTGGCGGTCGCGACGCTCAGAGGCACGTGCCATTGTGAGCGACGACACGTTGGAGCGCTGCGCGAGGGCGACCGACGTGGTGACACATCTCCAGGACACGATGATTGACGACTCGACGTGTGTCATCAGTCTTCGCCGAACCGGGGCGCGAGCCCTCCGTGCCCTATTGGAAACGGAGGTCACTGAAGGGGGGGGCCTCCGGGCCGGTACCCCGGGCGGGCAATTGCTCACGCACGTTCTCCTGGACATCTGTGTGCGCGAGCGGGGCGACGACGACGTCGTTTTTATCGAGGTGCACGAGTCGCGTGCGGGTTTCGAACCGGCCGCCATCCCGTGGCAGTACTTGCCCGAGGTGCTCTCACCGCTATTGCCACCCAGCGCCGGGAAACCCCCAATCGTGGTGGTGCGACTGCCGACCGGCGAGGCGGGTGGGCGCGCGCCCCATCGGGCGAGCACGCTCAACTTCCAGGCCTTGCCGCTGGCCAAGGACCCCGAGTTCACTCGGCATCTCGGCGCCTGCGTGGACTCGCTGGCACGACTGGCAAAGGTCAGGGAGGGGCCGCCCCGCGCCCGCCTACGCGCGGTGCTCCGAGAAGAGCCCGCCGACCTGGAGTTCCCGAGCGACACGGTGAACGTGGTGCTGGTCGCCTGCCACGCCAGGGTGGGTACCGACGGCACCATCGAGTTGCAGGTGGGTGGGTCCTGGGTGAGGGCGGAGGACTGGACACGCGAGCTGGGCTGGCGGGAACGCGGACCGGACGTGCTGGTCTTGCTGATGTGTCACAGCGGGCGCGGCGGCCGCGACGCCGTGGCCTCTGTCTGTCGGCTCGGCGTGCCCTTCGTCTTGGCGCCGGCCTGGGCGGTGCACGTGGAGAACTGGTGCCAACTCACCACGACGCTGGTTCAGCGACTCAGCCGTGGAGACCAGCTGCATGTTTCGCTCGCGACGGCTCGCGACGACGCGCTCAAGGAGGGCAGCAGCCTCGACGCGCACGGCGCCGTGGTGCTCGCCGCCTCCAACCCCAGCGTCGTGGCGAGTAGTACAGCCCTTTGCTCGCTCCCTCGGCGCACCCCCAACCCGCGGCGGCCATGCGACGCGGCGGCCGAAGAAATCTACTTCCGTCCAGAATCGGTGGGCGGGCTGCGCTGGCTGATCCAGCAGGTTTACGAGCCGACGTCGGGGCCAACAATCATCGCGGCGCTCGCTACCAGCGGCTCGGGCCTCACCACGCTCCTGGCTCACAACCTGCGCTGGCGGGCCGAGGACGGAAACCTCCGCTTCACCGCGCTCGACCCGCGCTCCAACCTCGCGCACTATCCAGATGCGTCTCACGACGGACTGGTCCTGATCAGCCCCGACCTCGGCGAGCTGGCGATCGACGACGGCCTGCCTTCCCCCCGGGAGCTGGGATCCGACGTCGCCGTGGTTGCCGAGGTGGCCAAGCTCTGGCTGGGTGTCCCCCCGGCGGGGCCCGCGCCCCGCCTGCTCGTCGTCGACTGGGGCGACCGCCCGGTCGAGGCCCTTCGCGAGGCCCTCGACGGCGTCGTGGTCGAGGATCGTTGGTTCCGTGAACTGGAGGCGCTGGACTGGCGCCCGAGCGGACATGGCGACCCGACGATTCCGGCCCGGGTGCCTCACGCCGGCGTGAACCTCAAGCAAGCGCTCGAGGGGAGCCACGCTCCCCTGGCCGCGCTGGACGCCGCGCTCGAGGCACGACTCCGGCACGCAGAACGGCGTGGGCAAGCGCTCGAACCGATGCCAGCGCTCGAGGAGCGAGAGATCCCCCGGCTCATCGTGCAGTACGCGCAGAGCCTGCCGCTCACCGAGGGCCATTTCCGCGTCCTGGCCAGCGTCGCGGCCCAGGCGCGAAACGCCGTGAAGACGGGAGCACAAGACGGGCGTGAACGCGGGCATGCCTCGGGCGCCCGGCACCCCGACAATGAACGCAACCTGGCCGAGCTTCAGGCCGATCTCTGCAGTTGGCGTCTTCTGTGTCGCCGGCCCATGGAGGGGCCGGGCCCCGAGAACTACGCGCTCATCCACCCGGCCCTGGCGTGGTCATGGAATGCGCTGAATCGCCGGATGACACACTACGGCCGCACTCTCGACGAGCACTGGGCGCGCCGGGTGCAGGTGGCGGCGCCGGCGCTGCGCTTGCGCGACGCGAGACTGTCCACCGATAGGGCGCGGCCGCTGACCGAAGGCCGGCGAATCACCCTGTCGACCAACCCCAAGCCCGGGAAGTCGCCAGACCGGCTCGAGGTGCTCGAAGCGCGCGCCTTGCTCTCTCAACTCACCGCCGAGTTGTGCGCGCACGCCTTCGCCGGTGCCCATCCGTCGCTCTACCGCCTGCGACTCATCGAGCGAGGCGATTCCCTCCTCCTGGTCGCCGATCCCGACCCCGACGTTCTCCCTGCGCGCACGTACGGCCCCTTCGACCTCGCGCACGCCTACCTCGTGGCTCGCTGTGCCCAGACGAGCGGCGGGCGCTTCCATCTGCACGAGGCGAGGCTAGGCAAAGGGGCACGCGGGTTTCTCACACCGACCGGCGCGGTGGATGTGATTGGTGACCAGTGGGATGCACCTGGTCTGCTGGGCGTGACCGACGCGGTGACGGCGAGTGCGGTGCTCCTCGACGCCATTCCCCGCGTCGTGCCGGCCGATGGTCGGCGTGCCTCGCTGGCTGCACCCGCCGTCGAGGTGTGGGTTATGCTCGCGACGCCGGGGTCGGAGAGCGGCGACGAAATCGCCCACCTCGTGGACGTGGCGCGAGAGTTCGTGCCCCTCCTGCTCCGGGTGGGGCTGGCTGGGAAGGGTGCCACCGAGGGGCCCAAGAACCTCGAGCCCGCCCGGCGACTCGGCGTGGAGGGCGCCGGCCACGCGATCCGAGTGCTCCTGGCCTCGCCGGACGGCGGGTGGCCGGGCGACCCCATCCCCGAGGTGGAGCGCTGGGCCAGCTGCGTATGCATCGCTGCCGAACAGCGCGGCTTCCCCTTCGTCGTGCGCATCAAGCGGCTCGAACACCACGACGTGCTGCGCGTTGCCGACCCGCAGCTCGCCGACCGACGCTGGCTGTTCGTACCCGCGGAGGCCGGGGATGAGTCGTCACAAGTTTCCCTCGTCGACCTCGCCCGCGCCCGAGCGATCGACCGCGAGGTACGCGAGCACTTCGCCAGGGGTGCCGCGATCGAGGTCGGCGACGCAATCCGCCCCCTCGCCATCCGGCTCGGCGCGGGCACCCTGCCCTGGGAAGACGCGCCCGGCGCGGCGATGCTCGAACCGGCCTACGTGCCCGCGCTCCAGGCCCCGCTGGCGCGGACTCAGCGGGTAGGACTGGGACAGTCCACCGTCGAGCCCATGTGGACCGCCTCCATGCTGGGCGTTTTTCTGGCTCTCGGTGGCTGGATGGAAGCGCCAATATACCTCAGCGCGGTACTCCCAAGCGTATTTATTGTCGCGACTGTTTTTTCATACGTGTTGCTACGCGCCTTCGCCGCGTACGTAGGTATTGCCTACCTTGCGGAGCACCCCGAGGCGCTCCGCATCGAGTACCGCTGGGCGGTGCTCTCCGCTCGCATTCCGCTGCGCGAGTCCGCACGGCGGATCGGCCGGGGCCCCCGCGGCGACTCGGACACCTGGTCGGCTCGTGGACGGGCGCTCTGGAAGCGGCGCGGCGAGATTGCGCAGGCGACGCGCGACTGCGCCCCCGAGCTGGGACTCGCCCGTTTCCTGTGGGGGGTGCTTCTCGCCGGGCTCGCGATGGCCCGTCGCGACGATCCGCCGGTGGTCTTCCGCCCGGGGCTGAAGTTCCTCGGCGCAAGCATGGCCGTCACCGGGTGGCTCGTCTACATCGGCACCACCGGCCTCATCACCACCTGGGCCGGCCTGCCCCCGAAGCAGATCGCCATCGCCACGGGTACGGTCGCCGTCCTCGCGCTCTTCCCAGCGCTCGCCTTCACGATGCGCATCTACGCGGCCGACGTGACGGTGCTCGACCCGCGCGCACGCGACAGCCGCAGACCGGACCGCACCCCGGCCGCGAAGGCGGAGGCCGAGCGTCGGGTGCAACGAGTGCAAGGCCGAGAGACCCTCTTTCGCGGCTGGTACAACTTGGCCGTCTGGCTCTCCCTGCTCGTGGCAGGGTACTCGGCCTACGCGGTGGCCTTCGGTGGACACGGCTGGCCGCTCGGCGTGATCGGTTCGCTGGTGCTGGCCCTTGGCCTGGGCGCATGGATCCTGTCGCGACAACCGCGTGCCTACATGCGGGGCGCAGCGGCCTCGCTACTTGCGCGAGTCGAGAACTCAGCCGTTCCGCGACACGATGCCTGGCGCGAGTGGGCCGACCCGCCCGTGGCCGATCTGACCACCCAAGTCCTCCGCGAGGCCACAGTGCGGGCGGCGTTGCTGGGCGCAGCCAACATGGTGCTCGACGAGCTCAACGCTCCGGCCAGCCCCCGCGGCAGTTCCGCGCCTCGGCTGCCACCGATCGACATCAGCGTGGCCGAACGCTGGCGAGCCGCCTATTTCGTGGCCGATCCCTGGGGCGTCATTCACCAGGTGAGCGGGCAAGGCGCGTCGGAGGTGCCGCGCAACGCAGCCACGGCCGCAGAACTCTACGACGACGCTCGCGTGGCACGACTGGCCGGCGCCCTCCTGCGCGAGGTGCCGGACGACACGTGGATCGAACTTCCCGCCTTCGGGCAAAGGAACTCCGCCGGGAACAACCGGGCGTTCCGCCTCCTGGTTCGAAAGCTCGCCTTGTTCGACCAGAGCCCCCTGCGCGGGACGCTCGGCATCGCCGTGCCCATCGGTGAGCCCTGCGATGCGTCACCGGACGGCTAGCGGCCGGGCGTTCAGGGCGCAAAGGCGTCGACGCGGGTCGTGTCGAGCAGCCCTTGCACCACCATCCGGTCTTCGTCCCCGATCTCATCAGTCGAAAGGTCGACGAGCGCCGCGTGCAACTCGAAGCTGACACACGCCTCAGGCGCGTCCCAGACCGGCACGCGCACGGCGATACCCATGTCCTCGTCGCTCACCAGCGCCAGCGGGTGCGCCTCGCCGTCCGGGTCGATCGCCACCACGCGGGGCTCGAGCCCGTCGGCGCAGGCGGAGCGCAGCTCGACGGTCAGGATGCCATCCGAGGCCGCGATGGCCTCGCCGTCGATGTACTCAGCGAGATTGACCAGAGGCTCAGGGCACTCGCCGTGATCCACCGAGTCGAACTCGGCGTCGGCGCAGGCGGTGACAAGGGTCAGAGCGGCGAATCGCGGGCGGGGCAGACGGGTCATGGGACCTCCCACGATCAACACCGCGCGCAGCAGCACGATCGGAACGCGCCCCCACGTCAAGTGCGTGTGAAGGCCGAGCGATCACGCCACCCGAGGCGGCTCCCATAGCTCCACCCGGTTGCCCTCAGGATCCTGAACGGTGGCGAAACGCCCGTAGTCGTCGGGACCCGGCTCTGCGGGGTGCCCGGCGGCGGCCAGCCGTGACACGACGCCATCGAGGTCGGACACGCGGAAGTTGATCTTCTGTCCCGAGGCGGCGCCGGGGATGATCGCGAAGGTGGTGGTGGCCACCCGCAAGCTCGGGACGACGTCGGCGCCGGGGAGCTCCACGTAGTGAGCGCGGCCATGCTCGGCGAAGCGGAAGCCCAGGTGCTGGCTGTACCAGCGAGCCAGGCCAGCCACGTCGCGCGCCTGGAGAAAGGCGCCGCCGAGGCCCTGGACGACGGGCGCGGCGGGGAGCGCGCCGCCAAAGCCCATCGCGCTCACCACGGCCTCGGGCGGCTCGACGATCTTTCGCTGGACAAAGTTGAAGAAGGCGCCGCGGATCGTGCCCAGCGCGCGCAGACCCCCATCGGGACCGACCATGCGGTGCTGCACGTTGAAGCGCCGCGGCGAGGTGGGCTCGAAGGTGGTTTCCACCGTCACCGTCTCGCCGAGCAGCACCTCGCGCACGAAGTTCACCTCGGCGGCCAGCACCAGGGGGCCCACGCCGGTGGCCGCGATGTCGGCCCACTGAGTGCCGAGGTCGTCGAGGATGGCCCAGCGCGCACGTTCGAAAATGACGAGGTAGGCAGCGTTGTTGACGTGGTTGAAGCCGTCGATCTGGTCGCCAGTGACGGTATGCTGGTATCGGAAGGTGCGCACGGGCAGCCGCTATTGACCGGCGAGCGTGGCGACCAGCGCTGGGAGCGCCTCTTCCTGCGGCGCCGACCAGGGGCGCACGCCCCAGGGCGGGCGAGTCGAGGAGGGATCGATGGTCCATTTCGTCGCCCGCGTGCGGAGCGCGGCCTCGGTGACGCCCACCGCGAAGCTCGTGCCCACCGAGAGGATGAGGTCCGCCGCGAGGAAGGCCGACATCACCCGCCGGAACTGGTAGTCCTCGTGCCCGTCGTAGTACTCGTCGAACCAGAGCACGTGAGCCCGGACGAAGGCACCGCAGGCCGGGCATCGCGGAAGGGTGGCCTCCGAGGGGTCCGCATCGAAGGCGCTGAAATCGGGGACAGGTAGAGAGCCACGGGGGGCGCCGTGAACGCAGCCCGGCGCGGGACAGCGCACGCGGTCGGCGCGGCCATGCACCTCGACCAGGCGCTCACTGCCTGCCTTTCGATGCAAGGTGTCGATGTTCTGCGTGACAAGTAGGAAGTCGCGACCAGAAGCGGCCGCCCATCGCTCCAGCTGCACGAGCGCGTGGTGCCCGGCGTTCGGCAACGCGCCGTGCAGCGAACGAAACCGACTGCGGTACCACCGCCAGGACTCCACTGGGTCTTCCTGGAAGAAGCCGAAGGTACCCATGGTCATCACGTCGTTGGCCCACACCGCGCCCGGGTCCTGGCCGCGGAAGGTGGCGATGCCCGAGGCGAGGCCCATTCCCGCGCCGCTGAGGATGACCAGGGACTTGGCGGCGACGATATCGCGAGCGAGTTCTTGCATGGTGCCGGAGGTTAACGGTTAAGACTTAGCTCGACCGATGTTGAAGTTCGCACAGGTCCTGGCCCGCACCGGCGACGATCTCGTCGACTTCGCGCCGTACGTTCCCGTGCTCGATCCCGAGGGCCGAGCGGTGTTCCAGGCCACGCGCGCTGACGGCTCCAGCGTGATTTGTCGCGACTCGAGCATCATTTCGGCGCCCAGCCTCCCCGCCGCCAGCCACCCCGTCGCCGGCCCTCGGCTCGGCTACTTCGCCCGAGCAGGCACGCGGAACGCCCTGGCGATCGACGGCGCCATCGACGACACGGGCCTCGACTTCGGCCCGGCGGGACCCACCATCAACGCCCGCGGCGACATCGCCGCCCGCGCGCGCGATGGGAGCGTCGAGGTGATCGTACTCGCGACGGCCCGCGGGCTGGAAGTCGTTGCCCGGGGCGGCCACTACGAGGGCCTCGCCGTCGTTCTCGACGACGGCCGCGTGGTGTTTCATGAGCGCGGCGAGGGTCTTCGCGGCGTGCCTTGGCAACGCGAGGGCATGCAGCGTTTCTTCGGCGCGAATAACCACGGGCAGGTAGCCGTCGCGACACAGAGCGGCATCTGGCTCGACGAAGTCCGATTAATTTCCCGGGGCTTCGTGTCGCATCGCAGCGCGGCCCTCGACGACCTGGGCCACGTGGTGCACGCGTCCACGGCTGCCGGGGGAAAGCTAGGCGTGTACGCGGGAAAGGAGCGGCTCGTGGGTCTCGGCGACGCACTCGAGGGCTCCACCGTGACCGACCTCGCATTCAACCAGGCGTCGTTGCGTCCCGACGGCCGCCTCGCCGTGCGGGTCGCGCTGGCCGACGGGCGCGGGCTGATCCTGGGCTGGCGCCTCTAGCCGCAGGGGCGAGGTCGCCCGGCGCACCACGTCGTAAGCAAATTTAGAACGTGGCATTTCGACGCAAAGTCTTAACCCTTAACCTCCGACACCTTCCGTGAAGCGTGCCCGTAGGGTCGTGTCCCCCACGATGTCGACGCTGACGGTGCTCCCCTCGCGATCATCCCACCCGGCGAAGCTCCAGCCCTCCGCGGGGACCGGAGTGATCGTCACGGGCACGCCCTCGTAGTAGGTGCCGGAGAAGCCAGAGTCGACGGTCACGGTGGTCAGCTCGAATCGGCCCTCCCCGTCGGCCTCGAGCGTCAACGTGCCGCGTTCAAGTTGGAACACTCGCGCGAGATCCTCTTCCACCACTCTCCCCCGCCGCTCGGCGAAGGTGGCGGCGTACTCCACGGCCGACTCCCAGTACGCGAGGTTCTCTCCGCCGCACCAGCGCTCCTGCTGCATGGGGATCACCGGCCGGGTCTCGGCGGCGAGCCCGTCCACGACGGCGCGCGCCCATTCGCCCTCTAGGGTGGTGTTGAGGTAGTCGGCATGGGCGTTGACGAACGTGACACGGAAATCCTCGCTTCTCAGCGCGGCCGACACCGGGAGACCCTTCCAGGTGCCCGCAGTGGTGGTGGACAGGTGATCGTAGTCGTAGCTGCCCCAACCGTGGCCGAAGTCGTAGACCATCCAGTGCCACTCGCCGCCGTCGCGCCACGGCTTCCACAAGCGTAGGTTGTTGTACCAGAAGTCGGTATTGCCGATCCAGCCTTGCGCCGCGAGCGCGCTCGCGAAGTTCTTCTCGTCCACCATCGCCGCGAACTCGGCGGCGGCGTCAGGCTCGGCCAGGTCACGCGAGGCCACCAGCGACTCCAAGGCGTCGAAGGCCTCCCAAGTGCCCTGCTCGATCTCCCAGTTCGCCTCATGCGTCCAGCCCACCTTCACCCTGTCGAGCGCGTCGGGGTCCTCGCCGTGGTGCGCCGCGATGTAGCTCTCGTCGAGGCGCTCCTTCAGCTCGTACAGACCCCAGAACTCGCCGTCGAGGTACACCAGCACCGGCTCGTAGGCCTGCGCGTCTACGCTCGGGTACCGGTTCCCCTCGGGGTCGCGGAAAACGCCCTGGACCACCGCGTCGACCAGCTGCGTGCCGCACCAGTCGCCGCCGTTTCGCAGGTAAAGCCGCTCGTAGCTCTCGATGTCCTCGTCGCGAAACAAGGGGTAGTCGAAGGCCGAGGGACCATAGCCGCTCCGGGCGAGCAGCTCGAAGTTTCGCTGGTCAAAGGCACGGGAGTAGCCACCGGCGATCTGGATGCCGGCGTCCTGTGCCACGAGCAGACTGCCGTCAGCGTCGAACACTTCCACGTGCACGTCGCGCTCCCACAGCTCCCAGAAGTTGGCCCCAAAGTAGGGATACCCGGCCTCGTAGTCGGTGCCGTAGGCGTAAATGCCTGTGTCCTCGTCCCAGAGGTCGGGCGGGTCGACCGCCAGGGAGACCACGCGGACGGTGCTCTCGGGCAGCTCGGCGGCCACGAAGTAGCTGCCCGTGGCGACGAGACTTGGCCACAGACCATCGACCAGGGCTTGCGCGCGCACCACCGTGACGCGGTCGATGGGCAGCGGCGCCGAGTACGGCTGCCCGTCGCGCTCGGGGACGGCCCCGTCCGTGCTCACCACGAGGCTCCCCTCCCCGCTCACTTCGACCTCCACGCTGTCGTAGAAGCCGGGTGCGGGCGAGAGCGTGGGCGTCGATGCAAAGCCAGGTCGCGACTCAGTATCGTTCGCGGCGGCCGGGGTAGGCTCGAGGAAGTATGCCCAGTCGGAACCGGCGCGGCCGTAGGCCACGTCGGCGTAGAGCCGAGGGAGCGTGACCGAGTCGGCCACGCAGCCGCCGGGCTCGGTGAGGTAGAGCGTCTCGCCGAGCGCGTCGAGTTCGAAGTCCGCGTGGAGCTCGCTGTCCACGCGATCCTTGCCCGAGGCAAACACGAGCACGTGCGTCCCCGGCGTGAGCGCCGGGAGCGTCCACGGGGTGTCGCCGTCGTCGAGCCCCCAGCCCGCGAGATCGGTGGCGCCCAGGCGCAGTTCGATCCAGTCCGGCGTGGCCCCGTCGGCGTCGGCGAGGCCTTGCACGTTGGCCGCCACGACCTCATTGAGCAGGGCCTGGGGCTCACCCTCGCAAACCGGTCGCGACGGTTCCACGGCCTCGGGCTCGGCGCTGTCACGAGGATCCGTCGACCCGGGGCGAACAGCGGCGGTGCAGGCGACGAGGAACCACATCGCGCCCACCATACGCGACGTCTAGGTCCAGCGGAAGCGACGCAGGCCCACCGCGGAGAACACGGTGGCGAAGCCGAGCAGCGCCGCGCAGGCCAGGGCCGCCGGGCCGAGGCCGAGTCCGCGCCAGGTGGCGCCGGCCATGCCGTCGAGAATCCAGCGCGTGGGGATGAGCGGCCCAGCCTGGAGCAGGGCCTCGGGCAGCATGAAGCTCGGCACCCAGGCCCCGCTCACGAAGCAGAGGAAGAGGATGGCCAAGGTGCCGATGCTATCGATCTGTTTGTCGGAATCAGCAAGGCCAACCAGCAGGAGCACGAAGGAACCCACCAGCGCGGCTTGTCCCAGCGCCACGAGCGTGAAGGCCAAGAGTCCGGAACGCAGCTCGATGCCAAAGATGGCCACACCGACGCCGAAGACGACTGCCGTCGCGACGAGCGCCACCACGGCGGTCGCGATGCCGGCGCCGAGCAGGATCTGCCAGGGGCGCGCGGCGGTCGTGCGCAGGCGGTCCAGCGTTCCCGACTGCCGCTCGGCCAGCAGGGTCTTCGCCGAGGTGGAGGCCGAGAACAACAGGAACTGCATCAGCATCCCGGCGAAGGTGTGGGCGTGGCTGTTGAAGCCCGCCGTGGGACCGGCCGCCACGACCGCCTCGCTCGCCACCCGCAAGGGGGGCTCCAGCCCCGCGCCGGTGCCGCCGGCGGTGGATGTCTCGTCTGCGAACTTCGTGCCCTGGTCGAGGAAGGCGGCGAGCTCCGGCCGCTCGTCCGGGTCGACCGACGCGCGAAGGGTGTCAAACATCGAACGCTGTCGCGACGGATCGCCGAAATCGGCGAAGACGGTCTCCATCGTGGCCTTGGTCAACAAGCCCGTGACGATGTCGGCGCTGGTGGGCTCCGAGGGGTCGTACCACAGGGCCACCTCGCCCTTGGCCTCGGCACCGCCGAAGAGCGACGCTGCGGTGAGTTTGGCGCTGGTGCCCGGGGGGATGGACAACGCCACCGCCACCTCGCCCTTGGCCACCGCCTCGCGCGCCTCTGCGGGCGACATGCGCACCACCTCGAGCCCGGGCTCGGCGTCGAGCCGCGCCAGGAGCGACTTGACCTCTGGGCCTTCGTCCTCGCTCGCCACCACCAGCTCGATCGGCGAGGGGCCTTCACCCGCGTTGAAGATGAGCCCCATCATCACCCCGAGCACCAGCGGCACCACCACCACCATCAGGGCGCCCTTCTTGTCGCTAGCGAAGACCTTGAGGTCCTTCCGGACGATCCAGTAGAGGATGCTCACGACACGTCCCTCAGCCCGCGGCCGGTCAGCTCGAGGAAGACGTCCTCCAGCGACCGTCCTCGCGCGATCACCTCCGCGGGGAGCCCGGCGGCGTGGAGCGCGTAGCTGATCGCCGCCGCCGAGCTCCCTTCGAGCCGCAGCGCGAACTCTCGGGGCGCGGCGCTCGCCACGAGACGATCGAGCCGGTCACAGGCCACGAGCCGTCCCTTGTCGACGATGGCCACGTCGCGACAGAGCGCCTCGACCTCCTCCATGTAGTGCGTCGTGTACACCACCGTTCGTCCCTCTGCGTGCAGCGTACGCACCGTGTCGAAGATGTGGTTCCGGGACTGGGGATCGACGCCGGTCGTGGGCTCGTCGAACACGAGGATCCTGGGATCGTGGAGTAACGAGGCTGCGATGTTGAGACGGCGCTTCATGCCGCCGGACAGCGTCGTCACCAGCTTGTCGGCGTGCG
>SXON01000025.1 GCA_005778355.1 Pseudomonadota bacterium | reverse complement strand
AGGGCTGCTACAACTGCCACTCGCAGATGATCCGCCCGATGCGCGCTGAAACGCTGCGCTACGGCCCCTGGACCCGCGCCGGCGAGTACCAGTGGGACCACCCGTTCCAGCTCGGTAGCCGTCGCATCGGCCCCGACGTGCAGCGCGTGGGGGGCAAGTACCCCGACGCCTGGCACTACCAGCACATGGAAAACCCGCGCTCCACCACGCCCGGCAGCGTGATGCCGCCCTACCCCTGGCTCCTCGCCGATAGCTACGACAAGGCCGACATCGTGGCCACCGTTGGCGCGATGACCACCCTGGGCGTGCCCTACGAGGCCAACCCCGAGAGTTGGGTGGGCGGGAATGTCGACGCGCAGGCGCAAATGATCGTGGCCAAACTCAAGGAGGCCAAGATCGACACCGCGCCGGACCGCGAGATCGTGGCGCTGATCGCCTACTTGCAGTCGCTGGGCGTCGATGGCAAGAAGGCGGTCGCGGCCAAGGAAGGTGGCGCATGATGGTGATCCGCGAGGCCGCCGCGCAATCCACCAGCCTGGGCTGGCTGCTCGGTAGCATGACCATCGTGTTTCTCGGCGTGTTCACCGCGTGGACCGTCTGGGCCTACAACCCCCGCCGCCGCGCCGCCCTCGACGCCGCCGCCCGCCTGCCGCTGGAGGACCAATGAGCAAGGACACCAACCAGATCCTCGGACACGGTGCCGACAACGACGGCATCGAGGAGTACGACAATCCGCTCCCCACCTGGTGGCTCGGATTGTTCTACTTCACCATCGTGTGGGGTGTCATCTACGCGGCCGAGTACCACTTCGTGTCGCAGCGCTCGCAGGCCTCGGCCTACGACGCGGAGGTCGCTGCGGCCGGCGCGGCCATGCCGAAGAAGGTGGAGGCGGCGGTGACCGCCACCGCACCTACGCCTGAATTGGCGGCGGCCGGCAAGGCCATCTACGATGTGAACTGCGTGGGGTGCCACGGGCCGGAGCTCAAGGGCGGCGTTGGCCCCGACCTCACCGATGCGACGTGGATTCACGGCGGCAACTACGCCAACATCGTCAAGACCGTCACCGACGGCGTGCCCGAGAAGGGCATGATCACCTGGGGGCCGATCCTCGGGGCCGAGAAGATCGCCCAGGTGTCCGCGTACATTCACGGGGCGGGTGGGGGCCAGTAGGGATGATTCTGCCGACCGCACGCACCTGGGTGTACCCGCTCTCGGTAAACGGCCGATACCAACGTATCCACCGTCTGACCGGGGCCGCCTTGCAGGCGGTCCTGTTCGTCACCCCCTGGATCAACGTGGGCGGGCATCCTGCCTTCCAGATCGACATTGCCGGTCGACGCCTCTACGCCTTCGGCTCGGTCTTCACGCCCGCCGACAGCCTCCTGCTCGTGCTGATCGGCCTCGCGGCCGCATTCAGCTTGTTCTTGTTCACGGCCGTTTTCGGCCGCTTGTGGTGCGGCTACGCCTGCCCGCAGACCGTGTTCCTCGAGGAGTGGATCCGCCCGGTCGAGAACTTCCTCGAGGGCGACCGCGGCAAGCGCATGGCCAGAGACCGCGGCCCCTGGAACTTCGACAAGAGCTGGCGCAAACTCGTGAAGTGGGCCGTCTTCCTCGCGATGTCCTTCGGCGTGGCCATGACCTTCGTGAGCTGGTTCTCCGGGGCGCGGATCTTGTGGACCGGCGGCTCGGGCGTGGTGGCCTACAGCATGGTGGCCTTCTTCACCGCGCTCATGTTCTGGGACTTCGCCTGGTTCCGCGAGCAGTTCTGCAACTACCTGTGTCCATACGCTCGTTTCCAGGGGGTCTTGTGTGACGACCACAGCCTCGTGGTGGCCTACGACGAGGGGCGAGGCGAGCCCCGCGGCAAGGCGGGCGACGCCAACCCGGGCGCCTGCATCGACTGTCTCAAGTGCGTGGCCGTGTGTCCCCAGGGCATCGACATTCGCGACGGCTTCCAGCTCGAGTGTGTCACGTGTGCCCGTTGCGTCGATGCCTGCGCCGCAGTGATGGCGAAGCGGGGCCAGCCCTCGCTGGTGACGTACTCCACGCTCTCGGGACAGCCCCGGACCATCCGCGCCCGGACCGTGGTCTACGCCTCGTTGATCGGGATTGTCAGCGTGGCCTTCGTGGCCGTCCTCACCTCGCGACACGAGGCAGACGGCTACATCAGCCGCAGCCCGGGCTCGCTCTATACCGTCGATGCCGACGGCTGGGTTCGCAACACTTACCTTCTCCGCCTCACCAGCCACGAGAACGAGGCCGACCAGTGGCAGGTCGACATCGAGGGGCTGCCTTCAGCCGCCGAGGTTTCAGCACCACAGATCGTGCTGGATCCTGCGGCGACCACCACCGTGCCCGTTGTCGTGCGGGTGCCTCCGGGTCACCTCATCGAGCGCAGCATCCCGTTGCGCGTACGGGTGCACTCGCACGACGACGAGCTTTGGATGGATACTTCTTTCCTCAGCGAGGGCACCTGATATGCGCTGGCCGATTGGCATTGCCATCTCGCTCGCCATCGTGATGGCGGTGAACTTCGCGGTCGCCTACCTCGCAGTGAGCGGCGCCGACCCCATCGATCCCAGCTACGAGACCGAGGCCAGGTGACGCCCGCGCCGGCGTCACTCCCCGGCTGTCCCCACTGTGGGACGGCCACCGAGGACGGCGGCTACTGTTGTGTCGGCTGCGAGGCTGCCGCCGCGTTGCTGACCGAGGCGGGGCTCGACCGCTACTACGCCGAGCGGAAAGCCTTCGCGCCGCGGCCCGGCGACGGCCCGATCGTCGATCTCCCCGTCACCGCGTTGGCCGAAGGCGCCTGCGAGCTTCGGTTCGCCATCGATGGGCTGTCTTGCGCCTCCTGCACCTGGGTGGCAGAAACGCTCATCGCCCGGGTGCCGGGCGTCGATAGCGCCCACGTCAGCTACGGCAGCGGTACCGCCAAGGTTCGTTTCGACCCCTCGAAAGCGAGTCCCGCAGCCCTCGTGGCACCCATCCGCGCGGTGGGCTGGACGGTGCGCGCCCTCGCCGCCCCGCGCGCCGAAGACCGCACGATGCTCTTGCGGCTCGGCGTCGCGGCCTTCGCCGCGATGAACGTGATGATGATCTCGGCCGGCGTGTACGCCGGGTGGGTGAGCGGCATGGATCCCCACTGGCAGAAGCTCTTCGCCTGGTGGTCGGTGCTCATCGCCACCCCGGTGGCCACGTGGAGCGCCCTCCCCTTCTACCGGGCGGCGATCGCGGCGATCCGCGTTCGACGGGCCCATGTCGACATTCCCGTGAGCCTTGGCGTGCTGGTGATGTACGCCCACGGCCTCTGGGCGGCGATCTCGGGTGGGGAGGGCTACCTCGACTCGCTCGGCATGCTGGTGACGCTGTTGCTCGCAGCCCGCGTGGCCGAGCAGCGCGGGCGTCGCTCGGCGTCGGAGGCCGCCCGGGCGATCGGCGCGCTCGCCCCGGCCCGCGCCCGGCGCATCGGCGAGGGCACCGTGGAGGAGGTGTCGGCCTCCGCGCTGCGCGCGGGCGACCTGGTGGCGGTGGCCCACGGCGAGGAGATCGCGGCCGATGGCGAGGTGGTGGAGGGCGAGGCGCAGGTGCAGATGTCGCTTTTGACGGGCGAGTCGGCGCCGCGCGACGTGCACCCGGGCGACAGCGTGGTGGCCGGCGCCACCGTGGTTGACGGCAACCTCGTGGTGGCGGTGCGGGCGGTGGGCGCCGAGTCGCTCGTGGGACGCATGGCGCAGCGGCTCTCCGAGGCGCTGGACCGTCCCGTGCCGCCGACCCTGGCCGACAAGATCGCCCCGGCCTTCACCGTGGGCACCTTGCTCGTCGCGACGGTCAGCTTTCTCGGCTGGACGGCGGCACGTGGCCTCGACGAGGGCGTGGCGGTGGCGGTGGCGGTGCTGGTGGTCGCCTGCCCCTGCGCGCTCGCGCTCGCCTCGCCGCTCTCGGTGGCGGCGGCGATCGGCGCGGCGGCCCGGCGGGGAATCCTCGTGCGGGGGCCCGAGGCGCTCGACGCGCTGGCCGGGGTCGACACCGTCGTCTTCGACAAGACGGGCACGCTCACGGGCGGGGTGCCCGAGGTGGTGGAGGCCAGCGACGGCGTGCTGCGGGTTGCTGCGGGCCTGGAGCGCCAGTCGCGACACCCCATCGCGCGGGCGATCGTCGCCGAGGCCGCCCGGCGTGGCATTCCCCTCCCCTCGCCCCGGGCGGTGCTGGAGCGCCCCGGCGTGGGTCTCACCGGCGAGGTGGACGGGCACCGTTACCAGCTCGGCCGGGGTGATCGCGGCGTGGAGCTGCGCGACAGCAACGGCGTGATCGGCGTGATCGTGCTCGCCGACCGCGTGCGGGACGACGCGCGGGCCACGGTGACGCGCCTGAGAGCGCTCGGCGTCCAGGTGGCCCTATCGAGCGGCGACCGCGCCGAGGTCGTCACCCGCGTGGCCGCCGCCGTGGGCATCGACGACGCCACCGGCGACGCCGACCCCGAGGCCAAGGCCGCCGCCATCGCGGCACGCGTGAGCTCCGGGCGGCGCGTGGCCTTCGTGGGTGACGGCATCAACGACGGTCCCGCGCTGGCCGCCGCCAGCGTGGGCGTGGCGATGGGCAGCGGGGCCGCCGCCAGCGTGCAGGTGGCCGACGCGGTGCAGGTGGGCGAGGGCCTCGGCGGCCTGGTGGCCGGCATCGAGCTGGCTCGGCGCGCCCAGGCCGCCATCGTCGCGTCGAGCCGTCGCAGCATCGCCTACAACCTGGTGGCCGTGTCGCTCGCTGCGTTCGGCCTCGTCAATCCGCTGGTGGCCGCGGCGCTCATGCCCCTGTCGAGCGCCATGGTCGTTTACACCGCCCACCGCATCGGGAGGCTCTCATGAGCGCCGTGTTCTTCTTGCTCCCCACCGCCGTCGCCCTCGGCGCCGTCTTCGTCATTCTCTTCCTGCGCGCCGCCCGCGACGGCCAGTTCGACGACCTCGACGACCCCGCCGTGCGCATCCTCCATGACGACAAGGTACCCTGACAAGGTGCCGTGACAAGGTGACAAGGTGCCGGAGGTTAAGAGTTAAGACTTAGCCCTTGCCGGGTCAAGAGCCACGCGTGGTAGTGTGGCGACATGGCCGAGAACCCCTACCAGCCACTTCCATCCGGCAACGCCCCGACCGCCATCCCCGCCGACAGCGGCGTCCCCACCGACGTGGGCGGCACCGTGAGCCGGGCCTGGGCCCTCTACATGGGCGACCCGGTCAACCTGACGCTCGGGGTCCTCGGGGGCACGCTCCTCAGCGCGATGCCGGTGATCGTGGCTTCCGCGATGGCCTACCTCGCGGGCCACCGCCCCGAGCACCCCCAGTGGCAGCTCTACAGCGCCGCCGCCAGCGTGCTCAACCTCTTCTGGTCGCCGCTCATCGTGGCAGGGCTCACGCGCTTCCTCCTGACGGCGGCCCGAGGAGAGGAGCCCCAGTTCTACCAGCTCTTCTCCGAGGGACAACGCTACGGTGCCTTCCTCGGCTACACGCTCGTGATGTCGGGCCCGGCCACTCTCATCGCGGCCACCGCGGGCGTGCTCAACGCCGCGGGTTTCCTCGGCTACTCACTCGTTTTCTCCGTCACCCAGATGGGCATCGGGCTCATCCTGTGGATCGCCTGCGCCCTCGGTCCCATCACCGCGCAGTACTACATCGTCGACCGGGGGCTCGGCGCCATCGAGGCGCTCAAGGCCTCGTGGAACGAGGCGGAGCCCATGCGCGGGCACACGTTCGTGGTTTCACTCGCGATGACCGTGATCAGCGCCGCCGGTGTGCTGGCTTGCGGCGTGGGCGTCTGCGCGTCGGTGCCGACGGCGATGGTGATGGTGGCGATCCTCTACCTCCAACTACGGGCGCGTCAGCCCTCGTCCTGACCCTCGCTCGCCGCCGCGCTCTGGGCCTCGCTCTCCGGCTCGACGCCCTGCGACCGCATCGCGTCTTCCTGCTCGCGGATCTGCCGTTCGATGTCGGCGATGCGCTGCACGCCCCGCTCGAGCCCGGGGTGCTTCACCTCGCCGGCCTCGATGAGTTGGCGGGTTTCTTTGCCGAGTTTCACAAACATGCGCTCGCGGTCGCCACGGAGCTGGCGAAGGTGGAGCATGTCGCGAGCGGCGCGACCGGCGCGCGATGCTTCCTTCTGGGTGCGCGTCCACAGCTTGCCGAGCAGCTCGGACATCTGCTCGAGGTTCTTGTTGTCGGCCATGGGCAACTCCGGGCGCAAAAACAAATCACCCCGCCGGGTGGCGGGGTGATCGGGGTGGTGGAGCTGAGGGGGCTCGAACCCCTGACCCCCAGAATGCCATTCTGGTGCTCTCCCAAGCTGAGCTACAGCCCCGTTGGTGGGCGCCCTTCTATGCGCTACAGTCCCCGGCGTCAAGGGCACGCGAAGGGGTCGCCGGTCGGCGGGTGATGAAGTAGGGTGCGGCCGCTCCGAGAAAGACCCATGATCCTCGTCACCGGCGCCACCGGCCGCCTCGGCCACCAGATCGTGCGCGCCCTGCGCTCGGTCGGGCTCGACGTGCGCTGCCTCGTCCGCAAGGGCTCCGAGTACTACTGGCTCAACGACACCGGCACCGCCTACTTCTTCGGCGATCTGCGCGACCCCGAGAGTTTGTCGCGCGCCATGCGCGGCGTGAAGCACGTCGTGGCCGCCCACGGGGTGCGCACCGAGTCGACCGACAACCACCACAAGAACGTCAACGCCGAGGGCAGCGTGGCCCTCTTCGAGGCGGCGAAGAAGCGAGGCGTGGCGCACGTGGTGTACGTGTCCTGTGCGGGCATCGAGCATGGCGCCGACGTGCCGCTCTTCACCGCCAAGCGCGCTGCCGAGGAAGCGCTGGTCGGGAGTGGGCTTTCTTACACGATCCTGCGCCCGGGCATCTTCGTCCAGAACTTCGCCGATCTCGCGCGTCGCGTGGAGGCCAACGGCAACGTCTTCTTGCCGGGCAAGAAAGAAACGGCGGTGAACCCCGTGCACACGCGCGACTTGGCGCTGATGTGCATGGCCTCGCTCGACCTCGCCAGCGTGAAGAACCGCATCGTGCACGTGGGTGGACCGGAGACGATGACCGTGGGCGACGCGTTCCGTCGTATGTGCGAGGCGAACGGTCTCCCGGCGAGCGCGTGGAACGTGCCGCCCTCGGCGCTCAAGGCGGTGGCCGCACTGGCGCGCCCCGCGGGCCGCCGGTGGACGAACCGCGTCAAGGCGCTCGACGTGCTCTACAGCCACGACTGCGTGGTCGACGGGCCCGAGATCGGCAAGCTCTTCGGCATCCCGCTCGCGCCCTTCGAGGAGGCGGCGGTGGCGGCCTTCACCGAGCGTCACCCGTCGGAAGACCCGACGGCGCGCGACGAGAAGGTGGTCCACCGCCAGTTCACGGCCACCATCTACGAGCCGGGCGTGATCAAGTGGGACGACCTCCCCGCCGGTCCGCCCCCCCGGCAGGACTGATGCTCCTGCTCCTCGCTTGCACCGGCACCGGCGGCGACAGCGTCGCCGAGTTCGCGTTCGACCGCGACATGGTGGCGGAGGAGTGCAGCACGATCAGCGGCATCGTGGGCGTCGGCACCGAGTGGGTGTACGGTCCCGCGAGCGCAGTCAGCGACGAGGGCAGCGACCTCGACGAGACCATCCGCGTGACCAACGTGAACGAGCGCGACGTAGAAACCCAGTCGCTGCGCACACTTTCCGAGGCCGCGAGCGACACCGCGGGCAGCGCGGAAGGGACGATCGACCATTACACCTGGCAGTTGCGCTGCGAGAACGACGGCCTGTACCTCGAGTCGGAGAACCTCGAACACTACGCATCGCTGAGCATGAGCGGCGGCGCGGACCTGAGCGGCACGCGGCGCTACGACCCGGCGGTGTTGGTGCTCCCCTTCTCCCTCGACGACACGCCGTCGTGGACGGAGACCTACATCGGCACCAGCGACTACCCGGGCGACGACGTGGCCATCGCCTACACGCGAGACTGCTCGGCGGCCGCCGCGGTCGATGTGGAATTCACGGTCGGCGCGCTCAGCGCCCACGAGGTGAGCTGCACGTCGAGCGACGGCGCTCACGACGAGACCTACTGGCAGGTCAACGCCCTCGGGCGTGCGCGCGACGCGACGCGCGACGTCCAGTCCTACAACCCCTGAGGGGGGGATTCCCCCGGGGGTGTGCGCAGCGGCACACTCAGACCGGGAAGCTCGGCGTTCGACCGATATAGCGCCGGGCACGGGCCTTGCACAATCCGGGTCCTGATGCTGCCTCTCGCCCTCCTCGGCGCCTGCGCCACGGGTTTTTCCGACCCGAGCCGTGAGCTCGCGCCGGAGGTGTCGGCGACCACCGCGCACGCCGACGAGATCCACGTGCCGGCCGATCTCGGCATCTGGAACACGCCGCTGAAAGACGACCCCGACCAGCCCCAGGCCGCCGCCTGCGAGACCTGTCACGGTCCAGACGCGCCGCGCTCGGGCCCGCCCCGCGATGATTTCCACGACGCCATCGAGCTTGAGCACGGCACGCTCAACTGCAACCAGTGTCACGACGCCGACCGCACGCGCTTGCGGCTGGCCGACGCGACGACGCTGCCCTTCACCGAGGTGATGTCACTCTGCCGACAGTGCCACGGGCCACAAACCCGCGACTACCAGCACTGGAGCCACGGGGGCAACACCGGCTACTGGGACGACCGACAGGGCGCCGCGCTGCGCAACAACTGCGTGGACTGTCACGACCCGCACGCCCCGGCCTTCCCGCTGGTGCGTCCGGTGTTCCCGCCACGCGACCGCGGGTACGAGGAAACGGAGGCACACCCGTGACGGGCTTCCGCCCCCCCGCGATGTTTCTCGCCGTGGCGACCGGCGTGGCCTTCGTCGGTTTCTTCGCGGGCACCCGGGAGTCCGACTACGCGCCGCCCATGGAGCCCGCCGGGCTCATGGAGGTCGAGGTCGACGGCGTGCCCCGGGCGCCGTCCTACCGCGAGGAACGGGGTGACGACAGCACCGGCGGCGACGTGGCAAAGTCCTGCACCGACTGTCACGACGACCTGGTGTCCGCTGAGCGCGCGGGCAGCCGCCATCATCACCCGCTGGGTCTTCCCCTGCCGAGGGGCGCCGATCTCGCCGCCCTGGCCAACCTGGGCGCGCGCACGGGCACCGACGCCGACGGCAACGCCACCGTGTCCTGTCGTTCTTGCCACCGGCCCCACAACCTGGAGCAAGACGCGCGGCTGGTCGAGGAGCGCGACACGGTCAAGCTCTGCGCCGCCTGTCACACCGACCACCGCCCCGGCGCCAGTCAGCACCCCGTCACGGGCGCGGTGAGTCCCACGCTGCGCGCGGTGATCGAGCGAATCGGCGGCCGCTCCGACCGCCTCAGCTGCCTCGCCTGCCACGACACCCACGACTCGGCCTCCGTCTCGCTCTTGCGCACCCCGGCCACGGGGAACGAGGCCTGCCGCGGCTGCCACACGGAGCAAGACCACGCCCTCATCGGCGGCGGCCACGGCGGCAACGACTGCCAGGACTGCCACGGCGACCACGAGCGTCCTGCGCACGCGCTGTCCACCAACCGGGCGGCCGACCCACAGGACCAGTACTGCTACGAGTGTCACGGTCCGGACGGCGAGGCCACCACCATCTCCACGAAGAAGGGGCACCCCATGTGGAAGCCCATGACCGAGGCGATGGTGTCGACCGGACACGAGGGCCTAGTGGGCTGCCGCGACTGTCACACGCCTCACGCCGACGCCGACAAGCTCCCGTTCCTGCTGACCGCCGGGACCATCGTCAAGACCTGCACCGAGTGCCACGCCGAGCAGGCGAGCGTGCTGGGGACGGATCACGATGCCGCCGAGGTGGCGGTGGGCGACGTGGAGGAGGGCTGCGTGAGCTGTCACACCGTGCATGGCGCGAACAAGCCGCCGGCGGCGCCCAAGGGTGTGGACGCCAAGAACGGCCAGTGCCTCTCCTGTCACGATGGGCGCACGGAAGCCACCAAGGTGACGAACTGGTCCCACCCCGCGCCCTCGGAGGGGGGCGAGGGCAACGCGGTGAGTTGTGTCAGCTGCCACGACCCCCACCAGTGGCAGCACGGCAACGCCGAGGCCCCCGGGGAGTCCGATGGCACGGCGGTCGACAGCTTCCTCCGGGCCAAGGCGGCCGTCGTGGCCCGCTGCTCCACCTGTCACGTGGACGACCCCGCCGAGCGCTTCGCGAACTTCCACGGCGCGCGCAAACCCGCCGAGCCAAGCCCACCCGCGGAGCCGAGCCCACCCGCGGAGCCGAGCCCACCCGGCGCGGCCTTACAGCCCTAGACGCTTCCTGGCTTCCTCGACGAACGGGGCCTTCTTCGCAACCTTGGACAAGTACTTTTCCAAGTGAGGCCGCGCCTCGTCGTCGCGACCGAGCGCGTGCAGCGCGTCGGCGAGGAACCACCAGGCGTCGCCCGGCACCTTCTTCCCGGCCACGGCGGCCTCGAGCGCCTCCACCGCGCCCTTCGCGTCGCCTCGCGCCAGCAGGGCCGCGCCGCGCACCCGCAGCCCGGCGGCACCGGTGCCAATGACGTCCTCGCAGGCGTCGAGCAGCTCGAAGGCGCCCGCGCTCACGAGGCGATCGCCAAAGGCGCAAACGTCGTCGCCCGCTGCCGCCCACCACGTCTGGCGGCCCGTCTGCACGGCGGCGCTGGCGCTCTCCTCGCCCGGCAGCTTGGCGATCAGGACGCGGAGCGGCTCTCCGGGCGTGTGTCGCGATACCTTTGAGCTCGCCGTGATGCAGTCGGTGGCCGACAAGAGCGCCATGAAACCCCGTGCCTTGCCCGGCGACCGTGCCTCGCCGATGTCGACCCCGTAGTCGACGTAGATGCCCACGCCCGTGGGCGGGCTCTCCAGCTTTGCCACCACCTCGTCGGCGAGCTTCCGGGTGTTGCGGATGGCCTCCTCGGCGGCGCGTCGGGCAGCCTCGAGCGCCGAGCGATAGCCGGCGGCGGCACAGATCCGCGCGATCTCCACCCGCGTCTCCACCCGGCTGCGCTTGTCGTCGAGGGCGGCCACCACGCGCGCCTCCAGCGCCGCGTCGCCGTTCTGCTCGGCGCTGGCGACGAGCCGCCACAGGCCCACGCAAGCCCCGGCGCGCACGTCGTGCCGCGGGTCGCGCAGGCCAGCCATGATGCGGTTGACGCCCTCCGGCAACGACACCACCGCCGCCACCTGGAACAGGCCGGTGTTGACGCCGGGGTCGGCGCCCTGGACGGCCAGGAGCCAGCGACGACGGGTGTCCTCGTCGATGCTGCCCGCGAGCCGGTCGCGACTGATGATGTCGGCCGCAGCGGCGGCGCAGGCGAGGCGCACGCCAGGCGACTTGTCGCCCTTGGCCATGGCCAACAGGCGATCCACGATCTCGGGTGTTCCCGCCAGCGCAAGATCGCGCGCCCCGGCCGCGCGGGTGGGGATGTCGGGCGCGTCGAGGGCGGCGACGGGGTCCTTCGTCTCAGGCATGTGCTCTCGTATCCGGTTGCCGATGGCCCCAGGCCCGTGTAGACCGCGGCCATGCTCCTTCTCCTTCTCGCCTGCGGTGCCGACAACGTCGTCAAATCGTCGAACGAGGCACCGATCATCACGATCTTGCGACCGGTTGACGGCTCGAGTTTCGACCCGGCGCTCCCGGTGGAGCTCTGCGCGCAGATCGAGGACGAGACCGCCGCGGCGAAGCTCGCCATCACCGTGCAGTCCGACGTCGACGGCGTGCTCCTCGAGCTGGCGGCAGGCGACGGTCGCGACGCCTGCGAGGGCGGCAACGTGGGCCTCGCCCTCGATCTCTCCGATGGTGACCACGTGCTCAGCGTGTTCGCCACCGACGAGGACGGCGACATCGGCCAGGCCAGCGTCACGGTGATCGCCGAGGCCAACACCGCGCCCGAGTGCAGCTTCGCCCTCCCCTACGCGGGCACGGCGGTGCGCGCCGGAGAGAGCATCGACGTGGCCGTGGGCACGACCGACGCCCAGAGCGACGCAGCCTCGCTCAGCGCCGTCCTCGCCAGCGACATCGACGGCACATTCTGGTCGGGCAACCCCGACAGCGCGGGCACGGTCACCACGCGCTTCACCCCGGTCCAGGGCGGCGAGCACCGCCTCAGCATGACGCTGACCGACCCTGGCGGCCTCGTCGGCACCTGCGTGGTCGACGTCGACGTGGAAGCCTGCCTCGACGACGACAAGGACGGCGCCACGACCTGCGACGAGGAAGACTGCGACGACGACAACGCCGAGGTGTACACCGGCGCCGAGGAGCTCGCCGACGGCCTCGACAACGACTGCGACGGGAGCATCGACGAGGGCACCGACTACAACGACGACGACGGCGACGGCTACCGCGAGATCGACGGCGACTGCGACGACGACGACGCAACCGAGTACCCCGGGGCTCCCGACACCTGGTATGACGGTCGCGACGCGGACTGCGCGGGCGACGACGACTACGACCAGGACGGCGACGGCCACCAGGTGGATGGCATTGGCGACGACTGCTGGGACCTCGACGCCAGCATCTACCCGGGCGCGACCGACGCCTGGTACGACGGCGTCGACAGCGACTGCGACGGCGCCAGCGATTTCGACCAGGACGGCGACGGCGAGGACGCGGCCTTCGCGGGCGGCGCCGACTGTGACGACGACGACGCCACCGTGTACACCGGGGCGGCCGATGCCTGGTACGACGGTGTCGACCAGGACTGCGACCGGGCCGATGACTACGACCAGGACGCCGACGGCTACCGCGACCCCACCGGGGGCGGTTCCGACTGCGACGACGCCGACCCCGGCGCCAACCCGGGCGCCACCGAGAGCTGGTACGACGGCACCGACCAGGACTGCGACGGCGCGAGCGACTACGACCAGGACCAGGACGGCCACGACAGCGCCGACTACGGCGGCGACGACTGCGACGACACCGATAGCGACGTGTACCCCGGGGCCACCGAGCGCTGGTACGACGGCATCGACCAGGACTGCGCGGGCGACGGAGACGACGATCAGGACGCCGATGGGCACGTGGCCCTCGCCCAGGGCGGCGACGACTGCAACGACACCGACGCCACCATCAACCCCTCGGCCACCGACACGCCCTACGACGGCATCGACCAGGACTGCTCCGACTCGAGCGACTACGACGTGGACGGCGACGGCTACCTCGCGGCGATCGTCGGCGGCTCCGACTGCGACGACGAGGACGACACCATCAACCCCGCCGCGACGGAGGCCTGGTACGACGGGATCGACCAGGACTGCGACGGAGAGAGCGACTACGACCAGGACCAGGACGGGCAGGACGCCGAGTCCTACGGCGGCTTCGATTGTGACGACCTCGAGAGCAGCACCTTCACCGGTGCCCCCGACCCCTGGTACGACGGGGTGGACAGCGACTGCGACGGCGCCGACGACTTCGACCGCGATGGCGACGGCTATGCCAGCGACAGCTACGGCGGCGACGATTGCAACGACAGCGACGCGACGATCAACCCCGGCGAGGCCGACGTGCCCTACGACGGCATCGACTACGACTGCGACGGCGCCAACGAGTACGATGTCGACGGCGACGGCTGGGTGGGGACCACCGCCGGAGGCTCCGACTGTGACGACGACGACGCGACGATCAACCCGGCGGCCACCGAGACCTACTACGATGGTGTCGACCAGGACTGCGACGGTGAGAGCGATTACGACCAGGACCAGGACGGGCAGGACGCCGAGGCGGTGGGCGGGGCCGACTGCGACGACACCGACTCGGGGATTTACTGGGGGGCCACCGACGCCTGGTACGACGGGGTGGACAGTAACTGCGACGGCGAGAGCGACTATGATCGCGACGCCGACGGCTACGACAGCGACAGCTACGGCGGCAGCGACTGCAACGACACGAGCGCGCTGGCCTACCCCGGCGCCGCGGACACCTGGTACGATGGCACCGACAGCGACTGCGCGGGCGACGACGACTACGATCAGGACGCGGACGGATTCCGGTCGAGCGACTACGGCGGCACCGACTGCGACGACCTTGACGACAGCATCTACGTGGGCGCGACCGACTCCTGGTACGACGGCGTAGACAGCAACTGCGATTCGGAGAGCGACTACGACCGCGATCTGGACGGCTACGACAGCGACAGCTACGGCGGCACGGACTGCGACGACTTCGACGACACCATCTCCCCCGGGGAGAGCGAGGTCTGGTACGACGGGACCGACCAGGACTGCGACGGCCTCTCGGACTACGATCAGGACTACGACAGTCGCACCGCCGAGGACTACGGCGGCACCGATTGTGACGACGAGGACGACACCGTGTACCCCGGCGCGGCCGAGGCCCGCGACGCGGTTGACAACGACTGCGACGACATCTGCGACGAGGGCGTACTCTCCGCGGGCGACCTCGTGATCACCGAGATCATGCCCAACCCCGCCACGCCGGTGAGCGATACCTACGGCGAGTGGTTCGAGATCTACAATCCGGGGGCGACCTCGGTAAACCTTTGTGGCTGGGAAGTGTACGACCGTGACTCTGACAGCACCAATTTCGTTGATGACTTCGTGATCACGCCTGGGCAGTACGCGCTGGTGGTGAAGGCATGGACCGACGGCCTCAATGGTGGCCTGACACCGGACATGGCCCTACAGACAATGGTTCTTGCCAATGGAGACGATGAGTTGGCGCTCGGTGACACGATTTCCGAAATTGACGCCGTGGAGTGGACGAGCGCGGCCGGGTGGCCGATCGCGGCGGGGTACTCGATGGCTCTGGATCCGTCGGCGACGAATGCGACGGACAACGACGACGTGGGGAACTGGTGCGAGGGGAGCTCGCTTTATTACTCGGGGAATCGGGGGACGCCGGGTGGGGTGAATGATCCTTGTTAGGTTGGGGGGCGCGGGTTGGCGTGAGCGGGCGCGGGGATCGGGGATCGGGGAGCGTCGATCGGGGGGCGTCAGCGTGAGCGTGAGCGTGAGCGTGAGCGGGGATCGGGGAGCGGCGATCGGGGGGCGTCAGCGTGAGCGTGAGGGGGGATCGGGAATCGGGAAGCGTCGTTCGGGGGGCGTCAGCGTGAGCGTGAGCGGGGATCGGGGGACGTTGATCGGGGGGCATGGTCCGTCAGCGTGAGCGTGAGCGGGGATCGTGGGACGTTGATCGGGGGGCATGGTCCGTCAGCGTGAGCGTGAGCGGGGATCGGGGGGCGTCAGCGGCAGTGGCGGGAGGGATCGGGGGTGACGATCACGAGGTCCCGCTCCACGATCATCAGGACACGCGCACGCTCACGCCCACGAGGACGCTCTCCGATCCACGATCGCCGGGACACGCTCACGCTCACGCCCACGCCCGCCGATCCACGATCGCCGGGTCACGCTCACGCTCACGCTCACGCCCGCCGATCGACGATCACCGGGACACGCTCACGCGCACGCTCACGCCCGCCGATCCACGATCGCCGGCAGACGCTCACGCTCACGCTCACGCCCGCCGATCCACGATCACCGGGTCACGCTCACGCTCACGCTCACGCCCGCCGACCCACGATCACCGGGAGACACTCACGGTCACGCTCACGAGGGCAGGCTCGCTCCCGGGCCCGTCCTGTCCTCGTGCAGGCGCTCAACTCGGGGGGCGGCCTCGTTCCCTCGGGCTCCTTGGTGGGACGGGTCTGCGCGCGCCCCTTGCACGAGTGCAGGGCGCGCTTGCCCCGCCCCACCAAGGAGCCAACATGTCCCAGTCCCAGTCCCAGTCCCAGTCCCAGTCCAACCTGGTCTTCCGGCACAATAACCTGCGGGTCCATGGCGTGGCGCTGCAGTTCAGCGTGGCCGCGTGGAAGCTCGCGGAGCAACTCCCGCGCGGCGCGGGCCCCATCGCCGAGCAGCTGCGTCGCGCGGCCGTGTCCACCGTCACCAACATCGCCGAGGGGGCGAGCGGGCAGGCGCCGGTGAAAAGCGCCTGAAGTTCTCCATCGCCCGGGGCGAGGTCGGCGAGGCGGCGGCGGCCATCGAGCTCGGCGTCGCTCTGGGGCTCCTCCCGGCCGCCGAGGCCGAAGCCGCGCGGGTGCTCGCGGGCCGCGTCAGTGCCATGCTCACCCAACTTATCCGGCGGTGGGGCGGGTAGGCTTGGGGAGGGCGCCAGTACGGTCAGTGGCCGTCCCGGTGGTGAGGGCCTGCTCCGGGAGGCGCAGCACGCGGAGGGGAGGCGGCTATGGGGGCGTTATATGCCAGGCTCGATGAGTCACGGAACCACGCTAGTGAACCCCCGTGAAGAGTCACGCCGGGGGGTGCTCAACTCGGCGCGGGCGGAGGTCCCTGAACGCCGTCGCAGTCCACACCCCACGCGCCGTTTTCCAGATCATTCAGCTGCTTCGCGCAGCATTGCTCCGAGTAGTCGTCAGTGTAGCAGGTGTAGCCAGATGCGCAGTCGCAGTCCTCCCGGCACACGTCGCCGAGGTTGCCGTCACCTCGATCGCCATCGCACTCGTCGTCGCTCTCGTCCGAGCCTCCCGAGGAGTTGTTCGACGAGGACCCATCGTCGTCGTCGTCACCGTCGCCGCCGATCGCGCAGGCCAGACCGCTCGCTACCACGAACATGATCGCTAGTGAAAGCCTCATTTCTTACCTCTCGCGTAGCGTACCAGAGATGCATGCGCGGCGCAAGCGTGCCTGATCGCGGGAAGTGCGGGCTTCGCCTCCCGGCGAACCCCCACCTCGTGATATGACACGGCCACGACGCTGTCGACCAACGAACAGCGCGCCCCGGGCGCGGCGCGCCCGGGATGATGGCCGGGAGGCACCTTGGCCTGCTCCTGCCTGCCCAGCACGCCACCAGGTCCCTTCCCGCCGTGGCTCGCACGGGGGACGCGCCGCTGGCGCTCCCGCTCGCACGCTCCTCCCGCCATCGTCCCCTCGGCAGGATGGCCGGGGGCACCTCGGCCTGCTCTTCGCTGTCCAGCGGGGAACGAGGTCCCCTCCCCGCCGTGGCGCGCACCGGGGGCGGCGCCGCTTGCGCTTCCACTCGCTCGCCATTCTCGACGTGGTCCCTGGAGGCACGGCCGCCGTGCTGCTGGCCACGGCCGCCGCTCTCCTTCCCCCCGGCACGCGGGCGGCGCGCGCCGGCGCCACCTCGGGACAGCCCGGGGCCCTCGGCACCGGGGCAGGCTCTCCAGCTTGCCCGGCAGCTACTACTCCGGCGGCCATACAGTGGACATTCATGCGGCGTAACGTACATCTGCTTGCAGGAAGAAGTTGCGGATGACGTCCGGAGAGGCCGCGCGTCCCTCCAGGTGTCCCGTGACGTTCTTCTTGAGCTCGGGGAGCGT
>SXON01000228.1 GCA_005778355.1 Pseudomonadota bacterium | reverse complement strand
CTGCGACGCGATGCTCGCCATCCGCGAGGAGATCGCGCGTGTGGAACGCGGCGAGTGGCCTCGGAACGACAACCCGCTGAAGAACGCGCCTCACACGGCCGTGAGCGTCACCGGCGCCGAGTGGACGCGCCCCTACTCGCGCGAGGTGGCCGCGTTCCCGACCCGCCACCAGCACGCCTACAAGTTCTGGCCGCCCATCGCGCGCGTCAACGACGTCTACGGCGACAAGAACGTGATGTGCGCCTGCCCGCCGGTCGAGTCCTACCAGGACTAGCGACGAAAGGCGGCGGCGTGGCCATGAGCGAGCACCGCGGCGAGCTCGTTGTCTGACAGCGCGCAGCGCCGGAGTTCCTCCGGCGAGGTGACGTTGGACAACAGCGTGTTGTCGGTGTTGACACACGCACGGAGTCCACGCCGGAGCCAGGCCTTCAATGGGTGGGCATCGACGCTCGCGACCACCCCCGTGTGCACGTTCGACGTGGGACAGGCCTCGAGCGTCACGCCACGGCGAATGGCCAGGTCGACCACGTGCTCGTCATCGAGGATCGTCGTGCCATGCCCAACACGCTGGGCCCCGAGCAAGTCGATGGCGGTGAAGATCTCGGCGGGCGGCCTCCCCTCCCCCGCGTGCACCGTCAGCCCGAGGCCGAGCCGACGCGCCCGCCGGCAGGCGCCGGCGTAGTCGACGAGCGCGAAACGATGCGCCGGGGACGGTCCCCCGGCCACGTCGATCCCCACCACGCCCGGTCGCGACGCGCCCACGTCCACCAGCGCTTCCAGCACGCTCGGGGCCTCGCCGAATAGGCCGCAGAGCAAGAGTCCGGCGCGCCCCGCGATGCCGTCGAGCGCCGCGTCGATGACCTCCGGCACCGGGTGACCGTGGAGCTGCGGCGCGAAGCGGAGTTCGAGTGTCGTCACGCCCTCGGCGGCCGCGTCCTCGCAGGCCTCCGCCGCCACGCGACGCACCGCGTCGAGCGACTGCATGAGCGACAGCGTGAACTCGAAGCACCGAAGCGCCGCGGCGAGCCCCATGCCCGCGTGGAACCGGTAGCGGTCCGGCATAGGCGCACCGGACAGGGCCTCGACGGTGGACGGCCTGAGGGAGCCGTCCAGGTGGCGGTGCAGGTCGGGGTACATCCCGCCTCAACTATCGATGAACTTCACCCCGGCCACGTCGATGGCGTAGCCCTTCTGGGGCCCAACGATGGTCGACGGGTCTTTCCCCGCGTCTTCCGCGTAGTGTCGCGCCTCGTCTTCCGGCGTTTCCACCATGGCGAAGTTGCCTTTCAGATGCACCTTCTTGCCCGCCGAGTCCTTCGGCAGGAAGATCTTGTACTCCTTGTCCTTCACCATCACCGCCACGTCGGCGTTCGCGGTGGCAATCGTGTGCCAGCAACCCTTCTTCTGGCACACCTCCTTCACCGTGCCTTCCACCACGACATCCTTGCCGTTGTACTCGCCCACGTTGGCCAGCACCGTGTCGATCGGCACCACGCCCGCGCTATCGACCGGCTCGCCGAGGTTCACATTGTCGACCGGGGGCTTTGGCACCTCCGCAACGGGAGGCGCGGCCGCCTCCGGCACGGGTTGACTCTCGGGCGTCGAACAGGCCAGGATCAGGGCGAATACCATTCTCCCTCTTTAACCGGCGATCCGGTGTCGGAGGTTAAGGGTTAAGACTTAGGGGAGCACGCGGCGCGATACGAACGCCCGATGCTCCGTCTCCCGCTCGCCCAGCCGAACGCCGCCATGCAGCGCCGCGCGTTGTGGTTGGCGCAGGCGACGATCGCGTGGAACGTCGTGGAGGGACTGGTGGCGATGGGCCTCGGTTTCTCCGAGGAATCGGTCGCGCTGTTCGGCTTCGGCGTCGACTCCTGGGTGGAGGTTGGCTCCGCCGCCGTGGTGTACTGGAAGCTCACGCGCCCGAGTGGCTGTGCCAACACACAGCTACGGCAGGAGCGGCAAGCCACGCGCTGGATCAGCGCCTTGTTCCTACTGCTTGTCCTCGGCACCAGCGTCGGCGCCGGGCTGCAACTCGCGACGGGGGCGCACCCGTCGAGTTCCCTCCCCTCGGTGGTGGTGAGCCTTGTCAGCCTCTGCTTCATGGGCTTCCTTTGGCGTGCCAAGAAGCGCGTCGCCAGCGCCCTCCACAGCAGGACGCTGGAGATGGACGCGGCCTGCTCTCTGGCCTGCATCCAGCTCTCTGCCGTCTTGCTCGGCGGGAGCCTCGTCTACGTGATCCTGCCGGCCCTCTGGTGGGCCGACGCGGCGGCGGCCCTCGCCCTCGCGGCGCTCATTGCCCGCGAGGGCTGGGGTGGGTGGGTGGCGAGTGGACGGCCGGACTTTGATGGGGGGTGTGGATGCGGGTAGCCCGGCCGCGCTCCCATCAACCAGCGCTCATCGCCGTCGCCACATTCGCCATGCTGAACATCCTCGCCGTCACCCACGCCTGGCGCTTCACCCACTTCGTCGACCGCGGCGAGAAAACCGCCAGCCCCGAGGGACTCTCGCCCGCCCAGCGCGCCTGGGTGACACTCACCGGCGTCACCGTCCCCCGTCCCGAGAATCGGCGTTTTCCGGTCGATGTCGGCCTCCGCGCGGCCGAGTCCGGTGTCGGCAACGTCGCCACCTGGACCATCGAGGGTGCCGGACGCGGCACGGTGCTCCTCCTCCACGGCTACGGCGGTTCGAAGTCCGACAACCTCGACGAGGCACGAGTGTTCCACGACCTCGAATACACGACGGTGCTGGTCGACTTCCCGGGCTCTGGAGATTCCCGTGGCAACGTGACGACCCTTGGCTGGCAGGAGGCCGAGGTGGTGCGAGCGCTCGCGGTTGAGATGGACGGCCCAATCGTGCTCTTCGGCAAGTCGATGGGCGCCGCCGCGATCCTGCGCGCCGTCGGCGGGCTGGGTGCGAGCGCCGATGCCCTCGTACTGGAGAACCCCTACGACCGTCTCGTCACGACCGTCGCCCACCGCTTCGAGGCGATGGGGCTCCCCGGGCAGCCGGGCGCGGCGCTACTCACCTTCTGGGGCGGCGCGCTCCTCGGCTACAACGGCTTCGCGATGGACCCGGTGCACTTCGCGCCGGCCGTGCGTGCGCCCACCCTGCTGCTGCACGGTGAGCACGACCCCCGCCTGAAACTCACCGAGGCGCGGACCATCGAGGCTGCACTCGCCGGGTCGGCCGAGCTGGTCGTGTTCCCGGGCGCGGGACACGCTGGACTCTACGCAGCCGATCCCGGGCTTTGGCGGGCGTCTGTTTCCCAGTTCCTAGCGGGCGTTCCTAGCGTCGCACCCGAGTAGGACCGGCGATCGTCTCGATTTGGTCGCGGAGCGACCGGCGCCACCCCAGGGCAAAGCCCCACTCCGCCACGATGAATAGCGGCCCCACGAGCAGCCCCAGGAGATCATCGACGAAGGCGGGCTTCCGCCCCTCGAAGGCGTGCCCCACGAACTGGATCACCCAGCCGAGCACGAAGAGCCCGAGCCCCGCCGCGAGCCACACCACGGTCGAGCTCGACGCGAGGGCGCTACCCGCCCAGAGGCAGGCCCCGACGAAGAGCACCATCGCCGCCCCGTAGGGGCGGTCGAGCCGAAAATAGAACAGGATCATCCCGAGTGCCACCGCAGACGCGGGCGCGAGCGAAACTCCCGCCAGGTTCCACTGGGGACGGCCGAGCAGCGCCATGATGCCCACCACGATCATCGGGATCCCCACGAAATGGGTCGCGATGTTGTGGCGGTCGCGATGGTAGCCAGCGTAGCTGGACAGGTGATCGAGGAGGCTGCGCATACCTGCCAGCTACCCCGTCGACGGGACCAGGGCGCACTACTCGAAGAAGTACGCGCCGACCGCCTCGAAACCCAGGGTCACGCTCATGGCGTCGCAGCTGTCACCCGGCAGGTCGGCGTGGAGCGACATCACCGTCGACAAGAGCTCGCCGACCGCCGGGTCGACCCCGCCCCCGCTGGCCACCTCGAGGATGTAGCCCGCCGAGATGGAGCCACCGATCAACCCCGCGTAGTGCTCGTCGACCGGCCAGATCGCCACGCGCCCGTCGCGAAGCGGCAAGCTGAGCGCCACGTCGAGGATCTGCACCGGCAGGTCGATGGACAGGCCCGAGGCGAGCAACGCCCCGTCGCGCGTGTGACCGTCGACGAGCGAAACCGAGGGCGCACCGTCCTCGCGGTCGAAGGTCTGCCCGTCGAGCAGACGGCCATCGGTGCCCAGCAACACGTCTCCCTCCGCCTGGCCCACCTCCACGGCGACGCACTCGTCGCCCGTCCAGGCGTCGAGGCTGCCGATCTCCACCGTGATCAGTAGCTCCCCGCTGTCGATGGAGTCCTGGACGAGGGCCCCGATCGTCGACAGTCGGGCCTCGGTGGCGTCGAGCGTGGGGACGATGCGCGAGAACGCGTTGTCGATCCCTTCGTTCCCGGACGCGGTGGTGTAGTCGGCGATGCCACAGCCGGTCGTCCCACCCTCGGTGGACGCCTCGCCGTCGAGGTCGAAACCCTCGGAGATGCCCTCGCTGTCGGCGACGACGAACGACAGGCTCCGCAGCACGAGCACCTGCGACGCCTCGTCGACGGTGCAGCGCGGCTCGGGCTCAGGAGCGGCCGCGCAAGCGACGAGGAGGAGAAGCACGGCCTATCGTAACGAGGCGGCGCCCCGTCAGAGCATCGCCTCGAGCGTGTCGAAGGAAGCCCTCCAACCCATCGTCATGCTGGCGCGCATGCCCGCGAAGAAGGCGCGCTCCTCGGGGGTGGCGTCACCCGTCGGTTCCCACGTGATCGTCACCCGAGTGAGCGCGGGCCCCTCCTCGGCGAAGCGTACCCTCTCGAACCACAGGCCGGGAACCGCCGGCAGCAGCGCGAGCAGGAACGCAGCGACGGCCTCGAGGCCGCGGTGCCACCGGCGAACCCGGCGAATGCCCGGGTCGCCGCCTTGGTTCGCCGCGTGGGCCCCGGCCCATGGGCCGGGGCCCGCCAGCAGGGCCGCCTCCACCGCGTCGAGCGTCGCGTCCCGGTAGGCGCACATGTCGTGGGGGAGCAGGCGGTGGTAGTGGTTTCACCGTCCGCAGGTCAGCACGAGCACGCGGGAGTGCGCGCCGTAGAAGTACCGGTTCCTCCACCCATCCGAGGACATCCGGCACTGGCACGAGGGGCACGGCACGCACGGGATCGGGTCCCCTTCGCGGGGGTAGGTGTCGCCGGAGATTGCAGGGTCGGATAGCGCGGGATTGCGGGCGCGCCGGGATCCTTCTTCGAACCTGCAAGAACGTGTGGGGGATCCCGGCGAGCCCCACCCGCCTACCGCGATCACGGCGTTGCCGCGCTGATCCGCCGGTGAATCTACGCGAGGGCGGTCGAGCGCGGGGCGTCAGGCCGGGGTGGCGACGGCGGGGAGTGGCGGCCCACAGGAGGGCACGAGGTCGGCGGCGTCTAGG
>SXON01000227.1 GCA_005778355.1 Pseudomonadota bacterium | reverse complement strand
CATGGTGCCCTTCTGCCGCACGCCCGAGGAGGGGCGCCTCGTACTCGCGGAGATGGCCAAGCATGGGCTCGTTCGCGGGCGCGACGGACTCTTGGTGTACGTGATGTGCGAGCTCCCGTCGAACGTGGAGCTGGCGGAGGATTTCGCGGAGGTCTTCGACGGTTTCTCGATTGGCAGTAACGACCTCACGCAGCTCATCCTCGGCGTCGACCGCGACTCCGAGCTTGTGGCCCGGCTGTTCGACGAGCGCAACCCGGCCGTCACCCGCGCCATCGCGCGCGTGATCCGCGCCGCGCACCAGAGCGGCAAGAAGATCGGCATCTGCGGCCAGGCGCCGAGCGACCACCCCGAGTTCCTTCAGTTTCTTGTCGAGGCGGGGATCGACTCCATCTCGCTCAACCCGGACACCGTGCTGCGGGGGACGCTGGCCACGGTGGCGGCCGAGGCTCGCTAGCGGTTGCCCTCTTCGCCCACGTAGTACCAGCGCCCGCCCACGCGCTGGAACCGACTGTCGCCATGCTGCTCGGCGGCGCGGTCGCCCTGCCGCAGGCGCGCAGTGAACGCCACGCGCCCGGTGTCGCCGTCTGCCGCGGCCGAGTGCACCAGGAGTCCTTCGAACCGGACCTCGCCGATGTACGCACGCAGCTCGGCCAACCAGGCGGCGCGGTCCTCCCGCCACTGGGCGCCGCCACGGAGCGTGGAATCGACGAGGTAGGCGCAGGCGCCCGTGGCGTAGGCCGTGTACCGCGAGCGCATCAGCGCCTCCGGCGTGGGCGCTGGCTCGCCGTCGAGGTACCGACCGCAGCAACCCTTGGCCCTGCGACCCGAGCCGCAGGGACAGGGGGCGTTGCGGGAGGGGCCGGGCACCTCCGTCAACTAACCGAGGAGCACGACACCGTCGTCGCGGTGGGCCTTCCGCATCGTCGTGCAGTGCCGATGCTACGCCCGCAAGCCAGCACGGCATGCCCCTTGCTTCACCGTTCCGCCAACCCGAGGATCATGTGCTCCGCTCCTTCCTGCCCCTGTTCTTGCTCGCCGCCGTCGGCTGTCCCCAGACCCCTGAGGGTGAGAACGACCCAACCGGCGGAGGCTGGCCCCTCGACGCGGACGGCGACGGCGTGGCCGCCGCCAAGGACTGTGACGACGATGACGCCAGCGTCTTCCCCGGGCAGCCCGAAAGCTGCGACGGCCTCGACAACGACTGCAACGGCGAGGTGGACGAGGGGGTCGCGCTCACGCTCTACCCCGACAGCGACGGCGACGGGCACTTCGCCTCCGCGAACCCGATTGCCGCGTGCGACACCGCGCTCGGAAGCGAGACGCCCGGCGACGACTGCGACGACGCGAACGCCGAGATGTTCCCCGGCAACGCGGAGGTCTGCGACCTGGTGGACAACGACTGCAACGGCTTCGGCGACGACGCACTGGCAAACTGGTACCAGATGTCGAGCGACTACGATGGTGATGGTGCGCCCGAGTCGGCCTACTACTCGCACTTCACGGCCGAGAACTACACTGACGTGGTGAAGTACGACTACGACGGCAACGGCGCATGGGAGTACGCTGAGTGGCGCACCCTCGACGAGTGGGGCAATCCGATCGAGGCCGACTACGACGACGATAGCGACGGGCTCGCCGACTACATCGTGTACCGGAACTACGACCAGCACGGCTGGTGGAACTACGAGGCACGCGACGTCGACGCCGACGGCAGCATCGACGAGGAAGACACCTTCGCCCAGGTGCTCGACGAGGCCGGGCACGTCCTCCTGGAAGAGGCGGACTACTACACCGATGGCACCATCGACTACATCCACAGCTTCGCCTGGGACTCGCTCGGCAACATGACCGAGTGGAACCGCGACGACGACGCCGACGGTAAGCTCGACAGCATCTACACCTACAGCTTCGACGCCAACGGCTTCCAGACCTATGCCGGCTACGACTACGACGCCGACGACACCGACGAGTACTCGTCCAGCTACACCTGGGACGCCAACGGCTACCTGCTCGCCTACAGCAGCGACTCCAACGGCGACGGCATCAGCGACTACTCCATGACGCTGGCCTACGACGCGGCGGGCCGCGTCATCGAGCAGGTGAGCGACTACGATGGCGACGGGGCCCCCGACTATGTCGAACGGCTGGCCTACGACGACGCCACCGGAACGTTTGCCGGCGGCATCGACGCCGACGGCGACGGCGTGGAGGAGACCGTCTACGAGGGCGACTACAACGCCGACGGGCAGATCACGCGCATGGTCCGCGACAACGACGGCGACGGGTTCTGGGACTGGGTGCAGCGCGTCGACATCGATCCCCTCGCGTACGTCTACCGCACCGATTTCAACTACGACGGCGTGGTGGACACCATCTACACCATGACGCTCGACGAGCTTGGTCGCTCCACCGGCACCTGCAGCGACGAGCACGCCGATGGCAGCTGCGACTCCAGCAGCACCACAGTATTCGGATGTGAAGACTGAGTCGCCGCGGATAGCAGTCCCCATGCCCCCTTCCCTCAGCACCCACGTCCTCGACACCGCCAACGGCCTCCCCGCCGAGGGGGTTCCCGTCGAGGTGCAGGTGCTCGAGCGCGAGTGGGAAACCGTGGCCGTGGGCCGCACCAACGCCGACGGTCGCTGCCCTGGGCTCGTGCCCGAGGGGCGATTCGGTCCCGGGCGCTGGCGCATCCGCTTCGACGTGTCACCGTATTTTGCCGCGAGGGGGCAAGCTTGTTTCTTCCCCTACGCGGAGATCGTGTTCGACGTTGCCGACCTGTCGCGACACCACCACGTCCCCTTGCTGGTGTCGCCCTTCGGTTACTCGACCTACCGCGGGAGCTGAGTTCCGGTAGACTCGCGGCGATGTCCACCTCGCTGCGCTTCGCTCGTCACACGCTGGGCCCGCTGGGCCTCATGGCCACCTGTCCGCCCTTCGTGCTCTTGCTCTGGTACACCCACACCGAGCTCGACGGCTCCCTGCTCACGCTGGGCCAGATGTTCGCCACCGAGGGGGTGGCCGCCACCCTCGCCACCATCTGGCTGCCCCACGTGCTCGGCTCCTCGACCGCCTGGGGCATCCTCGGCGCCTTCGCCGCCGTGCAGCTGGCCTTCATGCGCCTATTGCCGGGCGCCCGGTGGGAGGGTCCGGTCACCCCGGCGGGGAACGTCCCCGTGTACAAGGCCAACGGTCCTTTCGCCTTCGCGGTCACCGTGGCCCTCTGGTTTGGGCTCACGGTCAGCGGTGTGTTGTCGATGGGGCTGCTCTACGACAACCTCGGCGACGTCCTCGGCGCGCTCAACCTCTTCGCCCTCGTTTTCTGCGCCTTCCTCTATGCCAAGGGCCGCTGGTTTCCCTCGTCCACCGATAGCGGACACACGGGAAACCCGATGTTCGACTACTACTGGGGCACGGAGCTCTACCCCCGAGTTCTCGGCTTCGACCTCAAGCAGTTCACCAACTGCCGCTTCGGCATGATGATCTGGCCGATCCTCTGCCTGGACTACGCCGCCGCCCAGGCAGCCCGCAGTGGTTTGTCCGACGGGATGGTGGTGGCCGTGGGCGTACAGCTCTTCTACGTGGCCAAGTTCTTCTGGTGGGAAACCGGCTACCTGCGTTCGCTCGACATCATGCACGACCGCGCCGGCTTCTACATTTGCTGGGGCTGCCTGGTGTGGGTGCCAAGTGTGTACACCCAATCCACCATGTTCCTGGTGACACACCCCGTCAACTACGGCCTGCCCCTCGCCGCGACGTTCTTGCTCCTGGGCATCGCGTGTGTCACGATGAACTACCTCGCCGACGCCGACCGGCAGAGGGTGCGCGCCACCGGCGGGCAGACCACCGTGTGGGGCCGCGCCCCGGAGCTCATCGTGGCGCCCTACACCACCGAGGGCGGAGAGAAGAAGGAGAACCTCCTGCTCGTGTCCGGCTGGTGGGGCATCGCGCGCCACTTCCACTACCTGCCCGAGATCGCCGGCGCCTCCTTCTGGACCCTGCCCGTGGGCTTCGGCCACGCGCTCCCGTGGTTCTACGTGATCTTCCTGACGATCCTGCTGTTTGACCGCGCTCGGCGCGACGACGCGCGCTGCGCCGCGAAGTACGGCGCCTCCTGGGACGAGTACCGCCGACGAGTGCCGTACAAGGTGATCCCCGGGATCTATTGACCCAGGAGGATCACCCAGGCACTGCCCGCGCCCGTGGCGTCGCCGTCGGGACCCAGATCGTACGGCGTGCCGAGTGTCACGTCGATCACGCCGTCGCCATCGAAGTCGCCCCCGGCCAGCGCGACGAGGGAACCGAGCTCGCCCAGGAGGAAGCGCTGCGCCCCCGCCACCTCGTCGACGGGACTGCTCTGTAGCCCCTCGCCCCCCGGGAGGAACCAGACGCCGGACACGTCTGACACCGCGAGACCCGGCGTGTTGGAATCACCGGCGGCGGCCATGCGCTCGCCGAGCCCGTCCTCGTCGTTGGCCCCGGTGAACTTCGAGTTTGCGTCGTTGGCCGCCCTGTACTCGTCGGGGTTGGCGAGATCCATGAAAAGGTAGACCATCCCCACGTTACTCCCGAGATCATCGACACCGGAGGCGCCGACGGCAAGGTCAGTATCGCCGTTGTTGTCGGTGTCGAGGGCGACCAGCGACACGCCGAAGTAGTCGTTCGCGATGGCGCCCGGCAGCCCCACCGCCGTGCCGCTCGACACCATGGTGTCGATGTAGGGCACGCTGTCGGTGTAGGCGAAGTCGGGCAGGATGTACACGTAGCCGGCCCGCGATTGCCCTGAGACCTCCCGGTAGGGCGCGCTGGTGGCGAGGTCGGCCACGCCGTTGCCGTCGAAGTCGCCCACCGCCAGGGCGCTGCCGAGTCGCGCGTCGGCGTCGCCCGACACGCAGTCCGACACGAGCTTGTGCCAACCGCCACTCGACCACAACGTGCCGAGATCGCCCACGACCGCGCCCGGTGCGCCCTCCGTCAGCCCCCAGCTGCCCACGTAGGCGCTGCCGCAGGCGCCATCGAAGCCCGGGGCCCCGAGCGCCACCACCTCCGCCGAGCCGACCGTGGCGGAGGCGAGCACCGTCCCCGCGAGGTCGCCCACGGCCTCGCCGGCGACGAAGCCCGCGTCGAGGTTCGCGCCGGCGTCGAAGTCATCGAAAAGCCACGCGCCCCCAGCCGCCACGCCCGAGCCGGCGGAGAAGGCGTCGCCCACGAGGACGAGCGGATCGAGCGCGGGACCGGTGGCCGTCACGGCCAGGGTGGCCAGGCCGTAGCCCCCCGAGGCGTCCAGGCGCGCATAGTCGATGTCGCCGAGCCGACGGTACCCGCCCACGCCGCCTGCCGTGACGGTGACCGCGTAGAGCTCCACGCCGGGCGAGGCGGCCGACGTGAAGAGCTCGGCCCGCCCGTCGCCATCGACATCGACCGCAGCCACCATGCTGCCGAACGCCCCCTCCCAGGTGCCCGACCAGTAGCCGGTGCCCGTCGACGCGACGTGGCAGGGGCTGGCCGGCGGGCAGGGTGATTGGACGTCGCCGGTGTCGCCGCTGTCGCCGCTGTCGCCCGAGTCCGAGCCCGTGTCGCCCGAGTCAGGGTCGGTATCAGTATCGCTATCGGCGTCGGTGTCCGCGTCGGCGTCGCCGCCGAGCGTGCCGACGAACGCCGCGTGCTCGGCGTCGTCGATGAAGATGCAGGCGCCGAGCGACGGCAAGAGCAAGGACTAGGCCGGGAGAAAGCGGTAGATACACTCAGCGACGCAAGCTGGCTTGGCCGAGCCCTGGATCTCGATGGTGGCGATGAACTGGGCCTCGAGCCAGTCGCCCTGCTGGGTGACGGTGCCGAGCTTCATCGCCAAGCGCCAGCTCGCCCCGTCCTTCAACGGCGAAGGGAAGCGCACCTTGTTGCAGCCGTAGTTGATGACCATTCGGAAGCCGGACAGCTCGAGCAGCTCGAAGAACTGGCCGGCCACCAGCGCCAGCGTGAGGTAGCCGTGCGCGATGGGGGCGCCAAACGGCGACTCCTTCGCGATGCGCTCGCGGTCGACATGGATCCACTGGTGATCACCCGTCGCCTCGGCGAAGGTGGTGATCTGGGCGAATTCGAGGGGACGGAACTCGGTGGCGCCGAGGTCGGCGCCTGCGAGGGCGAGGAGCGCCGGGGCGCCGTCGATGGAAGTGCGGGGCATAGGGCGCGCCTAACGTCCCAGGAGCACGTAGGCCTTGCCCGCCGTGTTGCCGCTGCTGTCGGGAAACACGTAGGCGCCCACGCCGAGATCCAAGGCGCCGTCGCCATCGACGTCGCCATGGCCGAGCGCGTTGCCGGTGTAGGCCGTGCTCTCCTCGCCCCCCCAGGCGAGGATGGTCGCGCTGTCGGTGCTGCCATCGCCCGCGCGAGCCTGAGCGCCGCCAAAGACGTACACCTTTCCGGCGTCGTCGCTGCCCGCGAAAATCTCGGTGGCCATGAGGTCGGCCACGCCGTCGCCATCGAGGTCGGGCAACGGGTCGAGCGCCCAGCCGAGGTAGCCCTCGGCCTCGTTGCCCACCACGCTCGCGGCCGCTGCGTCCGGTCCACCGTCGCCGGGAATCCCGTCGAAGAAGTAGATGGCCCCGCGCCCATCGTCGTAACCAACGGCCACCACGGCAGCGTCGAGCTGTCCGGTGCCGTCGTCGAGCGTCACGCCGTCCCAGCCGTAGATATCGCCGCTGCGCCCGTCCCAGGTGGCCCACGCGAGCTCCTCGATCGCCGCGTCGACCATCGTCGTCGATGCCCAGAAGGCCCGCCCGGGCGGATTGGTGCCGCTGTCGGCGCTGTCCCCCGTGTCGCCAAAGGCGGTGGCCCCCAAGAACCAGTCGATCACGCCGTCGCCATCAACATCATCGAGCACCCGGATGCGCCCGAGTCCGGCGTCGAGCCCAGGGTCGATCACCGCCGCCGCCTCGTCGATGAGCTCCAGGGTGCCGGACATCGCCCCCCCGGCCACCACGTAGATCATGCCGGTGGGCTCGGACTCACGGCTGTCCTTCGCGTCGTGCATGATGATCTCGGCGGCCCCGTCGCCGTCGAGATCGGCCGCGAGGAAGCCGGCGGAGAAGACGGTGAGCAGGTCGTACTCCACGCCCAGCTCGCGTTGCAGCCGGGCGCCCGCGTCGGACTCGTCGAATGTCGCGTCCCACTTTCCACCCGGGCCGAAGAACACCAGGAGCTCATACTCGGTGTCGTAGCCGTAGCTCCCCGCGTTGATCTCGCCACGGCTGGTGACGAGGTCGCGCACACCATCGCCATCCACGTCGGCGCACTCCACGCCGAAACCAAGGAAAAGGTCGGTGCTCGTGAGTAGGCTGTCGGCGTCGGACATGAGCATGCCGGCCGTCCAACTGGCGCTGCCGTCGCCGTACCAGATGCCGACCTGCCCGGCGTAGCCACTGGCAAAGGGGGCGGTGACCACCAGGTCGTCGAGACCGTCGTCGTCGAGGTCGCAGAAGGCGACGCTCTCCCCCACGAGGCTCTGCGCCCCGTCCTCGCCCACGACACTGACCGTGGCGTCGGCCAGAGGTTGCACCCGATTGTCGAGGCCATCGCAATCGCGGTCGATGCCATCGTCCCAGAAATCCCGAGCGCCGGGGTGGACCGAGGCGTCGGCGTCGTCGCAGTCCTCGCCCCCGAGCGACTCGTCGTCCACGCCGTCGCCGTCGCCGTCGGCGGCATCGGCACCGTCACAGTCCTCATCCACCCCGTTCTTGGCCACCTCAAGGGCGCCTGGGTTCACGCTCGCGTCGTTGTCGTCGCAGTCGAAGGCGTAGTCGTAGTGGTCGCCATCCACGTCGACCAGGTCTTCGCCGTCGCAGTCCTGGTCGACGTTGTCGTAGGGCACCTCGTCGGCGCCCTGGTAGATGGTGGCGTCGCTGTCATCGCAATCGACTGGATCCTCGCAACCCGAGTCGAGGCCTTGGCAAGGCCCGCACCCTTCCTGGTAGGCACCGTCGGCGTCGGCATCGAAATCCTCGTCGGCGCTGCCGTCGCAGTCGTTGTCCGCGCCGTCGCATGCCTCGGGCGCGCCGGGGTACACCGTGTAGTCGTTATCGTCGCAGTCTTCGCCCACGGCGAAGCCGTCCTTGTCCTCGTCGATCGCCTCGGTGCTGTCGGGCGGGTTGCCCGTGTCGGTGTCGCCGGTGCCCGTGTCTTTCTGGTGGTTGATAGCTTCAGGCTCAGGGCATCCGAGGAGCAGGAGGAACATGGGGCTAGCTTACTCTTCGCGGCCCCAGTCTGCGAGTCGCCCCCCTGGCTGAGCCAACCAGGCTCTACTGCGCCAACCAGGCATCGTGGGCGTCGAACTGCGCGTCGATGCCGTACACCGTCGTGGCCGCCACCATGTCGTCGTCGTACTCGGCGCTCTCAAACGTGGTTTCCACCCATGAAACCTGCAGTCGGAGCGAACCCCCGTCGCGCTCGATCCACGCCTCGATGGCGTAGCTCTGCTGGATGGTGGCCCGCCCATCCACGTCGTAGCCGGGCACCTCCATCCAGCCACGGGAAGCCCGGGCCTCCCGGCCATCCGGCATGGACAGCGCGCGAAAGTCCTTCTTCAACTCGTGTGTCACGCTCATCAGCACGTTCTCGCGCGTGACGTCGTTGGTCGTCCGGAGGAACTCGCACTCGGGGTAACAATCGCCACCCTCGTCGAAGTGACGATCATAGTTGTTCGGCGAGTTGGGCTCGACCGGCGTGAGGTCGGACAGGAGCGAGATTCGGTCGTGCACCTCGGGCGCGTGGGGCGACAACCACGCCAGTGCCACCGGCAGTGCGTCTTCGGGATCGCGGTCGGGATGCACGATGCCTGCCACCGCCTCGGCCGGCAGCGGCTCCGGGCTCATGTCGCGCTCGGTGTAGCTACTGGCTGCCGGGTCGAGGGTAGCATCGACTTGCGACTCGAGCGCCGCAAAAGCCTCGCCGAGTGCAGCCTCGTCCCCGTCGAAGCTGGCGATGGCGGCCACGGCAGCGTCGGAGAAGGCCTCGGGCGCCGCTTCGGGCGCGCTGCAGGCAACCAGGAGCGGGGCGTGGGCGATCGCGAACAGCACGGCCCCTATCTTACGCGCTCGCTTCAACCCCGCGACCCCCCTGGGCCACGAGACTGTCGACCTGGGCGACGAGCTCGCGGAAATCGAAGGGTTTGACCAGCGACGGGTTGACGCTGTCGACGAGGAAGCGCGCCACGTCGGGGGCCAGCGAGCCGCCGGTGACGAAACACACGCGTGACGCAGCGTTCGGATCGCGCAGCGAGAGTTCCCGCCACAGCTCGATGCCCGAGCGGTCGGGCAAGACGATGTCGAGCACGATGGCGTCCCAGCATCCCGCCGCGAGCGCTGCCTGCCCGCCCTCGCCGGTGGTCTCCACCCGCACCTCGTGGTGGGCAAGGTAGGTCTTCATCAGCTCGCCGAGGCCGGCCTCGTCGTCCACGACCAGGACCCGGCCTCGTCGCACCGCCACGGGGGCGCGCGACTCACGACGCTCGACGGGGGCCGGGACTGCCGACCGGAGGGTGAGCCGGAAGCAGGTGCCCGCCGGGCTCGAGCGCAGGAGCGCGAGGCTGCCGCCCATGCGCGCCGCCAGCTCGCGGCAGATGTAGAGGCCCAGTCCCGAGCCGCCCGTTTGCAGTCGGGACGAGGTGAAGGGCTCGAAGATCCGCGCGAGCAGGTGCGACGGGATCCCCGGGCCGGTGTCCTCCACCTCGAGCGCCACGGTGCCGTCGCCCACGCGAAAGGCGCGGATCGCGAGGCGTCGTGTGTCTGCCGCTTGATCGCCCATCGCCTGGAGGCTGTTGTTGACGAGGTTGACGAGCAGCTGGCCGAGCCAGACGGGGTTGGCGAGCGCCGGCGCCGAGTCGTCGACCTCCCGGGTGACAATCGCCACCGGCATCCCGATGCCACCCGCCAGCGTCAGGGCCCCATCGATGGCGGGACCTACCGGGGTCGACACCAGCTCGCCCGCCGAGGGGTTCGCCATCGCGCGGAGCTGGGCGACCACCTGGCGGACACGAACCGCGCCGCCGAGCGCGCGCGACACGCGCTCGTTGACATCCCCGACGCCTTGCTGGGCGAGCTCGAGGTTGCCAATGACGTAAGTGAGCGGGTTGTTGATCTCGTGGGCAAGGCCGGCCGCGAGTCCCCCCAGCGCGATGACGCGCTCGGCGTTTCGGAGCTGGCCCTCCATGCGTACGCGGGAGGTGAGGTCGCGCGCGGCCACGACCTCGGCGGGGATGTCGTCCCAGCGGATCGGCACCGCAGGCGCCACTTCCCAGGTGGCCTCGATCCCGTTGCGCGTGCCGACGGTGAGCGGCGCGCCCCCGCCCGCCGCCGCGCGAAGGCGCATCGCGACGAGGTGCATCGCATCGGGCTCGCCGAACGCGGCGCGCGCGCGGGCGTTGGCGTAGGCAACCTCGCCCGCCGCGAGCACGAGCACACACTCGGGGAGCGCGTCGATCACCGCGCGCAGCTCGCCCTGGGCGCGCATCGCGGTGTCGTTCTGCGCTTGGAGCACGACCGCGTCGCGACGGCCGGTCACGTCGGTCTGCCAGCAAGCCACGTGTCGAGGGCGCCCCGAGGGGTCGCGATCCGCAAGGCCCCGAGCCAGCATCGTGCGGTAACCACCGAAGCCATCGACCACGCGGTACTCCACCTCGAACACCGGAGTATTGCCGGCGAGGTGCGCGTCGAGGGCGCGACGAACTGCCGGGGAATCCTCAGGATGAATGCGGTCGAACCAGTCGTCCAGCTTGCTCCCGCGCTGCAGCCCAGTCGCGTCGCGGCAGGCCTCCGAAAAGTCAACCGTGCCCTTGTCGAGGTCCCAGTCCCAGAGCCCGTCGGAGGTGGCCCGCGTGGTGAGCGTCCAGCGGCGGCGCCACAGGTGGGCCTCGCCGAGGCTCGCCACCAGCGCCGCGAGGATCACGACCCCCACCGCGCCGAAGGCCATCCCCCCGATCGCCGCCAGGCGGGTTTCCTCGACCAGCTCGCCGATGTCGGACGACAACGCACCGGTGCCCGTTCGCATGCCGAGGAGGGCCGTACTCACAGCCTCGCGAGCCGTTTCTTTGTCGCCCGCGGCCGCTGCCCGGGAGGCCTCCCGAAGCGCAGCCACCGCGGCGGCATCGGCTGGACGGGACAGCATGGGCATCGCCTCGCCCGCCTCGATCTCGTCGGCCAGGGTGGCAAGGGCCGTGGCCGCCTCGCCGACGCGGCGCCAGCTCGCGTCGTCCGCCATCGCCAGCTCGCCCGCGCGGCCGGTCCACGCGACGCGGGTGGCAACAGCCACACGTCCGGCGTCAATGTCGGCGTACAACTTTGCGTAGTGCGATGCGTAGATCACCAGCGCCACCGCGAGCCCACCGATGACCCATCGGCCCTTTCGTGGATCGGCGAGCAGTTCACTCAGGCGCATCGCGACGCAGCCTCTCACGCCATCCCGAGTGCGTCAATTGATCCACGGCCCTTTATCGTTTTTTGCGATTCGGTCGGCGTTTGACCGGGTTAGGATGAGGCCATGAGCCTCCTTGTCCTGCTCCTGGCCTGCGAGAACGACAGCAAGGTCAGCGTTTACAACTCGCCCCCCGAGGTGAGCATCACGGCGCCGCCCAGCGGCACGATGGCCAATGAGGGCAGCACGGTCGACTTCGAGGGCAAGGTCCAGGACCGGGAAACCGACCCGTCCGGGCTCGTCATCACCTGGTCGAGCACCATCGACGGGATGCTCTCGGAAGACAGCGTGGTAGAGCCCGACGGCAGCGTGGCTTTCAGCATCGCCACGCTGAGCGTCGGCACGCACGAGATCACCCTCGCCGCCACCGACACCGATGGCAATCGGTCGGAGTACAGCATCGACCTCGGGGTCCTCGAGGTGCCCGACGCGCCGGAGATCGAGATCGTCCACCCGGTGGCGGGCGAGGTCGGTCGCGACGACGAGGACTTCACCTTCGCGGCGAAGGTGTCCGACAACCAGGACGAGTACGACCTCTTGTCGATCGCGATCGTCAGCGAGGCGAGCGGCGAGGTTTGCAGTGGCTATGCCGATAAGAACGGCGATTTTTCCTGCACGGCCCGCCTGGGCGCGGGCACGCACTACCTCGACTTCACCGTCACCGACAGCACCGAGCTCACCGCCACCGACCAGGCCGCGCTGGTGGTCGACAGCTACCTCGACCACGACGACGACGGCGACGGTTGGAGTGAGACCCAGGGCGACTGCGACGACGCCGCCGACGCGGTGAGCCCGGCCGCCACCGAGTCGTTCAACGGCATCGACGACGACTGTGACGATCTCATCGACGAGGGCACCACCGGCTTCGACGACGATGGCGACGGCTTCACCGAGGTCGACGGCGACTGCGACGACGCCGACCCCGGCACCTTCCCCGGCGCCACCGAGGAGTACGACGCGGCCGACAACGACTGCGACGGCATCACCGACGAGGAAACCAGCTGGTACGACGACGATGGCGACGGCTACACCGAGGTGGCCGGCGACTGCGACGACGGGTCGGTGGCGAGCTACCCGGGGGCCGGCGAGATCGAGGACGGTCGCGACAACGACTGCGACGGCGTGGTCGACGAGGGCACCGCCGCCTACGACGACGACGGCGACGGCTACACTGAGAACGCCGGCGACTGCGACGATGGCGACCTCGATAGCTACCCGGGCGCGCCGGAAGACTATAGCGACTACGTCGACCAGGACTGCAACGGCGTGGCCGAGGAAGACTTCGACGGCGACGGCTACCTCTCCGTGGGCACCGGTGGCGACGACTGCGACGACGGCGACGAGTGGGCCTACCCTGGCGCGGCCGAGAGCGAGGGCGACCCCACGTTGTGCTTTGCCGACGCTGACGACGACGGCTGGGGCGACGCCACCCCCGCCACGGGCGTGGAGATCGGCGAGGACTGCAACGACAGCGACGACAGCATCTCGCCAGATGGGACGGAGGCGTGCGACAGCGCCGACAACGACTGCGATGGCAGCACCGACGAGGTCGACGCGGACGGGTGCACCACCTACTACTACGACTACGACGGCGATGGTTTCGGCTCCGAGAGCGTGTCCGGTCGCTGCCAGTGCTCCACCAGCGGATACTACACATCCAGCTACGATACGGATTGTTTCGACTTCGACGCCAATGCAGCGCCGGGTGTCACGAGCTACTCCACGTCCGACCGTGGCGACGGAAGCTACGACTGGAACTGCGATGGTAGCGAGGAGAAGTACTTCAAGACCACGGGCGAGTGCGCGATCACCTCGTTGTGCTCTGTCACCGAGGGCTGGTCTGGCTCGGTCAGGTCCTGTGGCACGAGTGGCAGTTACATCACCGGTTGTTCGTTCAACCTGTCCACACTGAGCTGCACCACGTCGTCCGGCTCCAAGACCCAGCGCTGCAGGTAAGGCCATGGACCGGATCGACGCCATCGAGGCCAGGCTGGCCTGGCTGGAGAAGAGCCTCGCCGAGCTCGACGAGGTGGTGCGCGCCACCGCCGACGAGATGCGACGCCTGCGCGGCGAGCTCGACTCCATGAGAGACGACGCGGTGGCCGGGACGGACTTCGAGAAGCCCCCCCACTACTGATGGTGCGCACCCACATCCTGTACCCCGATGGTCGCGTCCAGGTGGACGACGGCATCGCGTTGGCGCGCTGTGCCCCCGAGGGGTGCACCGTGTGGGTCGACGTGGTGGCGAGCAGTGAGCTTGGTCTCGCGGCGATCCCGCCCGAGTGGCGCTTTCATCCCCTGGCGCTCGAAGATTGCATCCATCCGCAACGTCGCGCCAAGTACGAGCGTTTCCCGGCGCACTCGTTTATCGTCCTCCAAGCGCTCGACACGGGGACGGCCGACGAGATCGACACCGTGTCGGTGCGGGTGTTTGTGCGTCCCGGGCTGGTGGTCTCGGTGCACGACCGTCCGGTGAGCGCCATCGACCGGGTCGACAAGCTGGTGCTGTCGGACAGTGATCGAGTGGGCTTCGGGGCCGAGCGGGTGCTCCATGCGCTGGTCGACGCGGTCATCGACGAGTTCGTCGTCGTGCTCGACCGGTGGGAGGACCGGATCGATCAGCTCGCAGACTTGGCGTTGGCCGATGAGGATCGACAAGTGGTGCCCCAGCTGGTGAGCATGCGAAACCACCTCGGTTTGCTCCGACGCTCGCTCTTGCCGCAACGCGAGATCATCACCCGGCTTCGCGACGGGCTCGACGAGAAAGACCCGGGGCGCCATTATTTCCAGGACGTGCTCGACCACATCGACGCCGTCATCGACACCGCGGCGCTGCTCGCCGAGGTGTGCTCGGGCGCCCTCCAGGTCCGGTCCGATCACATCAACGAGAACCTCAACCGCGTGATGAAGTACCTCGCGATTGTGAGCACCTTGTTGCTGCCGATGACGGTGGTGTCTGGCGTGTTCGGTATGAACTTCGACGTCATCCCCACCACGCACGATCCGCTGGGATTCTGGGGGGCGATCCTGTTGATGGTGGCCAGCGCGGCCGCGCTGGTGGTTTGGTTCAGGGTGAAGCGGTGGTTGTGAGCTCGTCGACGGGGCCGTGCGGCTAGGGCTCCACCCGTCCCCGTAGCCGCGACAGGGTCTTCGGTCCGATCCCCTTCACGCGGTCGAGGGCATCGACCGAGTCGTAGGGCCGCCCGGCGACGATGCGCGCGGCGAGGGCCGGTCCCACTCCAGGGAGCGTTTCGAGCTCGACCGGCGACGCGTTGTTCAGCGATATCGCCCGGTTGAAAGCGCGCTCGGGCACACCCGCGCCATCTACGGCGGGGGGCGGCGCGGCGGCACGGACAGCTCGCCCAGTGACGAGCACGAGGCGATCTCCGTCGCGAGCATCCGAGGGGACGCCCTCCACGGTGGCGGCATCGACCCAGCCGGTGCCGGGGAGATGAACGATCACCGAGGGCAACTCGGGACGCGACACGGGGAGAAGGAGCGCCAAGGCGAGCGCCAGCGACAGGAGCGCGGCGAGGCGCCCCTCGTCGTCGTAGAGCCAGCGCGCGCCCTCGAGGGTGGCATCCACCACGCCTTCGGCGCGCCGCAGCCAGGGGTCGTGGGCGGGCGTGAACACCGCGGGAGGGATGCTCACCGGCGGGCGTGGGTCAAGCGCCGGGGTGGTCGTCCCGTCGAAGATGTCGCGGCGGCGAGAACCACTTCCCATCAGCCCACCGGCCGGGACGATACGTCCTCTTGTCTCGTCAAGAGCCAAGTCTTAACTCTTAACCTCCGGCACCTTTCGCATGCAGACTCGCGTCGGCTGCCTCGCCATCATCGTTGCCGGGTGCGCGGGTTGTTGCTGCGGGCGACTGCCCACCTTCGGGCTGTGGCCCGAGGTGGAGCCGGCGGCGATTCGCGCGGACCTGCTGTCGCGACCGCACGTGGTGCAGAAGCTCTGCCGCGTCGACCAGGTGTGCTCCGTGGTGAGTGACGCCGAGATCGAGGTGGTGCCGGTGAGCTGGAACCCCCTCACCGGCACGGTGGTGAGCCTCGTCGCGGTCGAGGCCACCTGCCAGCCTTCGACCGAGCTCGCGCAAGCGCTCGAACCCATCGCCTGTGCAGGTGTGCTCGCTGCGGTGGCGAGCGAGGCGGCCACGGGCTTGCTCGTGCACCAGTACGTGTGCAGCGACACCTGGTGGGGCATCGACGTCGACACGTCTAGTCCGTCGTCCGCCGGGGGCGGTGGCGACTGGGACTGGGACTGAGGCGCTCTCGACGCGTCAAGAGCGAAGAGGGTGTTGACGGTTGGCAGTGTTTCGCGGTTTCGTGGACACTGCAGTCGCGACGGCTGCGGCGAGGCGGAGCACGAGGGCGTGAACCGGGCGTCGGAAGCGATTACTGTTCGAGGCGGAGCCGTCGTGAGCAGAAGCTGCCTGAGCTGGCACGGGGGCGCCGCCGAGGCCACCGCGCCAGCCGTCGAGGCGCTGAGAATGTAGCTTTGCCCGTGGCCCCCGGACGATCTCAGGCCGACCGCTCGGCTCCGAGTGACATCTCGACGAGCTTGTGCTCGCGACGGAGGTGGTTCAGTCAGCAATCGCTCGCGACGCGCCCTCGAGGCGGTCTCCGCCGCCGGCGGCTTGCAGGAGGCGACCCGAGGCCGGTGAGCGGGCAACTGGGGTCGGCGAACCAGTGCGAGAACGATGTCGTCGTCGTCATCGGTGTCGATGTCGTAGACTCCCGACAACTGCCGACACCCTCGACGCGTCAAGAGCTAAGTCTTAACCCTTAACCTCCGGCTCCTTTCGTCGAACTCGACGTGGATGGCCGGGGGCCAGGCGCCGGGAAAACGAGAGGCCCACTCGATCACCCAGCAGCCGGACTCGCCGACACGCTCGGCGATGCCGGTCTGGACGAGCTCCTCGGCGTGCGCCAGCCGGTAGACGTCGGCGTGGAAGAGGGGGACGCGGGCCTCGGGGTACTCATGGACGATGGCGTAGGTGGGGCTCGTGACAGGCCGGGTGACGCCGAGGGCGAGGGCGAGGCCCTGCACCAGCGTGGTCTTCCCGGCCCCGAGGCCGCCCTCGAGGAGGATCACCGTCCCCTCCTGTACCTGCGAGGCGAGCCAGGCGCCCACGGCCTGGGTTTGCTCCACGGTCGCGACGTCGAACTCGTGGGTCATCGCAGGGCGGGGATACGCGCGGCCACCTCGGAGGGCAAGGCGCCGGCGGGGAGATCGGCGGCGGCGCGCTGGTGCAGCCAGCAAGCGGCGAGCGCCACGTCGGCAGGGTCGGCGCCAGGGGCCTGAGCGAGCAGCGCACCACAGACGCCCGCGAGCACGTCGCCACTGCCGCCGGTACCGAGCGCCGGGTGCGCACCAGGAACGACCCGCAGGGGAGTGCCACTCACGATGGGGTGCGCGCCCTTGTAGATGGAGGGAGCGATGGCCGACAGGCGGCGCGCCGTCGCGAGGCGGTCGGCCTGCAGTACCCGCCAGTCCCCCCCGAGCAACGCGGCCGCCTCGCCGGGGTGCGGGGTGATCACCCGCACGCCGGCCGGAGGCGAACCGTCCAGCGCTCTCAGCCCGTCGGCGTCGAACACCGCGGGCCCGGCGAACTCGCGCCACAGGCGACGGAGCTCCTCGTCTACCGCGCGGCCGAGCCCAGGACCGACCACCCAGGCGCTCGGCGAGATGCTCGTGCCGGGCTCCACCACCATCACCTCCGGCGGCAGCGCGCCCAGCCGAGTCCATGCCTCCCGGGCGATGCAGAGCGTCACAAGGCCGGCACCCGCTCGCAGCGCGCCGAGGCAGGCGAGCACGGCGGCGCCGGTCTTCTCGGGGCTCCCGGCACGCACGCCCACGTGCCCACGGTCGAACTTGGTGGCGTCGCGACCGAGCGGGGGCAACCAGGGGCGGTCGGCAAGCACGGCCTCAGGCGCCTCCGAAGCCACGCGCTCGAGACCGATGTCCACGAGATCGTACTCGTAGGCGGCGGTGAACAAGAAGGGCTTCAGCCGACCGATCGTCACCACGCAGCTCGGCGCGGGGAAGTCACCCAGGCGCTGGCCCGTGTCGGCATCGATCCCGGTGGGCACGTCGACCGCCACAACGGGCGAGGAGCCTGGATCGAAGGGTGGTAGGTTCAACGGGGCACGCTGCCCGGTGCCAAAAACCGCGTCGACCACCAGTTCGTGGGCGTTGAGCGGGCCGACCAGCCCCAATCTCGTCGCGACACCAAAGTTGAGAACGCAGTCCGGCGAGGCGGGCGGCAACAGCGGCAGGGCGCGGACCGTCCACCCCATGAGCGCGAGGTGCCGCGCGATCACGTAGCCGTCGCCCCCGTTGTTGCCCGGCCCGCAGAGAACCAGCGTGGGACGCGACGAGTAGCGTCGGGCGATCACCTCGGCCACGCCGCGCCCCGCGTTCTCCATCAAGACCGCCGAGGGCAAGCCGAGGCCGTCGATCACCGTCCGGTCGAGCGCGCGGATCGCGGCCGCCCGGGAGATCGGCGTCACCGCAAGAGCTCCAGGTAGCGACGCACCGAGCCCTCGAGGCCGAGGAAGACCGCGTCACCGATCAAGGCATGGCCGATGTTGTACTCCTCGATGTCGGGGGCGGCGTCGACCACCGGGCGCAGGTTGTGCAGGGTGAGCCCGTGCCCCGCGGCCACCTGGAGGCCGAAGTCCCGCGCCTCCATCGTGGCGGCGGCGAGCCGTGCGAGCTCGTGCGCGTGGCCCGTCTCGCTCCACTTCGCGGTGTTGAGCTCCACCATGTCGACCCCCGGGAGCGCGCTCGCCTGCACCTGTTCAGTGATGGGGTCGATGAAAAGGGCCACGTGGATCCCGGCGTCTTGCATGCGGGCGGCGAAGCGCGCCACTTCTTGCCGCTGCCCGGCCACGTCGAGGCCGCCCTCCGTGGTCACCTCGCCCGGGCGCTCGGCCACGAGCGTCACCCGGTGGGGACGCACATCGAGCAGGATGGCCGCCATCTCCGGCGTGGTGGCCGCCTCGACGTTGAGCAGCGTCTGCACCGACTGGCGCATCCGGTAGAGATCGTGATCCTGCACGTGCCGGCGATCCCCCCGGATGTGCACGGTGATCTGCGCCGCGCCGGCTCGCTCGGCCACCAGCGCCGCCGCCAGTGGGTCGGGGTAGCGGGCCTGCCGCGCCTGCCGCAGCGTGGCCACGTGGTCGACATTGACACCGAGACGTCGCATCAGACTTCCTTTCGCAAGAGCGCCGCTACCCGGTCGCGGAGGGTGTTGGCCAGCGTCACGTCCTCGTGTTCCACCATCACCCGCACCACGGCCTCGGTGCCCGACTTGCGGACCACCACGCGACCGCCCAGCTCGGTGACGAAGCTCGTGTCGATGTCGGTGCGGAAGACGTCCTTGAGCGAGGCGTGGGCCTGCGGGCAGGGCGCATAGCCATCGGTCGACAGCCCCGGCGCCCGGGCCAGCGCGCACAGCCCCACCAGCATCCCGTCGGCAGTCGGGGTGGCGCCCTTGACGATGACGTGTCCACTGGGCTCGCCGCCGATCTTGGCGCCGAGGTCGTCCATCGAGGCGGCCACGTAGGTGTCGCCCACCGGCGTGCGATGCAGCCGGATGCCCTCGCGGGAAAGGGCGCGCTCGAGGCCGAGGTTGGTCAGCACCGTGCCCACCATGAGCGGACCCTCGCGCAGGATCCACAACACGTGATCGCCGTCGAGGATGCGACCGTCGCTCGCCACGAGCGCCACGCGGTCGCCATCGCCATCGAGCACCACCGCCGCGTCGTGCCCCCCTTTCCTGAGCGCCATCGCCGCGAACTGCGGGTGCACCGAGCCGCAGCGATCGTTGATGGCCCGGCCGGAGAAGAGCTCGACCTCCGCGCCGAGCTGCTCCAGCACCTTGCGCCCAGCCTGGGCGGACGCGCCCATGGCGGGGTCGAACAGGATGCGCTTCCCCTCCAGCCATCGACCGGGGGGCAGGTGGGCGAGCAGCCACTTCACGTAGCGATCCACGCCGTCGTCGAGGGTGCGCTGGCTGCCACCGGGGCGGCGAACCGGGTTGTCGATCTCGCGGCTGAGCGCGGCGAGCACGCCACTGCCGAGCTTCTTGCCGTCGGCGAACAGCACCTTGAGGCCGTTGTCGGCCTCGGGGTTGTGCGAGGCGGTGACCATCACCCCGGCGCTGCCCGGATCCTCCGCGAGCCGCGCGGAGAGCCCCGGCGTGGGCAAGACCCCGAGACTGGTGGCGTAGCCCCCCCCTTCCACGACGCCGAGCGCAACGGCCTCGGCGATCCCCGGCGAAGAAGGGCGCGTGTCACGCGCAACCCACACGTGGGCGCCGATCACCCGGGCCACGGCGTTGCCCAGCTTGCGGCCGAGCTCCGGGGTGATCTCGATCCCCGCGCGACCGCGGATACCATCGGTGCCGAACTGCATGCTTTACTCCTTGCGAATGATGGCGATGCGATCAGGCTCGACTCCCTGCACCTTCACCGCCTCGCTGCCGCCATGAACCACCTCGTAGCGCGGCCCGTTGCCCTTGCCGTGCCGCGCCTCCCCGGCTGCGTCCGCGTAGCCCTCGGGGAGGTACACCATCACGCTCACCACCCCCGCGTCGATGTTCGACAGCTCCTCCTCCGGGCCCGCCAGCTGCACGGCGACCGACTGGGTCGACGCCACGTAGGCGCCGTCGCGCACCAGGACCGGCACCCCCTCGAAGCGCCGCTCGGTGACGATGGGCTCCACGTCCACGTGCACCGTGAACGCCTGCCCCTTCCCGGCCACGGCGATGCCCTTCCGCAGCGCCAGCCCCACGGTGAAGTCGGCGTCTTCTCGCAGGCCGCCTACGTCGACCTCCTCGGTGGTCACGCTGTCGACGTCCTTCAAGATCGACACCGGCCCGACGAGCTCGCCACGCTGCGGCGACACGCTCACGTCGATCACCCGGTAGCCGTCCGCCACCTTGCCGACGGGGTTGGGCGACACGCCCACCTTACGACGCAAGACACGGTCGAGGGTGACGCGAACTTGCGACGGAGCCACGGACAAGACATGCAGCTGTTGCGGCAGTCCCTCGATGGTCTTCTGCGCGAGGTCGATCGCCACGTCGCCCTCGCGGGCCTTGCTGAGATCAATCTCGATGCCGAGCTCCCGCTGGCGGAGCGTGCGGACAATGGCCTGCACGCCCTCCACGGTCAAAGTCACGCTCTCGACCGGCGGCTCCACCAGGGCCATGCCCTCGGGAAGCACCCACCTCACGACCGCCCGGGCGCGGGTCTCCACGCGCTGTTCGCTCTGGACAAAGACCCAGAGCACCAGCGCCAGGAAGAGCGCCACCAGTCTATAGCCAAGGTTATTGGTAATACTATCTCGAAACGCAGCGAGCTTGGTCTTCACGGGTGCGCCCCCAGCGGCTTCGTCGCGGGATCGAAGGCCTCGACCAGCCGCTGCCGGAGCTCGTTTGCGTCCACCACGGGACGCACCTCGCCGGCGACCACCACCGCCACCGAGCCGCGTTCCTCAGACACGATGACCACCACGGCGTCGGTCTCCTCGGTGAGCCCCACCGCCGCCCGGTGACGCGTGCCGACGAAGCGACTGATCTCGCGACTGAGCGACAGGGGCAGGAACACCTTGCCGGCCAGCACCTGGCCACGCCGCACGACCACCGCGCCGTCGTGCAACGGGCTCGTCGGGTGGAAGATCGACATCAAGAGCTCGGCGGACAAGCGTGCGTCCAGGCGATTGCCGCTGTCGGCATACTCCTGGAGGGTGGCCTGCCGCTCGATGGCGATCAGCGCGCCGATGCGACGGCTGGCCATGAGGAAGCTCGCGCGGACGATCTCCTCGAAGGCGGTCTGGTCTGTCTTCTGGCCGAGGGTGGGAAACAAGCGCCCGCCCGCGCCGGCGAGCCCGCGGCGAATGTCGTTCTGGAAGAGGATGAGGACCGCGAGCACGGCAATGTCGAAGAACTTCTCGAAGATCCAGTGCACCGCGTAGAGCTCGAACTGCCCGGCGATGACGTAGAGCGCGCCCGCAGCGCCGATGCCGAGCAGCGACTGCAAGGCGCGCGTGCCCCGCACCAGGATGAGCGCCTGGTAGAGCACGAACCAGAGCAGCACGATGTCGATGACATCGGTGAAGCGCAGGTCGCCGAGGTAGAGCTGGGCAAGCTCGATCACGACGTTTCCCCCTGGAGCGCGCCCCAGGTCGCGAGCGCCCCGCGGGTGGCCGCCACGTCGTGCACCCGCAGTACATCCACGCCCGCGTCGCGACACCAGAGCGCAACCGCGAGCGAGCCCGGCAGGCGTTCCTCCGGGGTAGCCTGCGGGCCGTGTCCCGCGAGGAAAGACTTGCGCGAGGCGCCTACCAGCACCGGCAGGTCACGACGACTCGGCAGGTCGCGCAGGAGCGCCAGGGACTGCGACGCGGTCTTGGCAAAGCCGATGCCCGGATCGAGCCAGAGCGTCTTGACGCCGGCCGCGCGGGCGGCCTCGGCCCGGGCCTGGAGGGCGCGCCATACATCCACGCAGACATCGTCGTAGTCGACGAGAGATCGCATGGTGGCCGGGGTCCCGCGCATGTGCATCAGTACCATCGCGCAGGCCCGGTCGGCGCACAGCGGAAACATCGCCGGGTCGGCCCCCGCCGACACGTCGTTGATCACGCTGGCGCCGGCGTCGATGGCCAGGGCGGCCACGCGTGCACGTCGCGTGTCGACGCTGATGGTCACCGAGGGCCGGGCGGCGCGCAGCCCCGCGACGACCGGCACCACGCGCGCGAACTCCTCGTCGACCGCCACCTCCGCAGCCCCGGGTCGGGTGCTCTCCCCACCGATGTCGATCATGTCCGCGCCCTCATCGCAGAGCCGCAGGGCCTGGTCGAGGGGACGGTACCGCCCCCCGTCCGCAAAGCTGTCCGGCGTGGCGTTGACGATGCCCATCAGCTTCACGGCGCCGCCCAGTAGGCGAGGCCGGGCCCCACCCCACGAGGGGCGCCGAGCGCGGTGGCCAGCACCGAGGCCTCGGCGGAGCTGGCACCGACGAGCAGGGTGCCGCGCTTGAGCCCCATCGGCGGGGGGTTGTCGTCGGCCACCCGGCCCCCCCGCGGCAAGCCCACCACCAGCTGGCGGTGATCAGGCAGGAGGCCCACCGTCGCGACGCTGCCATCAGGCAAGACCGAGAGCGCGGTGGTGCCCGGGTCGACCGCGAGGGCAACGAGCAAGGCGCTCGGCGGCGGGCGCACCGGTCGCGACAGGGATCCACCCGCCGCGATCAGGTCAACCAGCAACACCGCGCCAAGTAATGCGCGTGTCGCGACACGACCCTCGGCGCGCAGGTACCGGATCACCAGCACCGGAGCCGCCCATAGGGCCGCCACCGCGATCCCCTCACCCGCCGGCAAGGGCAGGAGCGCGATGTCGAGCCCCTGCACTGGCGGCGGGTCGAGACCGACCAGCAAGCCGAGACCGAGCAGGAGCCCGGCCCCGCGCCACCGCCGCTCGCCGAGGAGCAGGAGCGCGAAACCCCCGGCAAGCACGCCGAACGCGAGATCACCGGAGCTGGCCGGGTGCGCCGCGCTCCCGACGGGCGGCGCGAGCAGCCCGACCGCCAGGGCCCCGACGCCGGGGAGCACCCGCCGACTGGCAAGGCAAGCCCCCGCGGTGGGCCAGGGGGCGAGTAGAGCGCCGAGCACGAACCACAGGCGGCGAGGCCACGCCCGCTCGGTGCAGAGCCCGAGCACCGCGAGACCGCCCAGCGCGTCCGCGGGGCGTCCCCCGGTGGCGGAGAAAAGGGCGAGTGCGTTGGCGCCCAGCAGGGCGCCGATCCACGGCATGCCGGCACCCGCGCCCATGCGCGCGAGGGCGAGCACGTTGACGATGACGACCAGGGCGATCAATAGCTGTGTCGCGACACCGGGGCCCAGAGCGAGCTGCACCGGCGCGGCGACGAGCGCCCAGGACACGTTGCCGAACAAGGTGCCGAGGCCTGCGCCGCCGCCCGACAAGAAACGCCCGCCGTCGAGCGGCGAGGCGCCGTCGCGCAGGTTCTCCGCCACCGCCCAGCCGAGCCCATCGACGAGCATGAAGTCATCGGGCGTCGCCCCTGTCGCGACGAACCCGAGGCCAGCGAGCAGGGCGACGACGACGGCCGCCGCCCGGAGCCAGGGCACCTAGGCCACGCGGGGTACGACGGGGTTGTTCGCCTCGACCAGCGCCTCGAAGTCGGCCCCGTCGAGCGTTTCTTTCTCCAGGAGCACCTGGGCCACGCGGTCGAGGACGTGGCGGTTCTCGCGCAGGATCTGGCAGGCGTGGCGGTAGGCCTCGTCGAGCAAGGCGTTGACCTCGCCGTCGATGCGCTCGGCGGTGGCCTCGGAAAAGTCGCGACTGCGCGCCTGGCCGCCGAGGAAGGGCGACTCGTTCGTCTCGCCGAGCGACACGACGCCGAGGCGGCTCATGCCGTAGTCGCACACCATGGCGCGCGCGAGCTGCGTGGCCTTCTTGATGTCGTCGTAGGCGCCGGTGCTGATCTCGCCGAAGGCCACTTCTTCGGCCGCCCGGCCGCCCAGCATGTGCGCCAGCATCGCGACCAGGCGCGTGCGCGTGGTGACGCGGTCTTCACTCGGCAGGTACTGGGTGACGCCAAGCGCCCGCCCGCGGGGGACGATGGTAATCTTGTTGACGGGATCGGACTCGGGGATGATCCGCGCCACCAGCGCGTGGCCGGTCTCGTGGTAGGCCACCAGGCGGCGCTGCTCCTCGGAGAGCACCATCGAGCGGCGCTCAGCGCCCATCGCCACCTTGTCTTTCGCCTGCTCGAGATCGTTCGTCTCGACCTGTGTCTGCCCCTTGCGGGCGGCGAGCAGCGCCGCCTCGTTGATGAGGTTCTCGAGGTCGGCACCCGAGAACCCGGGCGTTCCCCGGGCAATGCGTTCGAGATCGACGGTCGGCGAGAGCGGCGTTCGCCGGGCGTGCACCTGCAAGATGCCGAGGCGACCGCGCAGGTCGGGGGCGGGCACCATCACCCGCCGGTCGAAACGACCCGGCCGCAGGAGGGCGGGGTCGAGCACGTCGGGGTGGTTGGTAGCCGCCATGAGGATGATCGTCTCGCGCGTGTCGAAGCCGTCCATCTCCACGAGAAGCTGGTTGAGCGTCTGGTCGCGCTCTTCCTGCCCGCCGCCGGGGAAACCGCCGCGATGGCGACCGATGGCGTCGATCTCGTCGAT
>SXON01000226.1 GCA_005778355.1 Pseudomonadota bacterium | reverse complement strand
CGTTGGTGTGCCCGCCCCGTACTTCGACCACGATCTCGTGGAACTGCCGAACGGCAACATCGGGCTCATCGTGGTGGAGCAGCGCACCATGGACGACGGCCGCGCCTGGGCGGCGGACAGACTCGTGGAGATGGACACCCTCGGCAACGAGAGCACCATCTGGAACGCATGGGACGCGATCGACCCGGCGGGCCTTGGTCTCGAGGGGCGCTCCAACTGGACCCACAGCAACGGCATCGAGTACGAGGCCAGCGAGGACTGCTACTACCTCTCGATGAAGGAGATTGGCAGCATCGCGAAGATCTCGCGGTCGACCGGCGAGACGCACTGGTTCCTCAACGGCATGCTCAACCAGTTCGACTTCCCCGAGGGCACCGAGGTGGGCGCGATGCAACACCAGTTCGAGGTCCTCGAGCCCGGGCACATGCTCATCTTCGACAACGGCGCCACGGAGCGGGGCTACTCCCGCGCCGTGGAGCTTGAGCTCGACGAGGGCACCCTCGATGCCGAACAGCTCTGGGAGTACATCCGCGTGCCGCCGGTCTACGTGTACGCCAAGGGCGACGTGCAGCGCTTCGGCGACGGGAGCACGCAGGTGACCTGGTCGACCTCGGGCGAGATCCAGCTGGTCGACGAGGCCGGCGGCTTGCTGTGGCAGCTCAACGCCGACCTCGGCCAGGCCATGACCTTCGTGCAACCCTTCCAGAGTTTCTATGCTGACGAGTAGCCTTATCCTCGGGTGTGTAGTGGGTAGCGCCGACACGGCCGAGACGGCGGAGGTCGGTCAAACAATCGATCCTCCCGACGCCTCGGGGCTGATCACGCTGGGTGACGACAACAACTACGCCTTCGACGGTCGCCTCGACGGGCCCACGATCTCCCTGGCCGCCGAGTCCGACGCCACCATCGACTTCGCGGACCTCGACAAAGACCTCCAGTGTCACGACCTCGACCCCGTGGCCGACATCGACAATGTCGCGCTCCTGATGTTCCGCTACCTCACTGAAACGGAGGTGGAAGCAGGGTTGTCAACCGACTCGTTGGCCATGGCCGACATGAGCCTATACATCTCCTACGAGCCGGGCGATGCCACGAGCTTTCGGCTGTCCGACCTCAGTTTCTTCGGGACCGACCCCGAGATCGAGGGTGAGTTCAAGGAAGGCAACGGCAGCTTCCTTGTGTTGCTCACCAGCGGCACCACCGTGGGGAGTGGCGCCCGGATGATCGGCTTCCTCGAGCCGAGCGCGAGCGAGACCTCGACCAGCGGCGTTCTCGACGATGGCTGCTCGGTGCTCGACTACGAGGCGGACCTCACCTCGCTCAAGCCCCTTGCGGTGTTGCCGTCGGGACCGTGGACACTCGACTGGACCGCCGCGACGCAGACCGGGCAGGCGACCGAGCTGGTCGATACCAAGGTCACCTCGGTGATGCTCGCCTACTACGCCGAGCTCACGATGGCCGACCTCGAGACCCAGTTCCTCGACATCGAGCTGCTCGCCGACCGCACGTGGACCCTCGAGCACGCAGGCGGCACCACCGCCGACCTGTCGCTCCTGCTCGACGCCAGCGATGGGAGCGCCTTCACCGGCTTCGAGGCCGAGGGCACCTACCTGCTCGCGCTTCGATGCGGCACCTGCCCCAGCCCGGCGCCCCTGGTGCTCACGCAGCTGGTGCCCTGGCGCGAGTAGCCGCGACGCGGGGGCTCCGATAGAAGCCGGCCCTTCCCGGAGACCCCCATGAACCAGACCTTCGCCATCATCAAGCCCGACGCCGTCAAGGACAACAAGATCGGGGCGATCATCGCCTACCTCGAGGAGCGCGGCGTGCGCGTGGCGGCGATGAAGATGGTGCAGCTCACCCGCCGCGAGGCCGAGGGCTTCTACGCCGAGCACCGCGAGCGTGGGTTCTTCGGCGAGCTCATCACCTTCATGGTCTCGGGCCCCCTGGTGCTGATGGTGCTCGAGGGCGAGAACGTTCGTTTCCGCTACCGGGAGGAGCTCATGGGCGCGACCGATCCCGCCCAGGCGGCCGACGGCACCCTGCGCAAGCTCTTCGCCCGCAGCAAGGGCGAGAACGCGGTGCACGGCTCCGACAGCGACGCGAGCGCCGTCCGCGAGATTGGCTACTGGTTCCCGCAGCACGAGATCTTCTAGGCAGGCGGGCGCGACCTGGGTTGGGCCCGCGAGCGCCTCGCCCCTGCTACACTCCCCGCTCGCGGAGCGCGGATGAGCAAGCAGATTGGCGACGGCTACCACCTGAAGTTCACCATCGGGAAGGCCCTCTGGAACGACCTGTTCGGGGTGGGCCTCCCCTTCGAGGTGGGAAAGGGCACGTTTGACCTCGTGCAACAGGTGCGCGTGGGGGTGAAGCAGCTCGGCGTGCGGCAGAAGGTGCGCGGGCTCCTGGAAGATCGCAACGTGCAGCTCCCGCCGGTGGTGGTGCGCGGCAAGGACGCCGCGGTGAAGGTGTGGGAGAACCGCCGGGAAACGGTGTGGCGAGTGGTCGACGAGCTGGTGAAGGTGCAGGGCGACTGGCAGGTGATGGTCGACCGCGACGGCTCGGACTTCAAGTACGCGGCGCAGCGTTTCGGCGTCGAGGCGCACGTGAAGGCGGTCGCGACGGGCAAGGTGTACTTGCTGCGCGAGAACATCGAGATCCCCTTCGTGCTCGAGAAGCGCATCGGCGCCGAGGCGGCGCTCGCCGACATTCACTACGACCGCGAGAAGCGCGCGCTCATCGGCCGCCTGCAAGACGTCGAGGTGGATCTCGGCGAGTCCTTCGTGCTGCAGATGTTGTCGCGAGGGGTGGAGCGCTTGCTCCACGACCAGGTCGACAAGGTGAACCCCGTGCCCATCCTGCGCAAGGACCAGGTGGAGGAGATGGTGGCGCCGGCCGGTGGGCCCCTGCGCGTGAAGATGGGCGTCGACGACGTGGCTCTCGACATCAGCGACGACGAGATGACCCTGAAGGTGCGCTTCGGCTTCTCCACCCTCCAGCTCACGGGCGCCTGAGATGCTCTGGCGACCCGGCAAGGACAAGGCGAAGGCACGGTCGACAGAGCGCCTGCCCCCGGGCCAGAAGCTGGTGAAGGGCTTCCCCGTGCTGCACGAGGGACCCATCCCCGACTTCAATGCCGCCACCTGGCGTTTCCGGGTGTGGGGCGACGTGGAAAACCCGGTCAAGCTCAGCTGGGCCGAGCTCAACGATCTGCCGAAGATCGCGGTTACCCGTGACTTTCACTGCGTCACCACGTGGTCGCGCTACGACAACCTCTGGGAAGGGGTGTCGGTCAAGACGATGATCGACCTCGCGCGCCCGCGCGACACCGCTACCCACGTGCTCGTGCACTGCTACGACAGCATCGACTACACGACGAACCTGCCCATGGGCGACTTCGCGAGGGACGACAACCTCCTCGCCTTGCGACACGACGGCGCGCCGCTCACCCCCGAGCACGGGGGACCGATCCGCCTCGTGGTTCACCACCTCTACGCGTGGAAGAGCGCCAAGTGGGTGTGTGGGCTCGAGTTCCTGCCCGCGGATCGCCGGGGCTTCTGGGAGGAGCGCGGGTACCACAATCGCGCCGACCCCTGGTTGGAAGAGCGGTATTCGTACCAGGAAAAGGACTAGCCCGCCGCCTCGGTGGACTGCGGAATGACCACGCCCTCGCTCCGGCCGCCGGTCCAGCCTCGCCAGGGCGTGGCCGGGGCGCCAAGCCGGAAGACGACCACGCCCCCGAGCGCGTCGAGCGGCACCGGGCCCCACCAGCGACTGTCGATCGCGCGGTCCCGCGAGTCGGCCGAGAGGTATGCGGCGTCGTCGGGGATGCCGACATCGTCGTGCTCGTAGCGGGTCACCTCGTCGAGTCGTCGCGACACGAGATGTTCACCCTCCAGGCGAATCGCCTCCCCGTCGAACTCGCCCATGTCGAGCAGTCTCGACTTGGGACGGTTCGAGGTGTGCACGCCCGCCGAGGAGTAGCGCGCGGCGCCGCCGATGCCCTCCACGCGCCTTAGTGTCCAGCGCGAGGCGTCGAGGGGGTCGCGCAGGGCCACCACGTCGCCCTCGCGGGGCTCGAGCGGCAAGACCAGAAGCAGGTCGCCCCGCAAGTAGCTGGGCGCCATCTCGCCGTCGGGCACGTAGGCGACCTGTCGCGACAGCCCGGCTAACGCAAGCGCCCCGACCGCGGCGCCAACGATCCAGCCTCGTCGCACTACTTGCTGCTGCAGAAGGGCTTTTTCACCATCGCCCCGTTGTTGGTCTCGTCGCACTCCGACACGAAGCCGGTGCGGCTGCCGTTGTCATCGACGTATACCCAGAGCGCGTCGGCGTCTTCGATGTCGCTGGACTCCACCGCGAAGATCACCGCCTCCGAGGTCATGCCCGAGGGCACCGCGTCGGTGAGGGTTTCCGTGGCGAGGTTGACCAGCGCGCCGTCGATCTCCGCGTAGAGCGAGAGCGACACCCCGGCCGCCACGTTGGCCGAGCCCGTGTTCTGCGCTCGCGCGGTGACGAGGTACCAGCCGCGGTCGCAGTCGTCCTCGCAGGTAGACAGGATCTCGGCTGACAGCTCGTCGCCGAGGGCCTCGCCGGGGGCCAGCGCCAACGCCGAGTGGAAGTTGTTGTAGCTGCTGAAGTTCTGCACCGCCGTGGTCGGGATCGTCAGGTCGTCGTTGACGTGGGTGATGTCGTAGGCGTGCATGTTCCACACCGATCGCGCCGGTGCCCAGGAGTTCTTCACGTCGCGGTACACCGAGAAGCCTGCCCCGCCGGCAAAGTTGCCGTCGTGGGTCACGACAACGTCGGCATGGCCGTCGGCGTCGACGTCGGCGATCACCGGGTAGTCGTACATCGTGTCCGACGCATGCTCGTCGGACTTGAACTTCACGTCGCCGTTGGTGCCGTCGAAGGCGTAGACCGCCACCTCGTCGAAGTACACCACCTCCTGGATGCCGTCGCCCTCGAAGTCAAACAGCGAGGCGCCCGAGGCGCCGGTGGTGTCGGTCACCCGCGCGCTCCACAGCACCGAGCCGTCTTCCCCGTTCACCGCCCAGATGTTGTTGGCCCGCGCCGCGACGACCTCGGGGAGGCCGTCGCCGTCGATGTCGCCCACGGTGGGCACCGACATGATGCCCGAGTTGTCGCCGCCGCCGCCGGGCAGCGCGTAGGTCCACATCTCGGTGCCATCGGTGTCGTAGGCGACGAGTTCGCTGTAGGTGGCGCGCACGAACTCGCCCTCGGCGTCGCCGTCGAAGTTGCCGATCGCCGGTGCACCGTCGGGCCCACCGCGCACCTCCATGATCGAGTAACCATCGGGATCGTAGAAGGCGTTACCGACGATCACCTCCTCCACGCCGTCGAGGTCCATGTCGGCCACGGCGGGCGTTGCGCCCTCCCCGTAAAGCCCGCCCACGCCGAAGTAGTTGTCGCAGCCGCGGCCATCGCGACCCACGCCGCGCTCGGTGAGGTCGTCGTTGAGGATCACGCGCCCTGCGATGATCTCCGCGTGGCCGTCGTGATCCATGTCGGACACGACGATGCCGGTGACGTGGTCGAACTCGCCGTCGGAGTAGGTGTCGGACTCGGCCAGGAAGTTGCCCTCGCTGTCGTACATGACGATGCTGACGGGGTTGTTGGCGATGAGGTTGTACTCGTGGAGCTTCACGCCGAGGATCTCGGCCTGCCCGTCGCCATCGAGGTCGGCGAGGGTGGGGCCCGAGCCGTAGCCGATGCTCGCGCCGCTGGTTCGCCACAGCTCACCGCTCCCGTCGCCCGAGTAGGCGGCGAACTCGCCGAAGGGCTCGAACAACCAGCCCCAGGTGATCACCACTTCCGGCATGCCGTCGCCGTTGATGTCGCCCACTGCGGGGAGCGAGCAGGCATTGCCCTCGGCCTCCCAGGAAATCACAGGCTCGAAGCCGCCGATGTCGAAGTGGCAGGTGTCCGACAGCGCCACCGACTCGGGCTCGAACTCCTCCGGGTCACAGGCGCCGAGGTCTTCTTCCTCGGGGTCGAAGGCGGTGTCGTCGCCGTCGGTGTTGGCGTCTTTGTTGTCGAGGCCCTCGAGGTTGAAGTCGGAGCAAGCGAGCAGGCCGATGAGAAATGGGCTGTAGCGCATGACCGGCGGTTGTAATCGAACTCGTGGCGATCCGCTGGCCTACTCGGTCACGCAGGCGTCGGCGCAGTCGAGCATCGCGGGGTCGCAACCGGCATCGCGCTCGTCGAACACGCACTGGAGCCAGCACTCCTGCCATTCTTCCGGTCGCGACTGGCAGTCAGCCGTCTCGGTGTCGAGGTCGATGACCACGCCCTCCACGTCGCAGACATCGCGCAAGAGCGCCGCGCCCTCGTCGCAGGTGACGGGCGCCTGCTCGGCTTCGCCCTCGTCGACGGTGCAAGCCAGGGCCAGGACAATCCACATCGTGCCTCCTTAGTGCCGCCGCATGGTAGATCGGCGCCGTGGCTGACGACCAGCTCAATGCACTCGCCGCCGAGCTGGCGCTCACCCGCGCGCAGCTCCGGGCCACGCGCTGGCGCCTGTTCGACGCGCTCGAGAACGCCGCCGAGATGGTGTACATCAAAGACCTCGATGGGCGCTACGACTTCATCAACGATGGCGGCGCGGCGCTCCTGGGTCTCACCCCCAGGGAGGTGATCGGCGCCAGCGACCGCGAGATCTTCGAGCCCGACGTGGCGGCCGAGGTCATCGCGCAGGACCGGCGAGTGGTGGCCACGGGCGAGCCGCTGACGGTGCGCGTGCGGCGCCCCTTCCCCGACGGGCCTCACGACCTCGTCACCCGCAAGTGGCCCTGGCGTGACGACGACGGGCGCATCGTGGGCGTCGCGGGTGTCACGCGCGACGCCACCGAGGAAGACCTGGCCCGACGCGAGGCGGCCGAGCTTGCCATCGGCATGTCGCACGTGGTCGACGCGCTCCCCGACGTGGTTTTGGTGTACCGCGACGAGGTGGTGCTCCACGCCAACCCGGTCGCGCTTTCGGTGCTCCGGCGCAGCGAGGCGGAGCTGGTGGGTGCGCCACTCGGCAACATCGTCCGTCCCGACGATCTCCTCCGCCTCCAGCAGTTGCGCCGGGGCACCCTCAGCGGCGGCTCGACCGAGTTTCTTGTCGAACGCGCCGACGGCAACGGCGTCTTGCTCGATGTGCGCGATGTCGACGTGCCCTGGTACGGCAGCCCCGCTCGCTTGCTCGTGGGTCGCGACATCACTGCCCGCCGGCGCGCCGAGGCGCAACTCGCCAGCACCGACCGCATGGCCGCCCTCGGATTGTTGGCGAGCGGCATTGCCCACGAGATCCAGAACCCGCTCACCTTCGTGCTCAACCGCGTGGCCGAGCTCGAGGCGCGCGCGGACGGCGCCGACCGCATCGCCCTCGCCGACGTGCGCGACGCGGCCGAGCGCATCGCGGTGATCGTGCGCGACGTGTCGGGCTTCGCGCGCCCCGACGCCACGGAGGAGCCCCTGGCCGACGTCGACGCGGTGATCGACCGCGCCGTGGTCCTCGCGCGCAGCCGCCTCAAGGGCGTGAGGGTCAAGCGCGACAAGGGCGCGCGCCGACCCGCGAGGGTGGGCGAGCGGCGGCTCTGCCAGGTGGTGCTCAACCTGGTCGTGAACGCGTCGCAGGCGGTAGGCAACCGCACCGGCGGCACGGTCGACATCACCACAGCCGACGAAGGGCGAACGGTCGTGGTTCGGGTCCGCGACAATGGACCTGGCGTGCCGGTTGAGCTCGCGGCTCGCATCTTCGAGCCCTTCGTGACCACCAAGGAAGACGGGGAGGGGACCGGCCTCGGGCTGTGGTTGTCGAAGAGCATCGTGGAGGGGCTCGGCGGACGGCTGGTGCTCGAGAACCCGGGGGAGCCCGGCGCCTGCTTCGCGCTCCGCCTGCCCGTGTCCGCCGAGCCCATGCCCGCCCGCACCCTCTCGCTCCCGCCGCAGCCCTTGCCGATGCGCGCGCGCACGCCGCCGCCGCCACGCGCGGGAGTGTCGCGACCGAGACTGCTGGTAGTCGATGATGAGCCGATGATCGCCGACCTCGTGACCATGGGCCTCTCCGACCAGTTCGAGGTGGTGTACGCGGAGGGGGTGCTCCCGGCGATCGCGCTGCTTGGCGGCGCGGAGCGCTTCGACCTCGTGCTCTGCGACCTGATGATGCCCGACGGCGGAGGCGCCCGCGTTCACGCGGAGATCGCAAGCATGAGGCCATCTCGACCCAAGATCGTTTTCATGTCGGGGGGGGCGGCCGACGCCGAGTCGCGTCGATTCGTGATCGACGAGCGCATCGAGCCGGTCGAGAAGCCGTTCCGACTCGCCGAACTGCGGGCCTACCTGCTGGCGGTCTTGCGCGCCTAGGCGCCGCTACCCGGTGGCGGCGTCCCACCCGAGCGAGATTGCCAGCAGCGAAAGCCCGATCTTGATCCACCGTGCGGTGGCGGCGAGGGCCAGGACGTCGAGCGGCATGCCGACGGCGCCGGCAGCGACGGTGGCGAGACCGAAGGGGATCGGGGTGACGCCCGCGATGGCCACCGCTCGGCCACCCCAGCGGGTAACGGCCGCGGCGGCACCGGAGACCAGCAGGATGCGCTCCAGCCAGCGCAGGCGACGACCCCAGCGCCCCAGCGCCCAGCCGAGCACCGAAGAGCCCATCGAGGCCAGCGAGGCGGTGAAGAAGAGCGGCCAGGCCGACACCCCAGCCGCCGTGCCCAGGACCAGTCCAGGTTGGAAGCCGAGCCCCGGCAACGGATCGAGGGCGAGCACCACCGCCGCGATGCCGCCGATGCCGGTGGCCGCGACGAGCGCGTTGCCGGCCGCCTCCAGCGGGGCGCGGAAGCAGTAGGCGAGGGCCAAGACACCCAGGACCATTGCGCCGATCGCGGCCGCGAGCCGCAGGAGCATCGGTCCGAGCCTGAGCTGCCCGGGGTCGAGGGCGGCGACGAAGCGGGGTGTGGCGTGCTCGTCGTGCATCGACACCAGAACCCTACACGCCGCGGGCGCCCTTGGCCAGCATGCTACGCTTCGCGCGTGTCGAGCGCCCAAGGGCTGCCACCACCCGGGAGTCCGCCACCGTCTGCGGTGAACGATCCGCTCGTCGGTGCCGTGGTCGCCGGGAAGTACCACGTGATCGAGCTCGTGGCGCGCGGGGGGATGGGGCGCATCTATCGGGCCGAACAGGCGCCTCTCGGTCGCGAGGTGGCGCTGAAGATCCTCACCCGCCCGGCGATGGGAACGGCGCTCGACGACGTGGCGCTGGAGAAACGATTCCTCTTGGAAGCGGCCACCTGCGCCCGGCTCCGTCACCCCAACACCGTGACCGTCTTTGACTATGGCTCGATCGACGTGGCTGGCGAGCAGACCTTCTACATGGTGATGGAGTTCGTTCGCGGGCGCACGATCTCCCAGGCGATGCGGAGCGAGGGTCCGCTCTCCGCCGCGCGCACGGTGCGCGTGGCCCACGAGATCTGCCGGTCCCTTCGCGAGGCCCACCGGGCTGGCATCGTGCATCGCGACTTGAAGCCGTCGAACGTGATGCTGGCGCAAACCGAGGAAGGCGAGGCGGTCAAGGTGCTCGACTTCGGCGTGGCCAAGGTGATGGCCGAGGGCGCCGAGTCGCTCACCACCGACGGCAGCTTCGTGGGCTCGCCCCGCTACACGGCGCCGGAGCAAGTAAGGCAGGAGCAGATTGACGGTCGCGCCGACCTCTACGCCCTCGGCGTGATGATGTTCGAGATGTTGTCGGGGGCGCCGCCTTTCTCGTCGAGCGAGCCGGTGCGGACGCTCTTGATGCACCTGAACGACCCGGTGCCGGCCCTACACGCGCCCGAGGGCGTCCCGTCGCAACTCGAAGCGCTCCTGCGTCGTCTCCTCGAGAAAGACCCGCGCGCTCGCTACGCCGACGCCGACGCGGTGATCCTCGCTTTGCGGGCCACGCGGCTATTGCCGGTATCCGACCTGCCCGAGGCCACCGTCGACCTCCCCTTGGAAGACGAGTCGGCCACCGACGAGAAGCCGCAGGCCGCCGCGCGCACCTGGTCGCCCTCGGACATGGCCCCCAGCCCGGTCGACACGCGCCTGCCCACCTCGCCCACGGTCCTGGCCTCCCCGGAGATCACGCGCTCGCTGGCCAACGCGGGCGTGCGCCTCGGGCCAACGCCGCCTGTCGCACCGCCCGCGGCCCCCGCCACTGGCCGCTGGTTGGCTCTTGGCGCCGGCGCCGGGGTCTTCCTCTTCTTCGCGCTGGCGCTCATCGTGTTGGGGATCTGGTGGTACAGCACCAGTGGCGACATGGTCGCGACGCAGCCACCGCCCGAGGTCCCCGTGGACGAGGCGCTCCGGGTCATGGCCGACGGCGTGGCCGCACCGAAGCCTGCCGTGCCGGCCACCGCCAGCACCCTCCGGGTGACGACGATCCCCGAGGGCGCGAGCGTGTACCTCGACGGCAAGCTCGTCGGGCCGAGCCCCGTGGAGCTGGGCTACGACCCGGCGCGGCCATCGCAACTCGAGGTGCGCCAACCCGGCTACCGGGTGCGCACCCTGAGCCTCGACGGGCCCGACGACGACGGCGCGCTCGCGGTGGAACTCGAGAAGATCCCGCGCTCGGCGCGACCCAGCACGCCGCCCGTCGGCGGCTCGGGCGACGACATTCGCCTGGAGAGGTGAGACATTCCGCTCTTTTTCCTGGCCTCGTTCTGGGCCTCGTTTGCCCTCGCCGCCGAGCCCTCGCTCGACCTCGCCGACGAGGCCGACATCCAGTTCGAGCTCGGCGTCGCGGCCTACCAGCGTCGTGACTATCTTGGTGCTCTAGAGCACTTGCTGACCAGCAACCGCCTCGTTCCCAACCGCAACGTGGTGTTCAACATCGCCCGCGCCTACGAGCAGCTCGGGCGCTTCGCCGAGGCCTTCCGGCACTACCGGGACTACCTCTCGGTCGAAACCGACCCCGCCCGTCGACAGGGCGCGGAGGAGGCGATCGCGCGCATCCGGCCGCGCGTGGCCCTGGTCAACGTGGAGAGCGACCCGCCGGGGGCGCAGGTCTTCGTCGACCGCGTGGATCTCGGCAGCCGAGGGCAGACCCCGCTCATCCTCGCGCTCGACCCGGGCGACCACACCGTGATCCTGCGTCGCGACGGGTTTCACGAGGCGCAGCGCACCAACGTGAGCGCCACCGTGGGCAAGGAGAGCGGCGTCCGGTTGCAGTTGGAGCCGGTGCTCGGCACGGTCGAGCTCACCGGCCAGCCCGCGGGCGCCCGGGTGCGAGTCGACGTGGAAGACAGCGAGCCGGTGGCCACCATCCCGGGCGCCCTGCGGCTCTCGCCGGGCTCACACATGTTGATTGTCGACGCGCCCGGCTACCGCACCGCGCGGCAGCTGGTGTCGGTGGCGGCCGACGGCTCGGTGCAGGCGGTCGTCGAGCTGCCGCTCATCACCGGGGCGGTGGTGGTCGACGCCCTCGAGAAGGGAGCGCTCATCGAGATCGACGGCGAGGCGGCAGGCTTCACGCCTGCGGTGCTCCCCGCTGTTTCCGCCGGCAAACACCGGCTGCGGGTGTCGCTGCCAGGCTACCGGCCCTTCGAGGCCGAGGTGGAGGTCGAAGCCGACGGGCGGGTGGCGGTGACCGCCCAGCTGCGCCCGCTCCAGGAGGTGACGGCGGCGAGCCGTACCACGCAAGAGGTCGAAGACGCCCCGGCGAGTGTCAGCTTGATCCCCGCCGAGGAGATCCGGGCCTTCGGCTACGAGACGGTGTACGACGCGCTCGGGGGCACCCGCGGCTTGTTCCAGAGCAACGACCGGGTGTACGAGTACGTGGGCGTGCGCGGCTTCGCCCGCCCGGGCGACTACAACAATCGAATCTTGTTGACACTCGACGGTCACGCGCTCAACGACGATCAGCTCGGCGCCTCCTACATGGGCTTCGACTTCGCGCAAGACCTCGGCGACGTGGAGCGCATCGAGGTGGTTCGCGGCGCCGGCTCGGCGCTCTACGGCACCAACGCCTTCCTCGGGGTCATCAACGTCGTCACGCGGGAACGCGAGAGCACCCGGCCCTCCCACCTGTCCCTCGGGGCACTGGGGCACGGCACCGCACGCGCGAGGGCCAGCGCCTCGGGCACGATGGGCGTCGACGCGGGCTGGTGGCTCTCCGCCGGTGGGGCGCTCTCGCGCGGCCAGGACTTCGAGTTCGAGGCCATCGAGCAGGCCACGGGTGACGGCAAGAGCGAGGGGGCAGACGGCTTCGGCTCGGCGGGCGCGCGGGGCAAGCTGTGGTCGGGCCCGTGGACGGTGATGGCCTACGGAAACCATCGCGACAAGCGCATCCCCACCGGCGCCTACGACACCGTGCTCGCCGACGAAGACGCGCACAGCGCCGATACCCGCGCCTTCGCCGAGCTTCGTTTCGAGCCCGAGTTGTCGAAGGACGTCCAACTCTACAGCCGGGCCTACGTCGACCGGTACGACTTTGCCGGGCGCTACCCCTACGTGGGCGACTTCGTGGCCGACACCTGGCACGGCACCTGGACCGGGGCCGAGGCCCGCGTCGTGGGGAGCCCCTCCACCTGGTTCCGCCTCACCGGCGGGCTCGCGGTGGACGCCCACCTCCAGGCCGAGCTTCACGGCGAAGATCGTGCTGGCCCCTACCTCGACGAGTCGCCGAGCTACCAGTCGGGCGGAGCCTACGCGGTGGCGGAGGCCGACGCGGGCGAGTGGCTCACCGCCAGCGTCGGCGGCCGCGTGGACTACTTCAGTAGCTTCGGCCTCTCGATCAACCCCCGGGCCGCCCTGATCCTCCGCCCCGGCGAGGCGCACACGGTGAAGCTCCTCGGCGGTCGGGCCTTTCGAGCGCCCTCGCCCTACGAGCTCTATTACAACGACGACGGCTACACCCAGGTGACGGCGACCGGGCTCTTGCCTGAGACCATCATCACCGGAGAGGCCGAGTACACCTGGCGTTTCACCGAGGTGGGCTCAGCGGTCCTGTCGGCCTACTACAACCAGATCGATGCCCTGGTCGACCTCGGCAACGTCGGGAGTGACGGCGTCTTGCAGTACCAGAACACCAGCGAGGTCGTGCAGGCGGCTGGCGCCGAGCTGGAGCTGCGTCGCGACTGGCGCGGCGGCTGGATGTGCGCGGTGACGCAGGGCTACCAGCACACCCGGGAGGGCGACCTCCTCGCGGGCGACGAGCTCACCAACTCCCCGGCCTACCTCGCCTCGCTCAAGGCGGCGGCGCCGCTGCTCCCGGGCCAGATGACGGGGTCCACGCGGGTGCGCTTCGAGACGGGCCGGCTCACCACCACCGGCGCGACGACCGATCCCTTCGTGCTCTGGGACCTCGTGCTCAGCGGCGCGGTGCCCTCGTTCAGCCTCGACTGGGCGATGGGCGTGAAGAACGTGCTCGATTGGAACTACGGCTACCCCGGCGGCGACGAGGTGCTGATGGCCGAGCTGCCGCAGCCGCGACGCACCGCGTACGTCGAAGGCACGGTGAGCTTCTGATGCGATAGCAGGGTGGTCCCGACCCTGGTCCCCACGTGATCCTCGCGCTCCTCCCTCTAGCCCTCGCCGAGGGCTACTCGCTCGACATCGAGCTGGTTCGCCCGGGCTTCTCCGGCGCGCCGCCCGGCATCGACGCGCCGGAAGTGCAGAAGCAGGGCGCGGTCACCGCCGGGGCCGTCGTGCAGTACCAGTCCAACCCGCTGGTCCTGGTCGTGGAGGGCGAGGAGCTCGGCTCGGTCGTGGGCAATCGCCTCGCGGTTCACGCGGGGGCCAGCGTCGACGTGAGTCGCCGGGTGGCGGTGCGGGCGACGTTGCCGGTGGCCTTCACCTTCGGCAGCGAACTCGACGCTCTGGCCGCGGATGGTTTCGGGGCCGGCGACCTGTCGGCCGGTCTGCGCTTCGAGCTCGTGGAGACCGATCTGTTGGCGCTCGGTGCGCATGGCGACCTCTACGTGCCGATTGCGCGTCCCGCCTCGTACCTCGGCGAGGCGAGCCTCCGCTTCGCGCCCGGCGTGGCCTTCGCGCTCTCCCCCGGCGACTTCCGCGTGGAGGTCGACGCGAGCTTCATGCTTCGCGGCGTGGTGCCCACCCAGGAAACGCTGGGACTCGGCCAGGAGCTCACCACGGCGGCCGACATCTCCTACGGTCTGCTCGATGGCCGCCTGCGGCCGCACTTGCTCGCCCTCGCCCGCGTGGGCCTCACCGCCGACGTCGCGAGCGACTCCACCTTCCCGGTGGAGCTGCTCGGGGGTGCGCAGGTGGGGGTTCACAAGGAGTGGTGGATCGACGCCTACGGGGGCAAGGGACTCACCGCCGGCTACGGCGCCACCGACGCGCGAGCAGTTCTCGCCGTCACCTACCAGCGGGTGCCGGAAGACCCGAAGCCCGTCGAGGTGCTCGCGCCGGTCTACCAGGCCGAGGTGACCGACGCCGAGCTCGACAAGATCATCGAGGAAGAGCCCGAGCCCGAGCCCGAGCCCGAGAAGCCGCTCGCGGTGGTGACCCAGAAGGAGATCGTCATCCGCGACGCCCTTCGTTTCGCCGCCGCGAAAGACATCATCCTGCCGGAGTCGATGCCCACCCTCGAGTTCGTCGCCCAGCTGATGAACGAGAACGCCGACATCCAGACGCTCATCATCGAGGGACACGCCTCGGGCGAGGGCACCTTCGAGTCGAACTACGCCCTCTCCGTCGACCGCGCCCTGGCGGTGTTCAAGTTCCTCGTGGAGTCCGGGGTGCACCCGTCGCGCCTGGCGATCCGAGGCTACGGCGAGGTGATGCCGGTGAAGGAGGGCGACGACGCCGCCAACCGCCGCGTGGTCTTCGCCATCGCGCGCCGCCTCGCCGTGGGCGAGCCGAATCCCGGCTGGGAAACCGAGATCAAGCTGCCCTGGAACGGCGATGCGAAGACGATCCCCGCCGCGCCCGTGTCCGCCCCGCCGCCCGACCAGCCCCCGCCTGCCCCCGCGCCGCGCCCGATGCCCCCGAAGGGCGATGATCTCGACATCGACAAGTCGCACTTCGAGGAAGACGACGAATGATCACTCTCCTCCTCAGCCTCGCACTCGCCGACGAGTGTCACGATGGGATCACGCAAGACGTGAACTGCAACAACGTCGACGCGGCCAACGAGGGCGCCGTGGATCTCTCCGATCCCACCTGCGCCGCCAACGTCGACCCCAACACCGGCGAGCCCTACCCCAACGCCGACTACTACTACGACTACTACAGCTTCGGGTGTAGCTACCTGCTCGTGCCGCTCGACGTCGATGGCGACGGCTTCTCGGCCGGGACCATGGACTTCCCGGAAGACGTGGCCTACCCTGACATCACCGTCACCCTGGCGTGTGACAATTGCGCGACCACCGTCAACGCCGACCAGATCGACACCGACTGCGACGGCGTGGGCGACGCCTGCGACGACTGCGTGAGCGTGGAGAACCACGAGCAGACCAACTCCGACACCGACGAGCTCGGCGACGAGTGCGACGTGTGCCCCTTCGTGGCCGATCCCGACCAGGTGGACAGCGATGGCGACGGCGCGGGCGACGAGTGCGACAACTGCAACGGCTTCGAGAACAACCAGGACGATCTCGACGCCGATGGGAAGGGCGACGACTGCGACAACTGCCCCAACGTGGGCAACAGCGACCAGGCCGACGCCGACGCCGACGGCGTGGGCGACGCCTGCGACGGTTGCCCGTCGGACCCCGACAACGGCGACGACCCCGACTACGACGGCTTCGGCGACAACTGCGACAACTGCACCGAGGTGTACAACCGCGACCAGCTCGACAGCGACGCCGACGGCCTCGGCGACGAGTGTGACTTCTGCCCGCTCGAGCTCGACGCGAGCAACGCCGACGTCGATCTCGACAACGTGGGCGACGCCTGCGACCTCTGCCCAACCGTGGCCGACCCGGGACAGCTCGACGCCGACGAGGACGGCGTGGGCGACCTCTGCGACCTCTGCCCGGAGCTCGGCGTGGCCGACAACACCGACACCGACGGCGACGGGGTGGGCGACGCCTGCGACGTGTGCCCCACGGTGAGCGACGCCGACCAGCCCGACCGCGACCTCGATGGCAAGGGCGATCTCTGCGACTTCGACGCGCTCATGGGCGGTGCCGCGACGTGTCAATCGGGCGCGGGCAGCCTAGTGCTTGGCCTGATGGCGCCGCTGTTGTTGGCGCGACGCCGCCAGAGCTGAGCGACCGCGGACGCGACGCCGAACCAGGGCGCCGCGCTTCCGGTCGCACACCCGCATGCTCCCGGCGCCTCGGGACGCGCGAGCGTCCCCGGGGGATCCCCGCTGCCAGCCTCGCCGCCAGCGCTTTCGTCGCCGTCGCCGGTGTCGACCGGTGGCTCGTAGCCGGGCACCAACGCGCCCAGCACCGCGGCGGCCACCTCCGCGCGAACCGCCTCGTCGTCGATGGCCTCGAAGGGAAAGCCGAAGAGGGCCACCGTCCCGTGCAGCGCCGCTGCGGCGGTGCCGTCGGGGTACTCGGCAATGACGGTGCCCTCGGGGTCGAGTGCGTCGGCGTACTCCACCGGGTACACCTCGGTAAAGCTCATCTCCACCCCCGCGAGGATGTCGCGACCGGTGGCTCGGGTGCACTCGCAGTCGTCGCTCGCGTAGCGGGCGCCCAGCACCTCTTCCGCGAAGGCCTGCTCGTCGGCGTCGCCCTTGGCGTCGAGATCCCAGAGGATCTCGGCGCCGGTGGCCCAGAGCGCACCGCCGCCCTCCACGTAGGCGCGGATGGTGGCTTGTTGCGCGTCGGAGAAGCTCGCGTCGACCGTGCTCTCCTCGGCGGTGGCCCACACGACGGCCCGGTAGTCGTCGAGCGCGGGGAGGGACTCGTCTTCCACGCTGTCGAACGGCCAGCCGAGGGCGGCCACCGCGAGCGCATGGGGCACGAGGATGTCGCCGGCGTTGAGACGTTGCAGGTCCATGCGACGCACCTCGCCTACGCTGCCGCCGAGGTCTTCCCAGGGCAAGAGGCCCGTGTCGAGGCGGTCGAAGGCGTTGACCAGCAACAGCGGCGGCCCGTCACCTCGCCGTGCCGCCACCACCGAGGAGGGGAAGCTGACACCCCCGTCGTTCACCGCCACCACGCGGGCAAACACTAGGTCCCCCGTGGCGGCATCGATGTCGAACTCGGTGCCATCAACCTTTGTTCCCGCCGTCCACGCGCGACCATCGGTCGAGGTTTGCACCAGGTAATGCTCCGCCGAGTCACCCCAGAGGTCGCCGGACCATCCCGGTGTCCAACTCAAGTGCAAGCCGCTGTCGGTGTTGCGCAGCGAGGGGTAGAGCGGCGGTTCCGGCAAGAAGCGCACGTTGTCACCCTCGAAGTAGCGGGCGATGGCCCGGTAGATCGCGCGTGACGCGTCGACCCTGAAGGCGGGGTCCTTCAGGATCTCGATGTCGGCCTCGGTGTCGTGGAAGGCAATCTCGATGAGCGCGGCCGGCATCTCGTCGTTGAGACTGGGATTCACCTCGGAGAAGCAGTCGGACTTCGTTCCCCGGTCTTGCCACTCGGGGTCCCAGGCCCGTCCCACCGCCACGATCTCTTCCTGGAGCAGCTCGGCGAGCAGCTCGCTGCCTTCGGTGGGGGCCCCGGACGAGCAGTCGCGGTCGTACACGTACACGCCGGTGCCGCGGGCGTCGCACTCGTCGCAGGCGTTGCTGTGCCAGGACACGTAGAGCGCGTCGGCCCGGGAGGGGTGCTCCCAGGCCGCCCACAGGGCGCGCGAGGAGGGATCGGAGCCGTTGCCGTCGCCGTAGGGGTCGTAGACCGACTCGGGCGCGCCGTTGAATTGGGTGGCGAGGATGGCACCCTCTTCCCACCGGGGACGGCCGGTCGTTTCCCCCTGGCGCTCGATCACGCCGGTGCCGCCGCCGATGCGCAGCGCGTCGGCGCTGGCGGTTCCTGACAGGGGCGTGAGCGTGACGGTGAGCGTGTCGCCCGGCTCGAAGTAGAGGGTATCGAGGTAGCGCCAGGTGGACCCGTGTGCCGTCTGGTCGATCACGCGCTCGAGGTCGGTGCCGCGCGCGGACAGCGTGTAGAGCGCCTCGGTGGTGAGCGAACTATCGGCGTCGTAGGCCACGTAGACCGCCTGCCAGCCCGCTTGCGGCGCGCGCAGGGTGAATGTCGCAACCGAGCCCGTGGGAACGAGCCGCGTGGAGCCAGACTCGAAGGGGTTCTCGCCGAAGGCCCAGGTGCCCCAGTCGGCGAAACCGTCGTCGCCGGTGCCGAAACCACTGCCCGACTCGGCGTAGGTGTTGCCGTCGTCGTTGTCGGCGATGGCCCAGCGATCACCGTGGTCGCGCTCCTTCACCATCCACACGTCGGCGCCGGCGTTGTGTAGGAAGGGCGCGAGGGCCTGGTTGGTGGCCTCGGGGTTGTGGAAGTCTTCCACGGTGTCGTAGAGGTTGCCGCGCTGGGTGGAGAAGTCGTCAAGGCTGTCGTACCAGATCCAGCCGTGACACTGCGAAAGGTACACCTCCGTCCCCGCCAGCGCGCCGTCGCTTTCCCCCGGCAAATCGAGGGGAAAGGGCGGTGCGGCCAGCGCGAGCGCGACGAGCCACATCTAGTCTCTCCGTACCAGGACGAAGCAGAAGGGCAGCTCCATCTCGCGGGCCCAGGGCTTGCCGATGCACACGTGAGACGACACGCGCCGCATGAAGTCACGGGTGCCGTTGTAGACGAAGAGTTGGAGGCCCCACCAGTTGGGCACCACCTTGGGCCAGCCCTCGGGCACCGGGGCGTCGGGCACCTGGTAGTAGTCGACCACCCAGGCGCCGCGCGCTTCCCACGCGGTGTTGCCAAGGGTGGGGACCAGCTGGAAGTAGCCCGGCCCGATCACGCCCTTGGCGTCGCCCTCGTTGAAGCCGAAAAGGCGGGAGTCCGCGGCCTCGGCCGGGCGGCAGAAGACCTTTTGGAAACGACGCGCGAAGGCGGGGAGGGGGAGAGAGTTCCAACCGTCGTGGGCTACCGGCTGTAACGGCCCCTTGTCGCCGACGAAGTGCGCGGCGTCGATGGGATCGCCCTGCACCGACAACTCCCACAGTCGCGACAGGTCGGCGAGGCCACACTCCCGGGTGGCCGCCACCCGGGCCTCGTGGTCGAGGCCATCGAGCAGGGCGCGAACGTCGTCGAAGGTGGCGTCGGGGCGGCGAAGCAGGGGGGCGAGCGGCATCGGGCCGGTGCTAACTCAGAGCAGGCAACTCACGGCGAGTAAGCGTCGCCGTGGCCCTCGAGGCCCACCGGCAGCGCGAACACGCCGCCACGGTCGCGGTCCATCACGTAGAGAACGTCGTTTTCCCAGCCCCCGATGCCGTTGCCCCAGTGCAGGTTGGGGATCCAGGCGGAACGAAGCTTCGCCGCGAGCTGGGGCTCGGCCCCCTCGGCGTCGAAGCGCCACACCTGGCCCTGGATGTACTCGGTGACGTAGAGGTTGTCACACGCATCCACGTTGATGCCGTCGAGCCCGCCGTGCTCGGAGTAGGTGTAACCGCCGGGCAGGCAAACGTTGGTGCCCAGTCCATAGGCGGTACCATCGCCGCAGAGGCCGACGGACGGGAAGATCTCGTGGTCGATCTGGCAGGTGTCGCCGACGGCCTTCTCAACACACGACGCCTCCATGCTGTCGTAGTAGGCCTGCCAGTCGTGGCAGGCGACCACCCCCTCGTAGGAGGTGTAGCAGGCGCCCACCACGCCGTGCACCTCGCAGCTCTCGCCCTGCCGCACGCCGTCGCAGGCATCGATCCACTCGGCGTTGGTGTGGGGACAGAAGAGCCCGGCGTCTCCCTCGGTACACGAGGAGTTCACCGTCGCATCGAATCGCGTCGTCACACAGCTGTCGCCCGCGGCGAGACCATCGCAAGCCGCAGTGTCGTATTCCAACGCGCAACCGAGGTCGCCCTCCTCGTCGGTGGCGCAGGTGCCGATGCCGTAGCCGTAGTACACCGGGCACTCCGAGCCCTCGCCGTACATCTCGCACCAGTCGGGCGGCACCCCGGGGGCCTCCGGGGTGGTGCCATAGATGCGCGGCTCGGCCCAGTCGTCGCCCTCGCGGTCCACCGCCCAGGCCACCCCGGCGCCGAAGCTCCCGACGAAGAGAGTGTCGTGACCCACTGAGAACGTGACCCCGTTTGGGTTGTACAGGTTCTTCGCCACGACCGTGTAAGCGCCACTGTCCGGATCGATGCGGCGTACACGACCGGCGTTCTGCTCGGACACGTACACAAAGCCGTCGTAGTCGACATCGAGGCCGTTGGGGTACTCGAGCCCGCTGAGCACCACTGTCAGCTCCCCGGTCGCCGGGTTCACGCGCGAGAGATTGCCTTTCTCGGCGTCGGCGAAGACGAGATCGCCCCCGGGCAAGAAGCGCATCCCGGCGCCAAAGTTGGTGGCGTTGGGGAGGATCACCTGCTGCTGCCCGAGCTGGTCGATGCCCACGAGCGTGCCCTGGGCGTCGAGGGCCACGAGGTAACCATCGGCGTCGAAAGCGAAGTCTTCTGAGCCCTGGAAACCGGAGAGGTAGCTCGCGCTCACCGGTAGGGCGGCGGGTTCGCCACAGGACTCGGGCTCGGCGCTGTCGGCAGTGTCGGCTGTTACACTGTCGCGACCACCTTTCACATCAACCTGCGGTTCAGCGGGGTCGCAGGCGGCGAGAAGGGCTACAAACATGTCTGCGTGGCCAGGTCGCACGGGTGTCCCTGCGGGCAGTCGGCGTTGCTGGAGCAGGGCGTGTGGCCTTCAACCTCCACGTCGATGGCGAGCTCGTGGGCCACGAGCAGATCCACGCAGCCACCAGTGGCCGTTCCGCCCACGAGGCTAATGTTGTCGGCCGTCTGCCGTCGCAAGCTGGCGCTCGGGTAGCCGGTGACGCCCGCGCCCATCACCGCGTCGATCACGCTTGCTGGCACGGTGGCCTCGCCGTCGTCGTCGAAGTGACACACCAGGGTGATCGGTGTTTGCCCGTGCTGGTCGATGTTGAGCGACAGTCGCACCTTGGTGCGCACATCCAGCGTGGGCGCGTCCCAGGACACCAGGAGGTCGCTACCGCTCCCGACCGTCCACGTTGTGCTGGTGGGCTCGAGGAGATCGGGGCCCACGCCGTGGAGCGTGAAGGGCTCCACCGTGGCGCCGGTGTTGGTCAACTCGATCAGCTTTCCGGGCGTCCAGCCTGGGAAGTTCATGTCGGTCTTGAAGTAGCGATAGCCGGGCGAGGTGGCGGTCATCACCGCGGCGGGGTCGAGTCCAGCGATCGTGACCGTCCCGAGGTCCTGCGCCACGGGGTACTCGATGCAGGTGCCGTCGAAGTCGCAGGTCTCCTTAGACTCACAGGTGGGATCGCAGTAAGGGTTGTTGCGCTTCAGAAGCGAACAGTCGCCCTCCGTGGCCACGTCTTCCAGCACGGTGACAGGCACCACGCCGTTGCTCACGGTGCCATCCACGATGGCGTAGTCCTCGTAGGCCTCCACGACGAAGGCACCGAAGTGTGTCTCGAGGGGGCACTCCCCGAGCAAGGCGATGGTGAGCGGGTCGCCGATGGGGTCGGGCACGCCCGTGTCGGTGGGCTCGGTCGAGTCGCCGGGGGCCACGGGGTCGGGATCACATGCCAGGAGGAGGAGCGCGAGCACGGACCAGTATTGTCCCGCCGTGGGCAGCACGCAAGCGCGTGGATTAGCCGATGGCGATGATCCTGCTCCTCTTCGGCTGCCCCCCGATCCCCGGCGAGGACAGCACCAAGGACCCTGGCGACAGCAGCCTCGACGCTCTCGACACCGCCGACACCAGCACGCCGCTCGACACGGCCGAGGACTGCGCCGAGGTCGTGGAAGAATGCAACGGCATCGACGACGACTGCGACGGCTTCACCGACGAGGGCCTCGCCAGCACCTACTACCGCGACGGCGATGGCGACGGCTTCGGCGACCCGGAGGGCGCCACCTCGCTCTGCGAGCCCGTGGAGGGCTTCGTCGACAACGGGGGTGACTGCGACGACACCGACGCCGAGGTTTTCCCCGGCGCCGAGGAGACGCTCAACGAGGTGGACGACGACTGCGACGGCGAAATCGACGAGGACGTGAAGGCGGCGAGCTTCACCGTGAGTTGGAGCGCTGACGGCGTGACGGTCAGCATCACCGATGGGAAGGGCGACTACGACTTCGGCATGTCGGAGACGGGCGCGGGCGCCCCCGGCTGGTTCGGCGAGAGCTGCATCATCGGCAGCGAGCCCTGGGGCTACGACGACTACGGCTGGGACGTGTGTCACACGCTCGGGGCCACCGGCGGCTTCGTCTCCTCGGTTTACCCGGAGATTGGCGACGTGCGTGACGGCTACACGCTTTTCCCCGAGGAGCTGGAGTCGAACATTACCTACTTCCTCGGCGACTCGAGTGGCAACTGCTGGGCCTGGGGCGACGACGCCAGCTACTACTCCTCGGAAGCCTGTTCCGAGCTCTGACAGTCCCAACCGGCGCGAACGAGGTGGGCGTTGCGGTCGACCTCGCCCACCTTGCCGTCGTTGACGAAACGAAGCGCCGCCACGGTGTCGCCTTCGAGTGGCCAGCGCGGTCCGCGTACCACACCTAGCGTCGCGGGCAAGGCCACTTCCGCCACGTAGGGGTCCGCGTGCACCTCGATCTGGGCCGCCTCGCCCCCGGCCCCGTCCGACCAGCCCACCAGCACCATGGCGCAGCGGCCGTGCAACTCCACCGGCAGCGTGTGCACGCGGGCGCCCCACCAGAAGTGGATGATGTCGCCCTCTCGCAAGTCGCCGGGCACATCGTAGGCCAGGGGCGCCGGGTACGCGGCGAGGTCGAAGAGCGCCACCCGGGCCCCGGGGAAGCTCCACTCTTGCAAGAGGAGGTTGCGTTCGCCGTGGGCCGCGATCCACTCGTCATGGACCTGGTGGGCCTGCGCCAGCCACAGGCGACGGGCTCCGTCGCGCGTGGGGATGGGGTCGGTGGCGCTCTGGATGCGCACGTCGGCTGGCAAGTAGTGACGCCAGAGGTTGGGGTGGTTCGCCACCACCACGTCGCCGGGTGACGACTCTCGCGTGAGCATGGCCGCGGCCTCGCGCCAGGCCTCGCCCGGGGGGTCGACGAAGCTGCCGCGCGTCGCGACCACCGCGCTGGCCGCGAGCCCGAGGCCGGCGAGGGTCCAGGCCGCGAGGGGACGGAGGCTGGCGATCCCTGCGGCGCCGCAGGCGATCATCACCGGGAGCAGCGCGATGGCGTTGCGGTCCCTGAGGATGGGCGCCGCGATCCAGCCCACGAGCTGCGGGATCAGGACCAGCGCGAGCAGGTGCGACGCGAGCAAGGGCGCCACGCGCTCGCCGGCGCGGGCCAGCGCGAGCACGGCACCGGCCGCCAACGCCGTCGCGAGGGTGGTCGTGTTCGAGGCGAGGGCCATCCAGGTCGCGGCGACGCTGTCGGCGGAACCCTCGGGGTACCACGGCGCCTCGGTGTAGGTCTGCGCCTGGCCGAGCAAGCGCGGCAACCAGGGTGCGAGGCCCAGCGCGGCGGCGAGCAGCGACAGCGCCATTGGCCTCAGGTCGTCCCGCGCCCGGTGGCCGGTGGCGCACTCCGCCGCGACGTAGAGCGCGTGGGCCAGGAGCACGAAGAGACCGAAAACATGCACCCACGGGAGCGCCACCGCCACGGCCGCGTAGGCGATCCAGCGGCGGGGCGTGGGCGCGACCAGGCAGACGAGCCCCCACGTGGCGAGCGCGGCGAGGGTCGCGTTGGATCGGGCCTCTCGGTCGAGCGTCACGAGGAAGGGGGCGACGGCGGCGAGCCACGCGGCGATCACACCCGCGCGGTCGCCCGCGAGCCTGCGCGCCAGGAGCGCCGTGGCCAGGATCGTCGCGAGGCCTGCGAGCGCGGATGGTACGCGGAGGGCGCTGTCACCGTGGTCGGCGAGGTGGCCCCAGAGGCGGAGTAGGCCGAAGTAGCCGGGCGGGTGCACGTCGGTGGCGAGCTCGTCCACCATCGCCGCCCAGCTCTCGCGTTCTATGGCGCGCGCGGTGAACAGCTCGTCGAGCCAGAGCCCGTTGCGGTCGAGCGCGGCGAACCTCAGGCCGCCGCCCACGACGAGGGCGCTGCCGATGCCCGCCCGGATCTCCCAGGACACCTAGCGGAACTCGCCGCCTGCAAACACCCTTCCGGGCGGTAGCTCGAGCCAATGCACCCACACGTCTTCCACCGGGACGCCCAGCGTGCGCGCGACGGAGCTGGCCACGGCCTTCATGCCCGCCCGCACCTGCTCCTCGCTGCGCCAGGCGCGGGCGCGCACCGTTACCACCGGGGAGTGGCCGTGAAAATCTCGGCGCTCGCCGCCCACGGACACGGCGGCCACCTCGCAGAAGTACACCCACACGTCGCCCTGGTCGCAGCCGATGGCCGCAGCGAGGTCGGCGGGCAGGGCGGTGAGCATCGGCGAGGGGTCGCCGCTCGGGGGCTTGAGCGACTCGACGGTGACGACGGGCATGGAAACTCCGGACGCCGACGCGGCTTATCCGGCTCCGGGCTTCCCCCGCGCGACTAGACCGCGCTCAAGAGCCCCGGGTTTTCCACGTAGGCGCGAAGGGCCTGCAAGAAGCGCGCGCCGAGCGCGCCGTCGATCACCCGGTGATCGCAGGTCATGGTGAGCTTCATGCGGCGCTGCGCCACCACCGTGCCGTTGACCACGGCCGGCACTTCCATCGCCGAGCCCACCGCCAGGATGGCCGCCTCGGGCGGGTTGAGGATGGCGGTGAACTGGTCGATCTCGAACATGCCGAGGTTGGAGATGGTGAAGGTGCCGCCGGTGTATTCCTCGGGGGCGAGCTTGCCCTCCTTGGCCCGCGCGGCGAGCGCGCGCACCTCGGCGCCGATGGCGGCGAAGCCCTTCTGGTCGGCGTCGCGAATCACCGGCGTGATGAGCCCCTCGGGTAGGGCCACGGCCACGCCGATGTCGATCGAGCCCTTGCGCACGATGGCGTCGCCCGTCCACTGCGCGTTGACCTCGGGCACGTCGCGCAGGGCGGAGGCCACGCAGCGGATGAGGATATCGTTGACCGACACCTTCATGTCGCGACGACCACAGGCCTCCTTGAGCGCGACGATCTGCGTCGCGTCGAAGGTCACGGTCAAGTAGAAGACGGGGACTTGCTGGTGAACCTCGGCGAGGCGGCGCGCGATGGTCTTGCGCATCTGGGTGGCGCGCGCGCTCTCGTCGGCACGTCGCGTGGTGGGCTTCGCTGCGGAGGGGCCGGAGACGACGTCCGCGGCGACGATGCGACCGCCGGGACCACTGCCCCGGAGGCGAGACACGTCGATACCCAGCTCCTGCGCGCGGGCCCGGGCGAGGGGCGAGGCCATCACCCGGCGAGCCGGGGCGCGGTAGGCGCCGCGCGGCTCCATGAAGCTGTCATCGACGGTCTTCCCGGCCCACGTGGGACGGGGCGTGGCCGCGCCGGTCGGCGACGACGGAGCGCTGGCGGGCGCGTCGGCGGCCACGGGAGCGGCCGCGACCGCGACGGGGGGCGCGGGTTCGGGCTCCGTTGGCGCGGGGGCAGTCGTCGGCTTGGCGGCGGTGGAGGCGGACGCGACCGTCGCCGCGTACTCGGCCACGAGCGCCGCCACGTCTTCCCCGGCCTTGGCGCCGATGATGGCGATGGGCTGGCCCGGGGGCACTTCTTGTCCCTCGGTGGCGAGGCGCTTGAGCATCACGCCCTTGTCGAACACCTCGATGTCCATCGTCGCCTTGTCGGTTTCCACCTGGGCGATCGCCTGCGAGGGGGCGAGCGTGTCGCCGTCGTTCACCAGCCACTTGGCCACCACGCCCACCGTCATCGTGGGCGAGGCCTGTGGCATCACGAAGAACTGGGCCATCAGGACCTCCCCATCACGCGGCGCGCGGCCTCGGCGATCCGAGGCGTGTCGAGGATCACGAGCTTCTCGAGGTTGGTGGCATAAGGTTGGGGCACGTCGCGCTGGGTGACGCGCAAGACCGGCGCGTCGAGGAGGTCGAAGGCGCTCTCCATGAGGCGCGCGGAGATCTCGGCGCCCACCCCGGCAAAGGCGTGTCCCTCGTGCACCACCACCGCCCGGTGGGTCTTGGCCACGGAGCCGAAGATGGCATCGTGATCGAGGGGGCGGAGGGAGCGCAGGTCGAGCACCTCGGCGGAGAGGCCCTCCTTGGCGAGCTCGTCGGCCGCTCGGAGACACGCGAGGGTAGCCTTGCCCCAGGTGATCACGGTGAGATCGTTGCCCTCGCGCTTGACGTCGGCCTTGCCGAGCGGCACCAGGTGCTCGCCCTCCGGCACCTCGCCCTTCATCGCGTACATCAGCTCCGACTCGAGGAAGATCACCGGGTTGTTGTCGCGAATCGCGCTCTTGAGGAGCCCCTTCGCGTCGGCCGGCGTGCTCGGGCACACCACCTTCAGCCCGGGGAAGTGCGCGTAGATCGACTCCACCGAGGTGCTGTGCTGCGCGCCGAGGTTCTCGGCGTAGCCGTTGGGGCCGCGGAACACGATGGGCACGCGGTACTGTCCCGCGCTCATCTGGTAGATCTTGGCGGCCGAGTTGACCACCTGGTCGTAGGCCACGAGGCTGAAGTTGAAGGTCATGAACTCGATGATCGGGCGCATGCCCGCCATCGCCGCGCCCACGCCCAGGCCCGCAAAACCGTTCTCTGCGATGGGGGTGTCGACCACGCGGTCGGGACCGAACTCGTCGAGCATGCCCTGCGACACCTTGTAGGCGCCGTCGTAGTAGGCCACTTCCTCGCCCATCAGGAAGACGGTGGGGTCGCGACGCATCTCCTCCGCCATCGCCTGGCGGATGGCCTCGCGCATCTGGATCACCGGCATCTACTCGCTCCCGTTGGGTGCGTAGGTGTAGTCGTAGAGGTGGGCGGGGTCGGGGAGCGGCGAGGCCTCGGCGAAGTCGTAGGCGTCTTTCGCCACCACATCCACGCGCTCGCGGATGGCCTCGAGCTCGGCCTCGGACATGCCGAGATCGCGCAGTCGCGACTCGGTGAGCAAGACGGGATCGGACTTCTTCTTCTCCTCGAGTTCACCCACGGGGCGGTACTTCGCCGGGTCGGACATCGAGTGGCCCTTGTGCCGGTAGGTGACGATCTCGAGCAGCACCGGCCCGTGCCCGGCGCGGGCGAAATCGACCGCTGCGGCCACGCGCTGGCGGACCACTTCCACGTCGAATCCGACGAACTGCTCGCGCATCATGCCCACGCCGAGGCCGCGTACGCTCATGTCGGTGACCGCGCTCGCGCGCTCGATCGCCGTGCCCATGGCGTAGGCGTTGTTCTCGCAGATGAAGACGACGGGCAACTTGTAGAGCTGAGCGAGGCAGAGCGCCTCGAAGAAGGCCCCCTGGTTGGCGGCGCCGTCGCCGAACCAGGTGAGGCACACCGCGCCCGTGCCGAGCTGCTTGAGCGACCAGGCCACGCCGGCCCCGAGCGGAACCTGCCCGCCCACGATGCCGTAGCCGCCCATGAAGTGCACGCTGGCATCGAAGATGTGCATGGAGCCGCCGAGGCCCTTGCTGCTCCCGGTGGCTTTGCCAAACAGCTCGGCCATCACCGCCCGCGGGGGCACGCCCTTGGCGAGCGCTTGCCCGTGCTCCCGGTAGGCGGTGATCCAGCGGTCTCTCGGCTCGCAGGCCGCCGCCGCGCCCACCGCCACCGACTCCTGGCCGATGTACAAGTGGCAGAAGCCGAGGATCTTCCTCTCGGTGTAGGCCTTGGCCGCGAGCTCTTCCACGCGGCGAATCATGAGCATCTGTTCCCAGAGCGTGGCGAGCTCGGCCACGCCCAGGGGCGGCCGGGCATCGCCGGGCTCGAGCGAAGGCGGGGGCGTGGCAGTCACGTCGTCTCCGGGCCGAAAAAGAGGGGCCGGGTACTAACGGGCGCTTCCCGCCGGGGCACGCCGCGGGCGGGTGAGATAGCCCCCCGGGCGCGAGGTTTACGTGTCTGAAGCCGTCACCCGGGGCATTCGCGTGAGCGTGAGGCCCGAGTACTTGCCTCACCAGTCCGAGCCCCGAGCAGGGCTGTGGATGTTTGCCTACCACATCCGCATCCGCAACGAGGGGAGCGAGGCCGTCCAGCTGGTGTCGCGACACTGGTACATCACCGACTCCACGGGGCGCGTCGAAGAAGTCCGCGGCCCGGGCGTGGTGGGCGAGCAGCCCATGCTCAAGCCGGGCGATCACTTCGACTACACCAGTGGCTGCCCGCTGCCCACGCCGATGGGCACCATGCACGGCACCTACCAGATGGTGAACGACCGCGGCGAACGATTCGACGCGAATATTGCCCCGTTCACCCTTGCAGAACCGCTGTCGGTGAACTGAGGCGACAGCCCGCGGGACAAGCCGCGACAAGCCGCGACGAATCAAACGGGACGGGGCGGCGTCGGAAGCACGGAGACTACGATGAATCGCTTCCTTCCCTGCTCTGTTCTCGCTCTCATCATCTTCAGCGGCTGCTCCAACGAGTTCACCCTCGCGACGCGTCCGGCGCTGAGCCCCGAGCAAGTGGAGGGCATCGTGGCCCGCGCTCACCAGGCCTTCGACGGCAAGCGCGAGTTGTTGCAACGGCGCGCGATGATCGAGAAGTCGGCGTCGGGCAAGGCGAGCGTGCAGAAGTCTCGCCAGCACGCCGAGGCGAAGTTCAACCCCGAGGCCGCGAAGTCGGGCCCCGGCCAGGCGGTGCGCGAGCGGATGCGCACCCGCACGGCCGAGAAGAGCACCGCGCCGGTTGAAGACGGCACCGCCACCGAGGTGCTGATCGACGAGCAGGTGGACGGGTAGAGGCTGGAGGCCGGTTTTCGGGAATCGCGGCTCGGCAACCGCTCGGGGAGTCATCCGGGCGCCTACAGCCTGCGGTCTTGAGCCTACAGCCTCGCCACCCGGCGCCGCAGCTTCCAGCCGAGTGCCAGGGCCAGGGGCGCGATGAGCGCGCCGTAGCCTGTGTCGTGGGCCTGTGGCATGTAGATCAGGGTGCGGACGACCGGCTGGTCGCCCGCGTCTTCGAGCACGAGGTCGGAGGTGTTCGTGCCGGGCGACACGAGCGTGTCGAGGCGGGTGATGTAGCCGGTGGCGAGGTCGTCGTTGGTGCCGCCCCATGTGGTCCACAGCTCCTTGGCCGCACCCTGGCTGCGGAGGAGCGCGTCGTAGAGTTCGTCGGGGTCGTCGCCCTCCTGGCCCTCCACGTCGAAGCCCTCCTCGAGGTTGTCCTCGCTGTTCCAGCCGCCCGCGGCCTTCACTCGGTTCTCGGCGATCACGAAGATCTCGTTGCGAATCTCGCTCAGCTGGGTGCTGGCAGCCATGCGAGAGGGGAAGAGCGCGTGCATCTTGCCGTCGGCCGCAGCCCCGTAGGTGATGGTGAGGGGTTTGAGCACCACGCCGCCCTCGGCCGTCACGGCCACGTCGGGCCGCAAGGTGACCGCGATCCACACGAAGCCGAGCGCGTCGTTCTCGTAGTCCGACACCTGATCGGCGGAGATCGACCCGTCGTAGCCATTCTCAGCGAGCCAGCCGCTCATCGCGCCGGCGCCGGTGGCCGAGAGCACTTGGTAGGCGTAGTCGCCGGCGAAGCCCTCGCCGAGCACGTCGACGTCGCCACTGTCGGAGATGCCGTTGCGGTCGCCCCCGGCCTTGTCGAGCGACATGTCGGTGGCGAGGCAACTGCAGCCGCCGCTCTCGGCCTCGGCGTCGGGGGCGTCCCACTCCACGATCGGCGCGGTGACGGTGCTGAGCATGTCGAGCATGCTCTCGCTGCCCTCCTCAACGTTGGCGACCTCGCCGGGAACGGGGATGATCCAGGCGAAATCGTCTGCGTCGCCGACGTAGCGAACGCGGTAGGTCACGCGGACGCTGTCGCTGCCGATCTCGAACAACGCCTGTTGCGCGTCGGAGGCGGCGATCTTGGTGACCATGTCGCGGGTGACGAGGCCGCCGCAGGCATCGGCGGGCTGGGCGAGGGCAAGGAGGAGGAGAGGGGACATCGGGACTCCGGGGAATGCCGGCGATGTAGCAAGCGGCGTGCCAAGCGGCTACGTATCGCCGATGCCCACCGACACCGACAAGGGACGATTCCGCCGCATCGGCCGCCGCCTACTCGGCGATGAAGACGGCAAATCCTTGCGAATCGACGCGCGCGAGATCCTCGGTGCCCTCGCCGAGGGGAGCGGCCATGCCAAGACCGAGATCATCAAGGCCGTCGCGCGAGAGGTGAGGGTGTACCTGGAAGAGATGGGACTCAAGGAAGACCTGCACCGCCTGATGACCAACTACTCCTTCGAGGTCCGCGCATCGGTGCACTTACGACGCCTGAGCGAGGATGAAAAAGCCCCACCGCGACAGGAAGATCGTGGGGAGGCGAAGGAGAGCGTGGCGCCGCCGGAGGGCTGATTCAGGTGACGCCAGGATGTGCGTGGTGTATGCATACAAGCGAGGCATACGAAATGCGCACCACCCTCGACATACCCGAGGCACTGCTCGACCAGGTGCAGGCGATCGCGGGCGCGCCCACGCGGCGCGAGGCGGTGATCATCGCGCTCGACGACTACTTGCGCAGGCAGCGACTGCAGCGCGTGCTCGCGGCCGCGGGCACGCTCGATCTCGACGTCGACGCGCGTGTGATTCGCGCGGCGGGCGATCGGCGTACCCGTGGGGAGTAGCGTCCTCGTCGATACCTCCGTGTGGGTGGCGTTCCTGCGCCGCGGACCGAGGCCACCGTGGACGGGCGAGCTCGTCGAGCTCATGGAAGGGGATCGCGCCGTCGTCGTCGACCCCGTCATCGCGGAGCTGCACTACGGGGCCAAGGGCGAGGCGGAGTTCGCCGTCTTGCAGGATCTTGGCGCTAGCCTTCGCCGCGCCGAGATCGGCTTCGACGACTGGGTGGCTGCCGGTCACTTGGGTCAAGGGTGCCGGGCGAAGGGGAGGACGCTGTCTCTGGTGGATTGCTTGCTGGCCGCGCTGTGTGAGCGCGATGGCTTGCTACTATGGAGCCTCGACGCGGACTTTGATGCGCTGGTTGAGGCCGGGCAGCTCACCCGATTTTCACCCTAGCTACCGCCCCTCGGCCTCGATCAAGTCCTCTACCTTCCGCGGCTTGAGCCTGATCAACACGCCTTCTTCCTGCGTGATCCGCAGCCAGTCTTCGCGAGTGAAGCTCTCGGCCTTCTCGAGGAGCCGCTCCACGCGACCGGTCTGGGCGTTGACCTTCTCCAGCACCACCCGGCCTTCCCTCGCGGCCAGGCGCAGGTCGGCCACCATGGCGTCGATGGCCTCGGGATCGACGCTGTCCACCAGTCGATCAGCCTTCGACAGCGTGCGCTCGGCGCTGGCGACGGTGCCGTCCACCCGCTTGAGCACGGGACGAGCCTCGTCGCTGGTGCGCTCCACGCTCGCCAGCGTGGACTTCGCGCGGTCGGCGATCTCGGGGAGCGCGTCGCTCGCGACGGCGGCGTTGTGCAAGAGGCGCTCGGCGTCGTCGAGCATGCGCTTGGCGCGCTCTGGGTCTTCCTTGAGCGCCTCGCCGATGACCTTGAAGGTTTCCGGGTCGAGCGCCGACACCAGCGGGCCGAGCTGGGAGACCAGCTGGTCGATCTCCACCGTACGCCCGGGCGCGATGAGCGAGGCGCCATCTTCGAGCAGCGGGGCCTCGGCGCTCATCGGGCTCAGCTCCACGTACTTCTCGCCGAGCACCGACCTCGCACGCACCTTCGCCACCACGTCGTTGCGCACGGCGGCGCTCTTGTCGATGGAGAGGGTGGCCACGGCGGCCCCGCCCTCAACGCGCAGGCCATCAACCCGGCCCACCTGCACGCCCGCGATGCTGACGGCCGCACCCTCGGCGAGCCCGGCGGCGTCCTGGAAGTGCACGTTGACGTCGATCGTGGTGCCCACGCTGCGGATCGCGCCGATCTGCAGGGCCATGAAGCCGAGGATGCCCACCGCCACGACGACGAGGCACCCGACTCCGATCTCGTGGCGACGCGACATGAGCGGCCGCCGCTATCACATGGACGGAAGCCGCGCGCGCCGGGCGCTGGCGCCGCGTTTTTCCTCGCGACGCGGTGGCGCTCGCCGACTGGTGTGATAAGGTTGCATGCTGGCTCCACCAGGGGCTCCACCAGGGGCTCCACCCTCGTCACGCGCAACACGGAGCACCCCCTTGGACTTCTCCTCCCGCAGCAACATCGTCATCATCCCCCTGTTTCGGGGGCTGGTGGCCGCGACCAACGGCACGCCGGTAAGCCCGAGTTTCCTCGACATCGACAACCCGCGCGTCCGTGCGCTGTTGCCGCACTGTGCGGGTATCTTCTTGATCGGCCTCGTCGAAAACGTGCCGTCCACCGACTTCGAGTTCAATGTCGCCTTCTTCTCGGGTTTCGACGCCACACACCAGCCAGCGAGCCCCATCAATATCGCGACGACGCCCATCAACTCGGGCAACCCCCAGGGCGTGCGGACCGGCGAGTACACCCAGGTGCAGAACTTCCTGCCCGACAGCCGCCTCCGCGCCTCCTGGCAGAACCAGGCCGGCATCAACGGCATCCGCACCGGTCTCATCAGCGCGGCGCTCGGCTGCCGGCTGAGCACCTAGCGTGGACGGCTCGCTCCCCGGCTGCGGGTGCGAGGGCGGCGTGGCGCTCGCGCCGGCGTCGTGCCCGGGGGGCGCGGAATGTGGCTGCGTGGCCTGCGCCGTGGGACGCGCGGCGAGCCCAACCTGGCGCGGCGGGGGACTCGTGTTCGGCGCCGAGGCCGCGGTCGACCTCGCGTTCGTCTGGTACTGGGGCTCGGAGATCGAGCCGGTGACCACCGACTGTGGGTGGACCTTGATCGGCTGGGCCGCGCCGCTGCTCGACCCTGCGCCGTGCCGTGGCGCCAGCCCACGCCTGCCCTGGCGCCTTGCCGTGGGGAGCACAGGCACGATGCGGATGCCTACCGGTGCCTACCGGATGTACTTTGCCAAGGCACGCCTGGAACACTGGACGGACGACACAGCGCGAGCAGGCGATGAGTGGCCGGTGCTGGACAGCGAGGGAACCCAGAAATTCTCCCGTTCCCCTTCGGGAGCGGAACTCGAGGGTGCCGACCTGCGGACCTACTGGCGCGCGGATGCGACCGGTGCCCTGGGCTTCTCCGACCTGTGTTTCTCTGCCGCCTACATCTCCTTCCTCGACTCGGCCGATGGTCGGCACTTCCCGCTTTATGCGCCACGAGTGACCGAGGGCGGACTGCCCGCCGGGGCGTGTACCTATTCGCGTCCGGTGGTGGCGTACGGGGACGTGGCCACCGGTTTCCGCGCCGGGTGGCGGAGCACGATGATCCCGTGCTCGGGCAGCTCCCCGGTGTACCGCGACCCGACGGTGGTGTACCTGGCCGGCTACAGCATCTACCTGATGCTCGTCGTCGAGTGCCGTTCTGCGGATCCATCCATCGTCGACGGCGCGGGTAACTGCAACCTGTGCACACCCTCGGACTGTCTCGGGGGCGCGGTGCCAACCACCGATCCGGTGTTCTTCGCCTGTCGCGACCCGTCGTTCCAGTCGGGCGTGGTGGGGCCCCTCGCATTCTTGCCGTCGAGTCCCGATCCGACGGCGGCGACCGCCTCGTTTGTCGGCGTGCCCCAGGTGTTGCTGACACCCTCGGGCGCCCAGCTGCTGGCGCACGCCAAGGCGGGCGACTGGGCGCTCTCCGGGTTGTCGATCTGCGACACCGCCGAACTCGCCACCGCGCTCACTCGTTTCATGGGCCGCCCCGACCTCGCCTTCACGGGCGACGCGGCCGCCGCTGCCGCCGCGCGAGAGCTTGCCCGTGGCGTGCTTGCCCCGCTGTTCCGCTCGCTGGGCAAGCTCCAGGTTTCCTGCGACCTCCCCGGGATCGCGTGCCCGCCGGTGACCGTCGACGAACACCTCGTGTTCTGCCGGGATCGGCTCCACCTGTACTTCACCGCCAAGCTCACTTGCGACCCCGCGCTCGACGTGCCGCTCGAGGTGGTTGGACATGCCGTCGCCGAGATCGACGCGACCGACGTCGACCTCGCGGCCATCTTCGACGATGGCGCGCCTCCCGTTTCCGGGCCTGCCCGCACCAGCGCGGCCTTTCCCGAATCCTCGACGACCGGCACGGTGAACCTGGGCTCGGGCCCAGCGCCCGGACTCTCCATCGAACAGCAAGGAAAGCCTGAACTCGTGTGGCCGCTCGGCGAGCCAATCACCACGGGCAACGCCGCCGCGGCGGTGGTCGCGCTCACGCGGTTCGCGGTGGCGCCCTGCAACCCGGTGAAGGTGACAGAGCTCACGGCCGGCGCACCTGTGATCAGCAACCTGCAAGGTGCCCTTCTCGACGCCGAGTTGAACGATCCCGACGTTTTCGAGGATGGCACGGGGGGCTACACCATGGTGGTGCACTCGCAGGTCCTCGGCGGCACCGTGGTGATGGTCGCGCCGCGCCGCGTGGCCTGCAACCCGAGCGCCGCGTGCTGAGCGTCCTCTTCGGCCTGGCCTGTCGGGGGGGCGAAGCCGTCTCGAAGGACACGGCCGACAGCACCAGTCCGGTCGACTCCGCGGGCGACAGCACCGAGACCGACAGCGAACCTGGGCCGGACTCGGCGCCGGGAGAGTCGGGCCAGCCAGACTCCGGGGTTCCGGACTCCGCGACCTCGGACTCCGCAGGCACCGACAGCGGCTCCGTCGACACGGCGACAGCGGACACGGCGGACACGGCGGACACGGGCGAGGTCGAGGAAATCCCCTCGGGTGACTGGATTGCCGTGGAGGCCGGTGATGCCGTCAGCTGCGGCCTCCATTCCGATGGGAGCATCGAGTGTTTCGGGCGCGATGAGGACAGCCTTGTCAGCGGCGGGCCAGCGGGAGCATTTGTCGCGGTCCAGACCGTGGGGGAGTTCGCTTGCGCGATTGACACGGCCGCCCGATTGCAGTGTTGGGGCGACGGGGCACCCGACGTCGATCTGGACGCGCTGCCCGATGCCGCCACGCTCGCAATCGACAGGTACGAGGTGGTGTATGTGCTGGACACGAGTGGCGCACTGGACCAGGCGGGTTCTTGTCGCGGGGGACGGGACTGCGGCACGGCGCCCGAGGGCACGTTCCAAACGCTCCAAGCCGGCATGGGACACGGTTGCGTGCTCGACGACGTGGGCGAAGCAACCTGCTGGGGTGACATCGGCGAAGATCCTCCGGCGGACGCTCTGATCGACCTCGACGTGAGCGAGCAGGGAGCACTCGACTGCGCGCTCGACAGTGCGGGCGAAGTCAGCTGCTGGGGGACGGACTTCACCGGCCTCTGGGGCGACTACGTTCCGCCGGCGGGTCCCTTCACGTCGGTGGACGTGGGTGAGATGTACGCCTGCGCCCTCGACGCCGCCGGCACAGCCAGTTGCTGGCGAGCTATCGACGACTACGACGCCTACCCCTTCGTCGACCCGCCCGCCTACCCCTTCGTCGACGTGAGCGTCGGCGACGTCCACGCCTGTGGGCTCACCACCCTCGGCGGCATCGCGTGCTGGGGTCTCGACATCGAGGGCAGCACCGAACCGCCCTGACCTGGCGGGTCACATGGACGGAAGCCGCGCGGGGCCGACTGTCCCCGGCTCAGGCAGCACCAGATTCCGCCCGAGGAAACGCCGCACGATCTCCTGGTCGGAGCGCACAACCTCGTCCTTGGGCCCCCAGGCCACCAGCTTGCCCTGGTAGAGCATCGCGATGTGGTCGGCCACGTTGATGGTGCCGACGATGTCGTGGGTGATCACCACGAAGGTGACGTGCAGGGTTTCCTTCAGATGGCCGATCAGCGCGTCGATGGCGTCGGAGGTCATGGGATCGAGGCCCGAGTTCGGCTCGTCGAAGAGCACCAGCTCCGGGCGGGTCACGATGGCACGGGCGAGGCCGACGCGCTTGCGCTGCCCCCCCGAGAGGGCGGGGGTAGGCCGATCGTAGAGACCCGGCAGCTCCACCATCTCCAAGACTTCTTCCACGCGCTCACGACGCTCTCGCTCGCTCAGCTGGGGGAAGTGTTGCTTGAGCGGGAAGGCGATGTTGTCGCCGGTGGAAAGGGAGTCGAAGAGCGCGCCGTCCTGAAACAACATCCCGAGGCGGCGTCGCACCGCGTACACGTCGCGCTCAGGCGCCCGCGCCATGTCGGTTCCAAACACGCGGACCTCGCCCTGGTCGGGCCGGATGAGCCCCACGATGTGCTTGAGCATCACGCTCTTGCCGGTGCCCGAGGGGCCGATGATGGCCGTGGTCTGGCCGAGCGGGATGTCGAAGCTCACCCCGTCGAGCACCACCAGCGAGCCGAAGCGCTTGTGCACGTTGACCAGGCGGACAGGTGCTTCATCCATAGAGAACCTGGGAGACGAGGTAGTTGAAGGTGACGCAGACGACGCAGGACACGACGACGGCCTGGTTGGTGGCCTTGCCCACGCCTTCTGGGCCTTTCTCCGAGTAGAAGCCGCAGTAGCAGCTCACGAAGCAGATGATCACGGCAAACACCAGCGCCTTCACCTCGCCCGTCGCGAGATCGCGCATCTTCGTGCTCTGGGTGACGAACTCGAGGAAGGTGGCACCCGACAGGCCGAGCTGGAACACCGAGGCGCAATAGGCCGCCAACAGGGTGGTGAACACCGCGATCAGCGTGAGCGCGGGCATCACCAGGAGAATCCCGTAGAGTCGCGGGGTGACCAGCCACCAGAAGGGGTTGACCGCCATCACCTCGAGCGCGTCGATCTGCTCGCGAGTGCGCATCACCGCGATCTGCGAGGCCATCTCGGTGCCGGCCTTGGCGGCGATCATCGCGGCCGCGATGAGCGGGGCCAGCTCGCGCACGCCGGCGAGGGCCACGAACATGCCCACGAGTCGCTGACCGCCGAGGGGCGCGAAGGCGTTGTAGCCCTGGAGCGCCAGGTTGCTGCCCACGAAGGCGCTGATGGTGAGCAAGACCGGGAGCGACTGCACGCCAATCTTGTAGGCCTCGGCGAAGGTCTGCCCCGGCGGCGGGCGGCAACGCACCGCCACCCGCGCCCAGTCGAGCGCGAAGTAGGCGAGCCCGCCGAGCCAGGCTAGCGCCTTCATACGCCGAAGAACGCTGAGGTGAGGAGGTAGTTGGCCGCGAAGAAGCACAGGGTGGCGCGCACCACGGTGTCGTTCACCCCCTTGCCCACGCCCGCTGCGCCCCCGGTGGCGTAATAGCCATGGTAGCAGGCCACCATCCCGATGATGATACCGAAGGTCGAGGTCTTGACGATGCCGCCCATGAGGTCGTCGACGTGGGTGAAGGTCCAGAGGTTGGCCATGAAGACGCCGGCGTTCTCGCCCTGGATGAGCACCGACATCACAAAGCCCCCGGCAAGGCCGGCCACGTTGCCCATCGCGTTGAGGATCGGGCACACGAAGGCCAGCGCGGCCACGCGCGGCGCCACGTGCCAACGGAGGCTGTCGACCGCCATCACCTCGGTGGCGTCGAGCTCCTCCTTGATGCGCATCGCGCCGAGCTCGGCGGCGTAGGCGCTCCCGGCCTGCGCCGCCACCAGCACGCTCGCCATCACCGGCGAGATCTCCCGGAGGATGGCCACAGAGATCAGCGAGGGCAGGAGCCGCTGGGCGCCGAAGAGATCGAAGATCGACAGGCCCTGCAGGGCGATCACCATGCCAAAGGGGAAGGTGACGGCGAGCACCGGCCCCACGCAGCGAATCGCGACCGTCCACGTGTGGCGGTGGAAGTCGTCGCGATTCCAGGGTGGCGTCAGGATGCGCCACGTCACCCGCGCGGCGAAGCGCCCGAAGCGGCCGAGGGCGGCGAGGGTGTCGAGCACGGGGCGCGGTTATAGCGCCGCGCTTGTCCCGGTGGAGACTGCCGTGTTCCTCTTCTTGTTCCAGCTCGCCCTCGCCGAAGATAACTGGGTCGCGACCGATAGCGACATGAAGCGCTGGCCGGATGCGGAGATCGTCACCGGCTCGCTCGCCGTGGGCGACAAGGTGGAAGTGGTCTTCCGCGACGCCAAGCTCGTGCGCGTGCGCAAGGGCAGCGACTTCGGCTGGGTGTCGCCGTCGGTGCTGAGCGCCAGCGAGGTCGCGGCACCGGCGGCGACCATGGACCTCGGCGGCTTGTCGCTGCCCCCGCTGGATCTTCCCGGCCTCGGCGGCGAGTGAGCGCTACGCCGCGTGGGCGCGGAACAAGGCAGGTAGTTCTTCGAGGTGCGCCAACGTGAAGTCGCGATTCACGATCCGCGTGACCCGGCTGGACACGGCGCTCGAGAGCGCGTGACGCAGGAACCCGAGGAAGCCCGGCGGCGCCGCGATCACCAGCGAGGTGTACCGGTCGACACTCTCGTGGAGGTAGGTGGCCACCTCCCGGGCGAAGGCCGCGTGCGCAGCCTCGAGCGGGTCGAGCCGGCCGCCGGGTGCGTTCGTCGGGCGCCGGCTCGCGCCGCTGTCCATGGCCGTGACGAGCTGGAAGGCGCTGAGTGACGGGTCCGCGAGGTAAACACGGGCTCGGCCGGCATCGGCGACGAGCACCCAGGTTTCACGCATGGGATTCCTCGGTCTCGCGTCGGGAAATGCAAGTCCCGGGCCAGCGAAAAGCGCCCTTTCGTCGTGGGGGTGGGTGCGATCACACAGGCGGCGGGGGGCGCCTTGGCCCGCCTCGCGCCTAGCGCGTGATCCCGACGAGCCCGATCACGAGCACGCTGGCGAGGATTCCCTGGAGGACGAGGTCGGTCATGGGGGCGGCGCACTAATGGCACCGCCGAGTGGAACGTGCAAGCGCTTTTCAGCATTCACGCTCACACCGCCTGCGACATCGTGGACAGGGCGCACCGGTTAGCCGCCGGCCTGTGAGCCTCTTCGCGCGCGACGTGCACGTGGTGGTGTTGTCGTCCGGCAGCGCTGGCAACAGCACCTACGTCGGCGACGGGCACGCGGGCGTGCTCATCGACTGTGGGATCTCGACGAAGCAGGTCTTCGCGCGACTCGCGGAGGCCGGTATGCCCGACGCCCCGATCGACGCGGTGCTTGTCACCCATGAGCACAGCGACCACGTGTCGGCGGCCGCGATCTTCGCGCGCAAGCTCGCGAAGCATCGTAAGCCGATCCCATTCTTCATGACAGCCGGCACTGCGCGACACATCGACCAGCGCTGCGTTCCCGACGGCATCGAGCTCGTAGAGGCGGGCAGCGAGGTGCGCGTGAAACACCTGCGCGCCGAGTGTTTCCCCGTCCCCCACGACACCGAAGACCCCGTCGCCTGGCGCGTGCACCTGGGCGGCCTGACCGTCGGCGTGGTGACCGACCTCGGCAAGCCCACCAACCTGGTGGTCGACAAGCTGCGCGGCTGCGACTTCGCCGTGGTGGAGTTCAATCACGACGAGGACCTGTTGCTCGATGGCCCGTACCCCTACTGGCTCAAGCAGCGCATCAAGGGGAACAAGGGCCACTTGTCCAATCGGCAGGCCCAGAGTTTGCTCGGCGACGCCCTCAATCCTCGACTGAAGACCATCGTGCTCGGGCACTTGTCCGAGGAGAACAACCACCCAGCCATCGCGGAGCGCGCGGCCCGCGAGGTGCTCGATCACCACGGCGTTGACGGCGAGGTGGCGATGTTCATCGGCCACCAGCGGCAGGCGCTGGCCCCCTTCAAGCTGCGCGCGGAGAGCTGGTAGATGATCACGCGGTATTCCACGCCGGAGATGGTGGCGCTCTGGACCACCGAGCGTCGTTTCAGCATCATGCTCGAGGTGGAGCTCCTCGCCTGCGAGGCGATGGAGTCCCGCGGCGAGGTGCCCCCGGGCACGGCGGCCACCTGCCGGGAACGGGCCCAGTTCGACCCGGCGCGCGTCGACGAGATCGAGAAGACCGTCAAACACGACGTCATTGCCTTCCTCACCAACGTGAACGAGCACATTGGCGAGCCCGGTCGGCACCTCCACAAGGGCATGACCAGCTCCGACGTGCTCGACACGGCGCTGGCGGTGCAGCTCAAGACCGCCGGGGAGATGATCCTCGCCGAGCTCGACCTGGTGCTCGCGGCCCTGCGCGCGCGGGCGGAGGAGCACGTCGACACGATCTGCATCGGTCGTAGTCACGGGGTGCACGCCGAGCCCACCACCTTCGGCTGGAAGCTCGCCATCCTGTGGGACGAGCTGCGTCGCGGTCGCGAGCGTCTCGTGCACGCGAACCGTGACATCGCGGTGGGCAAGATCTCCGGCGCTGTCGGCACCTTCGCGCATGTACACCCCGAGGTGGAGGCCCACGTGTGCGCGCGGCTTGGCCTCGCGCCGGCCCCGGCGTCGAACCAGGTGGTGCAGCGCGACCGCCACGCCTTCTATTTTGCCGTGCTCGCATTGCTTGCGACGAGCATCGAGAAGATCGCGGTGGAGATTCGTCACCTACAGCGCACCGAGGTGCTCGAGGCGGAGGAGCCCTTCACCCCGGGACAGAAGGGCAGCTCGGCGATGCCCCACAAGCGCAACCCCATCCTCAGCGAGAACCTCACCGGGCTGGCCCGGCTGATGCGCGGCTACGCCGACGCGGCGATGGAGAACGTGGCGCGCTGGCACGAGCGCGACAGCAGCCACTCCTCCGGGGAGCGGGTGAGCGGCCCCGACGCCACCGTCACCGTGCATTTCATGTTGCGACGACTCAAGGGGCTCGTCCAGGGCCTGGTCGTCTACCCGGAGCACATGCGTCGCAACCTCGAGAAGAGCGGCGGCATCTACTTCTCCCAGCGCGTGCTGCTCGCGCTGGTCGAGGCGGGCCTCTCGCGCGAGGAGGCCTACGCGCGGGTGCAACGGAACGCGATGCTCACGTGGTCGGAGGGGGGGTGGCTCCCCGATCGGCTGGCGGCCGACCCCGAGGTGGGCGGCGTGCTCGGCGCGGCCACCGTGGGCGAGCTCTGCAACCTCGCTTGGTACGTAAGGCACGCGCGTGACGTCCAGGCGCGGGTGTTTGGCGCCCGCTAGCTCAGAGCAGGTTTTCGAATGGCGCCCGGGATTTCCATCGGTAAGTGTGGAAGTCGCGACTGTCGGTGGTGAGGATGCGCCCGTGCCCAAGCTCAGCGGCGAGCAGCACGAGCGAGGCGTCGGCGAGGTCCATCGGCAGGTCGCGGTAGTGTTCCATCAGCGGGAGCACCCGCTCTGGGGAGTGTAGGTCGGCTGGCGCGATTTCGTAGCCGCCTCGGGCGTGGCCACGGAGGAACGCCTCGACGGCATCGGTTCCCGCTCGGGCGGCGAGGAGGTGACAGGCCTCGGTGATGACCGGCCATGTGACGACGAATCCCTCGTCGCCATGACGCTCGACGGCAGCCAGCGCCCGCGTGTGTGCCGGGTCACGACGGGAGGACAGCGCGACCCAGAAGCCGGTGTCAGCGATAACCATGCTTCTTCGATAGGTAGGCAGTCAGCTCGTCGCGAATCGTTGCGTGCGCGGTGGTGGCGTCGTCGGCACAGCCGATGAAGCCCGCCTCCCGGAGCGCCTCGCCGGCGTTGCGCGCGGGTTTGACCACGCGCTGGTGGTAGGCAGAAATCGCGGCGCGCATCGCCTCGGACACGGAGAGGCCCGTGGCCGCGCAGATCTCCTCGACCTGCTGCCGCTGCTGGGGCGACAGGCGTGCGTTGACCCGGACCATGTCTGACAGTGTATGACACGCCCAACGAACTCACAAGCGTTCGTTGCCGGTGGGGGGAGAGCCGTCCGACGAGCGTGCTAGATGCACGCTCGTCGCCTGAGGCGCGTAGCCTGCGGAGCGCGTCAGGTTGGCGGCGGTCGGGGGGCACCTGCAGGGGTGCCCCCCCGGCTGTTTCTCGTTAGCCGCCGGCCCCATGTTCACCGGACTCGTCCAGGCGCTCGGGACCGTCACCCGCGTGCTGCCACGCGGCACCGGCAAGGAGCTCGCCATCACCTCGCCCTTCGAGGGGCTGGAGGTGGGCGAGTCCATCGCGTGCGACGGCGTGTGCCTGACCGTCGAGAAGGTGGAGTTAGGGGCGTTCCAGGTGGCCGCGGGGGAGGAGACCCTGGGGCGAACTACAATGTCCGAACTTTTTCCGGGGAGTCACGTCCACCTGGAACGCGCCCTACGCCCCATGGATCGGCTTGGCGGGCACATTGTCCAAGGGCACGTAGACGGCGTGGGCAGCGTGATCCGTCATAATTCACGTCCGGGCTTCATCGAAATTGAGGTTGAAGTACCAGAATCGATGATGCGCTTTTTTGTTGAGAAGGGCAGCGTGTGCATGGACGGCGTGTCGTTGACGGTGAACAGCCTCGGGCCGCGCAGCTTGCTCGTCGGCATCATCCCGCACACGGCCGAGGTCACCAAGCTCGGCCGTTACGCCCCCGGTCAGCGTGTCAACATCGAGGTCGACGTGCTCGCGAAGCATGTCGACCGTCTCCTTGCCTGGAAGACTGGAGGATCGTCGTGAGCTTCGAAGTCATGGCCGACACGCCCGAGAAGCGCGTCGAGGCCGCAATCGCCGATATCAAGGCTGGTAAATTCGTGATTCTCGTCGACGACGAGGACCGTGAGAACGAGGGCGACCTCGTGATTGCCACCGAGAAGATCACCCCTGAGGCGATCAACTTCATGGCCACTCACGCGCGTGGCCTCATCTGCCTCACGCTGACCGAGCAGCGCGTCGACCAGCTCGGCCTGCCGATGATGGCGACGAACAACCGCTCGCCCTTCTCCACCGCCTTCACCGTGTCGATCGAGGCGCGGGAGGGGGTGACGACCGGGATCTCGGCGGCCGACCGCGCTCACACCTCGCTGGTGGCCATCGATCCCACCAAGGGTCGCGACGACCTCGTCACGCCGGGGCACGTCTTCCCGCTACGCGCCCGCGACTGAGGTCGGCCACGGCCACGATGCGGAT
>SXON01000225.1 GCA_005778355.1 Pseudomonadota bacterium | reverse complement strand
TCCTCGAGGGCGATGCGGAGTGGATCGGCGCCGAGGACGCCGACGTTACCCTGCTCGGCAACGAACGCGACACCTTCGACACCAACACCAACCTTGGCGCCTCCGTCGCTCTGCCTGGCGATCACGATGGCGATGGCAACGACGACCTCGCGGTGGGCGCGCCCGGAGAGCTAGGCGCGACCGGGGAGATGCATGCCGGCGTGGCCTATGTGATCCCCGGCCCTTTCCCCGAGGGGCGGAGTGTACTGGCGGAGGTGGGCCAGGCTTTCTACGGTGCACACGAGAACATGTTCGCCGGCTGGACGGTCAACGCCGTCGGCGACATCGACGGCGACGGCACCGGCGACATCGGTGTCGGCGCACCCGGCATGACCGACGGGTCCGATGGCGTCACCGGTGGCATGGTCTTCCTCCTCGGGGCCGATTTTTGATGCTGGTCCTCGTCCTCGCGGCCGGGGCGGCCTGTCCCGTGCAACGGACCAACGCCGAGCTGCGTGACGCGCTCGACGAGGTCGAGCGAACCTGGGGGGTCGACCCGGCGGCGTTCGAGGCCGCGATCGTGACCGAGCGGGCGATGATTCCGTGCATGGGGCGGGTCGTGGACGCGGCGCTCGCGGCTCGGGTGCACCGCGCCGAGGGACTTGCTGCCTTTCTGGCCCGCGACCTCGACGGGGCCCGTCGCGCTTTTGCCGCGGCGAGGGCGGCTGCCCCGGAGATCGCCCTGCCGCCCGAGATGGCGCCCGAGGGGGGACCGCTGCGCGAGGCCTGGGCAGCGTTGCCCGTGGCTGAGTACGACCAGGTGCTACCGCTCGTCGACCAGGGGTGGTCGGTCTGGGTCGATGGCGTGGCCCGCGTCGACGGCCCCACGGGACGCCCCCGGGTCCCGGCCGAGCGCCCGTTCATCATCCAGCAAAACGCGGCGGCCGAGGTGGTGGAGTGGACCCTGTACGCCCGCTCGCCCGCCGACGTGCCCGGGCAAGCGCCCCCCGCGTCGGAACGACAGGCGGGCTGGGCCTGGTGGGTGAGCGGCGGCACGGCGCTCGCCGGCGGCGCTCTCCTTGGTGCGGCCTTCGCGGCAGACGCGAACTATCGGCAGTCCACCGAGGTTCCGGTCGCCGACGCGCGTCGCGAAGTGGTGAACGGTCTGGCGGGCGCCTCGGCCGGGCTCGGTGCGCTGGCTCTCGGATTCGGCGTAGTCGCGGTTGCGGGCAGCTTCTGAGTCATTGACAGGTAAAGGCGTACGGAGATAGCCGCGGCGGCCATTCCGGGAGCGCCATGCGCATCCGTCCGTTCACCGCGGTTTTTCTGCTCGGGGCCCTCGGGGGCACCGCCTTCCTTGGCCTGAGCACCTACGATTTCATCCAGCACCTCGACCGCGAGGTGCATGAGCTCGTTTGTACCTCGCTTCCTGGCATGGGCGCCGAAGCCCAGGGCGAGGAGCCGGGCTGCAAGGTGGCGCTCATGAGCCCCTACAGCTCGATGTTCCGCACGCTGGTGTGGGGGGGCATCCCGATCTCGTTGCCGGGCCTCTCCGTGTTCTGTTTCCTCGTGTACCGGGCGATCGACCTCGTGCTGGGCCGGCGTGAAGACGATCGCGACGCCACCCTGTTCGTATTCCTCGCCAGCATCGTCCCGGCGATCGCATCGATGGTGATGGGGTACATCAGCTACGTCGAGCTCGGCACCGCCTGCAAGCTGTGCGTCGGCACCTACATCTCGAGCGCGGTCACGCTGCTCGGCGCCGCGGGCGCGTGGCGCAGCGCGGGTAGCCCCGGGGTCGTCGAGGACATCGGTCTTGGCGGTTCCGACGAGCTCGAAGGCCCGGCGGGTGGGAGCGGGATCACCGGCATGCTGGTGGGGTCGGCCACGTTGGGCGGCTTCACGGCCGTGCCCATGCTCACCTACATGATCCTCGCCCCGGACTTCTCGAAGTACATCGGGGGTTGTGGCACCTTGCCGAAGCCCGAAGACACCAACAAGATCATGATCGCGGTCGACGAGAACCCGCAGGGCAAGGCCGCCATCGAGGTGCTCGACCCCCTGTGTCCGTCTTGTCTCGGCTTCGAGCGTCGGCTCGAGGCCAGTGGCATGGCCGGGCAGCTCGACCGCAAGGTGGTGCTTTTCCCTCTCGACAACGCCTGCAACTGGAACGTGTCGAGCGCGATGCACCCGGGCGCGTGCACGGTGTCGGAGGCCGTCTTGTGCGCCGAGGGCCGCGCCACCGCCGTGATCGACTGGGCCTTCGAGAACCAGCAGGCGATCCGGGAGGCCACGACGGTCGACCCGAAGGCCGCCGAGCGCATGGTGCTCGAGAAGTTCCCGGACTTGAAGGCTTGCCTTGGTGGCAACGCGGTGAAGACCAAGCTCAACCGCAGCATGCGCTGGGTGGTGTCCAACCAGCTCCCGGTGCTCACGCCGCAACTCTACGTTGAAGGCGTGAAGTTGTGTGATGCCGACACCGACCTCGGCCTCGACTGGGCCCTGTCGCGACTCCTCGCCCAGGGCGCGAAGCTTCCTCAGACGGAGGGCAAGGCCCAATGAACCCCGGAATCTCTGCGGGCGTCGCTGCGGTGGCGCTTCTGACCCCCACGGTTTTCGTGGCCGCCCAGGTGCAGGGTGCGAAGTCGCGCGTGGCCGAGAACGAGGCGGTGGCGGCTGAGAACCCCCCTGCGCCGACCGCCGCGATGAGCGACGACAGCTACTGCACCGCCGACCTGAAGAAGGTGCTCCGGCGCGTGCTCCAGAGCTGCGGTCTCGAGGGTTCCGGCGGCCGCGGCTGCCAGCCGCTCGAAGCCAAGAGCGTGGCCACGCTCACCGGCTCCGACTTCAACGCGCTCTTCCTGCCGCTCGCCACGCGGGCCGGCATCATCCAGTTCGACAAGGAGTCGGCCGACCTCGACCCCTCCGATCTCGCGCTGCTCGACCAGGTGTACGCCGACCAGCGAGGCGCCTCCTACTTCTTCGTGGTGTCGCGCTCGTCGCCGGAAGGCAGCGAGGTGTACAACCGTCAGCTCTCGGAGAAGCGCGGGAAGGCGGTTTTCGACTACCTCAAGTCCACCAAGAACGACCCTGAGCTCGACAAGGAAGTGGGCCTGTTGTGGCTCGGCGAAGAGTTCGCCCAGCTCGACGAGGAATTCTGCACCTGGAATCGCTCCGGCGCGGGCGACACCTGCCAGCCGGAGGAGCTCAACCGCTCCGCCTTCCTCGCCTGGATCGACTGCCGCCTCTGAGGGTGCCCATGCTCCTGTCGCTGCTCCTCGCCTGCCCCGCGTCCGACAAGCCCAGCTCGCCGCCGCTGTCGCGGGTCGACGCCGTGGCCGCCGCTCCGAAGAAAGAAGTCGATGTCGATGCCTTCTGCGAAGACCGCAGCGGCAAGCCCTTCGCGCTGCCCGAAACCGAGGCGCCCGCTGAGAACCCTACGGGGTGGACCTGGGTCAACATCTGGGCCACCTGGTGCAAGCCCTGCGTCGAAGAAATGCCGATGATCGTGCGCTGGCGCGAGAAGCTGCAAAAAGCGGGCGTCGACGTGTCGGTCCAGTTCCTCAGCGTCGACGCCAAGGCAGAAGACGTGGCCGCTTGGCGAGGTGCACATTCGGAGATCCCCGCGGGACCGCGCATCGCCGACGTGAAGCTGCTCTCGCCCTGGCTCGGGACGATCGGGCTCGACGCCAGCGCCGTCCTGCCGGTCCACCTCTTCGTCGACCCCACCGACACGATTCGCTGCGTGCGGATGGGCAGCATCGCCGAGCACGACTACGACGCGGTGAGCGCGGTCCTGGCAGGCAAGTAGGCGCTACGGCCGCAAGACCAGGAGTCGTTCCTCGGTGAAATCGCGGATGGCCCACCGGGGCCCCTCGCGACCCACGCCCGAGTCCTTCACGCCGCCGTAGGGCATCGCGTCGACCCGAAAGGTGGGGAAGTCGTCGTGGATGACGCCGCCGACCTCCAGGCCCTCGAAGGCCAGCCACAGCTTGCCGATATCACGTGTGAAAACGCCACATTGCAGCCCGTAGCGGCCCGAGTTCACGGCGGCGATGGCCTCGTGCCAATCATCGAAGCGCGCGAGCGTGGCCGTGGGGCCGAACACCTCGTCGGCCGTCACCCGGTCGGAAGGCCGGGCGTTCTCCACGAGGGACGGCCGTAAGACCGAGCCCTCGCGTCCCCCGCCGTGCACGGTGGCGCCGCCCTCGGCGGCCTCCCGGACCCAGCTCTCCACCCGATCGGCGTGGAATCGATCGATCATCGGGCCGACCACCACCCGAGCCTCGGCTGGGTCGCCACAGGGGACGCGACCCAGCTCATCGACCAGCCGGTCGCGCAGTTCGTCGGCCACGTCGTGGTGCGCGAGCACTCGCTGCACGGAGATGCACACCTGCCCCGCGTGGGCGTAGGCCCCGGTGGCGATCCGGGGTGCCGCCTTTGCGAGGTCGGCGCCGCGGTCGACGATCACCGCCGCGTTGCCGCCGAGCTCCAGCACCACCTGCTTCCGGGGGGCGCGAGCGCGCATCGCCCAGCCCACGCGGTCGGAGCCGGTGAAGGAGATGACCGGCAGGCGCGGATCGTCAACGAGCAAGGCAGCGACGGTGCGGTCGCAGGGAACGACCGAGATGGCCGTCCACCCAGCGTTCACGACGATTTCGCCCAGGACCAGCGCTGCGGAGGGGGTCTGCTCGGCCGGCTTCACCACCACCGGGCAGCCGGCGGCGATCGCCGGCCCGACCTTGTGGGCCACGAGGTTGAGTGGGAAGTTGAACGGGCAGATCGCGGCCACGGGCCCGCGCGAAAAACGACGGACAAGGCCCACGCGCCCGGCGCCCAGGGCGGTGTGGTCGAGCGGCAAGAGCTCGCCTTCGATGCGGGTCGTTTCTTCGGCGCATAGGTTGAAAGTGTCGATCGCCCGACCCACCTCGGCACGGGCCAGGGTGATCGGCTTCCCGCCCTCATGGCAGATCAGCCCCGCGATCTCTTCGGCGCGGGCGGCGAGGCCCTGGGCCACGGCGCGGAGCACCTCGGCGCGACGGTGAGCGGGCCACCGTCCCACCTCGGGGGCTAGGCTCGCGGCGTGCGCGCAGGCCGCGTCGAGATCGGCGGCGTTCGCCTGCGCGACCTCATCCAGGCTTCGACCATCGAAAGGAGCGGCGATGGCGATCGGTGGGCGTTCGACGGGCCTTCCGGCCAGGACGAGGGGGCGGTACATCGGCGCAGTCTAGCCCGCTGGCTCCCGACCCCGCCGCCTAGCCCGTGCGACCGATCTTCCCGGGGTTGGGCGGCTTGGCGAGCGTGCGCTCCAGCGCCCGCGTGTGCGAACTGCCGGGGAAGTCGCTGCGCAGTCGCTCGAGCGCGGCGGAGGCGTTCTCCACGTCGCCCATCTGGTGCCGCGCGTTGCCTAGCAAGAAGAGCGCCTCGGCGCGGTCGGGACTGTCGGGCCAGTTGCGCAACATCGGTTCCACGCGGCCGGCGACGGCCGACCACGCGTTGCGACGCTCGTAGAACTCGGCGATGCGCAGCTCTTTGCGCGCGAGGCGCGCCCGGGTCTTGCCGAGGAGCTTGTCGACCTCCTCGCGGTGCTGCGACTCGGGGAATCGCCCGCTGAAGCCAGCCCAGGTGGTCACCACTGAGCGGGTCCAGGTTTGATCGCGATCGGGGATCACCGGGGCTTTCTTGTACAGCGTCATGCCCAGCCGGTACACCACCAGGTCGAGCTCGGGGTAGCGCGGGTGGGCGCGCATGAAGTCGTCGTAGGCCACTCGGGCCTGGTCCCACTCGCTCTTGCGATAGTGGATGTCGGCGATCGCCAGCTCAGCCTTCAGCGAGTAGGGATCATCCCGGTAGAAGGTACGAAGCCGGTTGAACTGCTCCAGCGCCTTGGTGTAGTAGCCGCGATTGAGGTAACGCTGGCCCAGCGCATAGATCTCCTCGGCAGTAACGGCCTTGGGCGCGGCCTCGGCCACGATGGGGCTCGCGACGGCGAACATCACGGCACAGGCGAGGAGGAGGCGCCGGAACATGGCGGCGCCGCTTTACCGCACCGGATAGGCGGGCGCCATGCCTGCCGCCGAGCCCCCGGTCACCTTCAGCACCTTCATCGTCTCGCTCGCGAGCAGCGCCCTCGCCCACCTCGGCCGCGCCGAGGCAATGGCCATCGGTGGCGTCAACGTGCCTGAGGATCGCGCCCTCGCCGTGCAGACGCTCGAGGTGCTCGACCTGCTCGCGGCCAAGACCAGGGGCAACCTCGACCCGGAAGAGGCGAGGCTGCTCGACGCGCTCTGCACTGAGCTGAGATCTGCCATCGGCGGGTGACGGTTTGACGCGTGTGGGCCGGAACATCGGCGGCTCGCTGGTTGACGCGTGTAGGCGGGGCCGGCTAGGCTGCGCCGCCTTTCCATACAGGAGCACGCTATGACCCGGAACCTCTCCTTGCTCGCCCTCGCCCTCCTCACCGGCTGCCCCGGCGAAGAAGTCAAGGACTCGGGCGACACCGAAGCCGCCTGCGAGAACATCGTCGAGAGCTACCCTACGGATGGCTCGATCTCCGCCTACTACCGCGGCGATGTCGAGTTCGAGCTGGTTGATCCCGACGAGTCGGGCACCATCACCAGCTCCACCATCACCGGCACGATGGGCCACAACGACGAGTACACCAAGTTCTGGTTCACGCCCGACGCCGCGCTGAGCCCGAGCACTACCTACGACGCCTCCTTCTCCTACTGCAATGGTGAGCAGAACATCGACATCAGCTTCACCACCTCGGAGCTCGGCACGTCGATGAGCGACCCGAACATCCTCGTGGGCGCGGTCTACGAGCTGGCGCTCAGCGAGGCCCGCATCGTCGAGCCGAGCGGCATCGGCGACCTCCTCAAGCAGTACCTCGACGTGGTGATCCTCGTCGGCATCGACGGCTACGACGCCGACGCCGCCAAGCTCACCATGCTCGGCGCGCTGGGCAAGGAAGGCTCCGACCCGGCCACCCAGGACTTCTGCAACCCGTCGATCGACTTCCCCGTGGCCGACTTCTCCGCGCAGCCGCACTTCGTGATCGGCTCCTCGGGCGTCACCACGATTAGCGTGGCCGGGATCAACGTCGACATCGAGAACCTCGAGATCAGCGGTGACTTCGCTCCCGACGGCAGCTACTTCGGCGGCGGCATCCTCTCCGGCACCATCGACACCCGGCCGCTGGTGGGCCTCGTGGGCGACGACGCCGAGGAAGACGAGATCTGCACGCTGGCGGCCGGTCTCGGCATCGCCTGCGAGCCCTGCTCCGATGGCGGCGAGTTCTGCCTCAGCCTCCTCGCCGACAGCATCGTGGCCACCAAGGTGGAGGGGTCCGCGCTGGTCGAGCTCGAGGGCAACAACTGCACCACCACCGGCGACACCGATGGCGTGATGGACTGCGAGACCTGGACCGCCGCCACCATCCCGGACGCCTCGATGATGACCTGCGAAGACGTGGCCGAGTAGTCGCCTCGTCGTGTTTGAACGCGGGCCGGGCCTCACGCTCGGCCCGTTGTTTTTTTGACCTTCGCCGGTGGCGGTCTCGTGGCGCCTCGGCCATAGTCGCCGCGTTAGCACCCGCAACCTCCAGAGGATCGAATGCTTCTTGCTCTCCTGCTCGCCTGCCCCACTCAGGTCATTGGCGGCGACGACGACACCGACAAGGGGATCGACGACGCCGACGCCGACACCGACACCGATAGCGACTCCGACAGCGACGCGGACAGCGACACCGACAGCGACGCGGACGCCGACGGGGATGCCGACGCGGACGCCGACGCCGACGCCGACGCGGATGCCGACGGCGACCCCGTGGTTGACTCCACGCTGATCGGCCGCGTGTACCAGATCTCGCTGGCCAACGCGACCATCGAGGAGCCGGCGGGGGTGGGCTCGCTGCTCGGCGGCTACATCGAGCAGGACTTGCTCGTCGAGGTGACTGCGGCCGACGCGACCACCATCAGCTTCCTCGGCGCACTTTCCGACGCCGACGCCCGCACCCTCGCGCAAGACACCTGCGTGCCCACCGTCGACATCTCGGGTGGCGATTTCACCAACAACCCTGAGTTTGACGTGGGTCCCACCGACCTCGCCTTCCCCGTGTCCGATGCGTCGGTCACGATCGAAGGGGCGGTGATCACCGGCACCTTCGTCGATGGCGGCGACACCATCAGCGACGGCGTCATGGAAGGCCTCGTCGACGTGCGCGATCTCGAGGGCGCCGTGGGCATGGGCGCCGACCAGATCTGCTCGCTCGTGGGCAGCTTCGGCGCCTCCTGCGAGCCCTGCCCCGACGGCGAGGAGTACTGCCTCGGCTTCCGGGCGGTCGACATCGAGGCGCCGTGGATCGACGACCTCGACCTGGTGGAGATCATCGAGGTGAGTGAGTCCTGCCCCTAGGAGGCTCAGCGAGCGGCGGCGCTAGCTGATCGGCGGGATCGGCAGGCCTGCCAGCGCGCAGGTGTCCACGAAGTCCTGGGGCGGCGGCGCGACGAAGCGCAGCCGCCCTTTCCGCGTGTCGGGATGGTCGAACGCGAGGCAGTAGGCGTGCAGCAGCGGATGCGTCAAGGCCTCGACGGTGGCACGGAGGGGGCCGGGGGCCACGCAGTCGCGCCGCGCGTAGGTGCGGTCGCCCAGGATGGGGTGACCGGCCTCGGTGAGGTGGACGCGCACCTGGTGGGTGCGTCCCGTCTCTAGGCGACACTCCACCAGGGCCACGCGGTCGCCCCGGGCGCGCACCGCCCAGTGGGTGACGGCCTCGCGTCCTCCGCTCTCCACGCTCGCGATGCGCAGGCGGTCATCGGGGTCGCGCGCGAGCTGGCTCCGGAAGGTGCCACGGTCGAGGTTCGGCACCCGGTGGACCACCGCGAGGTAGCGTCGTTCCACGCTGTGTATCGCGAACTGCGCGGTGAGTGCTCGGTGCGCCACGTCGTGCTTGGCCACCACCATCACGCCGCTGGTGCCGCCGTCGAGCCGATGCACAATACCCGGTCGCGACACACCACCGATTCCAGACAGGCCGCTCGCCTGGTGGAGGAGCGCGTTGACCAGCGTGCCGTCGCCGTGTCCGGCCGAGGGGTGGACCACCATGCCTGCGGGCTTGAGCACCACGATGAGGTCGTCGTCGTCGTGCAGGACGGGGACGGGGATGTCCTGAGGCAAAGGCTCGGCCGCCGTCACTTCGGGCAGGGCGAGCACCACGACCTGGCCGGGGACAACCCGCGCCGAGGCCCGGGCGGGCTCGCCGTTGACGTGCACCGCCCCCTCGGCGATCAGCGCCTGGACGCGGGCCCGGGAAAGGTCGGGAAAGGCGGCAACGAGCGCCTTGTCGAGGCGGTCCGCAGGGGTGGACGCCGTCCACTCGCGTGTTTCGGGCATCGGTCGCTAACCGCGAGCCCGGTGGTAGCGGGCCATGTAGCCCTCCACCAGCTCTTCCACGTCCTCGGGCGGGCCCGGCGTCTCCAGAGCGCGGAGGATCATTCGCAGATAGCCACGAACGAAAGTGGCACCGGGAAGAGCACCCCAGTTCTCCGCCTCCATCGCGACGATAAACCGGCTGGCGATGCGCGTGGCGGTGGAGAGACCGTCGAGGTCGAGGCGGCGAGCCTCACGCAGGGCCACGAGGTACGCGCCCGTCGGACCGTACACGTCGAGCAGGCGACTCACCTCGGCGACGGCGATGCTGCGGTCGATCGGCACGGTTGGGGCGGCGACCTGTCGGCTGCGGTTGACCGGCGCTGGCGCGGCGGACTCGGCCGGGGTTGTCGCAGAGCTGAGTGTAGCAGCGGCCGGTGCTCGCTGTACTGAGTCGGAGGGGCTGGTGGGCTCGAGCTCCAATTCGGGCTCCACCTCGACAACAGGCTCGCCGAGGCCATCGCCCACGCGCAGCGTGGTGAGCGTGCGCACCACCTCGAGCGCCGCGCTCGCGGCCGGGGGCACCATGGATGGACCGGCCACGCGCCACAGTTCGTCGAGATCGGTGGGCAGGTGGCCGCCGCTGAGCTCGAGGAAGCGGTCGTAAAGGCGACGCCGCGAGGGGTCGCTGAGCACGGCGAAGGCCTCGGCCACGGCGGCCCGGCGCGCCTCGAGCGGGGCCGTGTCGGCTTGCCGAGCCTCGGCGGCGCGGATCTTGCGCACCACCTGCGCGACCGTTTCCTGGTAGGCGGCCCGAATCGCGGTGGTGTCGGCGTCGGTGGGGACACCAACCAGCTCGTAGAAGCCCGAAGACATGGCCGCGCTCTATCGCGGCAAGGCCACGAGGGCCTCGACCAGCGCCAGCTCGTCGCCGGGCAAGAGCGTGCGCGGATCGAGCAGGAGGGCATCGTGATCCAGGCGGGCGATCACGGGAACGGCGGCCCGTCGAAGGCGCGCGAGGTCGTCGCTCGCGGCGCGCCGCGCCAAGCGGACCACGAAGCCGGGCAAGTCGACGCCGGGGAGGGCGCCCCCGCCGGCGAGTCCCATGGCGGCCACCACCTCGACGTCGAGTCCTCTCGCTCGGAGCATAGCAGCCAGCGCCTCAGCGCGTGGGCGCAACTCCGCCGCGCTCGCTCTCAGGGCCGCCACCGCCGGTGGCACCGATCCTGCCTCGTAGATCGCGAGGGTGGCCTCCAGGGCCGCGAGCACGAGTCGGTCGAGCCGCAACGCTCGGTACATGGGGTGTCGGCGCGCCCGCATCACGAGGTCGGCGCGCCCGCAGATGATCCCGGCCTGGGGGCCGCCGAGCAGCTTGTCGCCCGAGAAACAGGCGAGGTCCGCCGTCGCGAGCGATTCGGCGACGGTGGGCTCCCCGAGGTCGCCGACGAGCGCACCGCTGCCCAGGTCGTCGATGAGCGGCACGCCAGCGGCGCGAGCGATGGCGAGCAGCTCGGCCCGGTCGGGTGACTCGACGAAGCCGCTCAGCGTGAAGTTCGAGCGGTGCACGCGCAGGATCGCGCCGGTGTCGGGGCCGATGGCGCCCGCGAAGTCGGCGGCCCGTGTGCGGTTGGTCGTGCCCACCTCCCGCAATCGTGCGCCACCCGCCGCGATCACCTCGGGCACGCGGAAGCTGCCCCCGATCTCCACCAGTTCGCCGCGGCTCACGATGACTTCCCGGCCGAGCGACACCGCGGTCAGGACGAGCAGCACGGCGGCGGCGTTGTTGTTGACGGCGATGGCGGCCTCGGCGCCGGTCACCGCGCAAATGCGCCTCGCTATGGCGCTGACGCGCTCGCCTCTCTCCCCAGTGTCGAGATCCAACTCGAGATTGGACCACCCCCCCGCCACTTCGGTGACGGCTGTGACAGCCTCTGGTGCGAGCGGCGCGCGACCGAGGTTGGTGTGAAGCACCACGCCGGTCGCGTTGATCACGCGACGGAGGCCCATGGCCTGCCGCGTCGCGACGCGTGCTCGCACCTCGGCCCCCCAGTCCGCCGGCGCCTCGGCGCCCCCGCGCACCGCCTCGACCAGGGCGCGGGCGGCCTCCACGACGAGGGGATGCGGCAGGTCGGGCACCTGCGCGACGAGCTTGCCGATCGCGGGCAGGCGCCGGCGGGGATCGTGAGGCATTCCCCGAAGCTAACGCCGCCGCGATACCCCTCCCGGCCGTGATCGTCCTCCTCTACGCGCTCGCGACCGTGGCCTGCGGCGCCCTGGCTGTCCGCGCGCCGCTGGCCGATCGCGACGACCCGGTGCGGCGGGCCTACGCTCTCCTCGCGGGCTGCGTTGCCGTCACCTGGTTCGGCTGGACACTCTACCTGATCCCCGGGCTCAGCTTCGGGAAGCTCATCAATGGCGCCGCCGCCACATTTCTCCCGTACACACTGCTCAACTTTGTCCATCGCTTCTTTGCGCGGGCCGATGAGCCGCGCGATCCAAGGTTGGCCCAGCTGCTCGGCTTCGCGCCGGTGGTGGCCCTCGCCTACGTGGCCACCGAATTGCTCGTTCCCTGGCGCTGGGGCCAGGCCGGGCCAAGCGACCTTCTGCTGGGGCTCTGGGTGTTTGGGGGGCTCGCCGTCTCCTTGCGTCGCCTGTGGGCGCTGCACCAGGTGAGCCACCAGCGCGTGGAGCGAGCGCGCATTCGTTACCTCCTCGCCCTGGCCACGAGCGCCATCGTCTTTTCGGCCTCGGAAGCCCTCGTGCGCGGGGCCGGCGATCCTGCTGCCGACAACCCGAGTTTTTTCATGCGTGAGGGGTCCGTCCAGGGCGCGATCCCGCCCCTGGGGGCCCTGCTCACCACCACTTTTCTCTACTTCCTCTTCCAGGTCATCTCCGCCTACCGCCTGCTCGACCTCGCCGAGATCTTCTCGCGGGTGGGCGCGGTGGCCATCGCGGCGGCGATGCTCGTGGTGGTCGACTCCCTGTCCGCCGTCTCGTTGCTCGGTCCCTACCCCACGCACGGGCTCTTCCAGGCCTTCGTGGCTAGCATGCTCTTCTTGCTGGCTTGGGACCCTCTGCGCACCCAGCTCGAGCGGTGGCTGGGTGGGTTCTTCAATCCCCGCGGACAGGTGCTCGATGAGGCCCTGCTTGGTATTGAAACAAGCCTCGGCCGAGCTATATCCGTGCCCGGTTTGGCGGCGACGCTGATCGACCCCGTGGTGGCCACGGGGCGCGCCCCGAGCGCCGGGCTCTACCTCTGGGACGACGAGCGGCGCGTGTACCGGCTGGTGCACGAGCGAGGCGGCGTGGAGCACCCGGCGATCCTCGCCGTGGCGCGGCAGCCCTTCGTCGATGGCTTCGTCGAGGGTGAGCCCGTGTACCACCGCGTCGACCAGGAGCGAATTGCTCGTCGCGATACCAAGCGCGCGGACGCCATCGCTACGCGATTGCGCACGATGGGCGACATGAATGCGAGCCTGACAGTGCCTTTCAAGTCGGGCGATCTCGTGCTCGGCTGGCTTGCGCTCGCCGACGAGCCCGACAGTGATGGCTTCTCCGACGAGGAGATCGCCCGCCTCGCCCGCCTCGGCACCCGGGTGGCGGTGGTGCTCGAGAACATCCAGAGCTTCGACCGGCTCAAGGAAGATCACCGCCTCAGCGCCCTCGGCACCATGGCGGCGGGCCTCGCGCACGAGATCCGCAACCCCCTGGCCGGGATCAAAGGCGCCGCGCAGTACCTCGAGAGCACGCGTACGGGTGACGACGCCGAGATGGTCCGGGTGATCGTCGACGAGACGGATCGTCTCAACCGCATCGTGTCGCAGTTTCTCGACTACGCGCGCGATCTACGCGTGAATGCCGAGCCCATCGGCGCGGCCGCTCTAGTGAATGCCACGACCCGCGCCCTGCACGCCCAGGGCCTCCCGCGGCAGGTGACGGTGGAGGCACAGATCGACGACGACGCCCCAGAGGTGCGCGCCGACGAGCCGAAGATTCGGCAGGTCTTGCTCAACCTGGCCCAGAACGCGGTGCAGGCGGTAGGCGCCTCGGGGACGGTGCGTTTCCGCGCGCGAAGAGGCGCCCTCGTGGGCCCGCGTGCTCGCGGCGCCGCGTGCCTGGAGATCGACGTGGAGGACACGGGCGCGGGCATCGAGCCTGGGGATCTCGACAAGTTGTTCGTGCCCTTCTTCACCCGTCGACGCGACGGCACCGGCCTCGGCCTGGCCATCAGCCAGCGCATCGTCCACGCCCATCACGGCGAGATCGACGTGCGCAGTCGCCCCGGTCAGGGCACCTGTTTCACGCTCCGCCTGCCCCTGGCGGCTGGTTGAAGTTCGATAAGTCGCCAAGGTCGATCCCCATGCTCCCCGTGGCCGCCATGAAGGCGCGGACGGAGGTTCCTCGCTCGGCGGCCTGCGCGGCCAGCTCGGCGTGGCAGGAGTCGATCAGGCAGACGAGCGGCTGATACCGCGCGTGGGCTGGGCGGCCCGTGGCCAGGAGTCGCGACACCATTTCTGGCGTGAGCGTGGGCAGGTCGCAGGGGGCGAAGAGCACCAGGCCGCGAGACTGGCGCAGCGCGTGCGCCACGCCCCATAGTGGGTGACGCGGCCCGTCGGGCTCGATCAGCTCCGGGAGCCCAAGCCCGCGTTGGTGTCGCGACACGAGCGACACGGGAACGCCACCCACGGCGAGCGCCCCGGCCACGAGCCGGGCCATGGGCACGCCCTCCACCTTGAAAATAGCCTTGTCCGAGCCGAATCGCGAGGAGAGCCCGCCAGCGAGCACGTAGGCTGCCGTCAGCAACAGCCGGCCTCGCCCACCTCGGGCGCACCGGAGCCCCAACGGTAGCCCGGGCTGGAGGCCGCCTCGAAGCTCCAGTCGAAGACTTGAACGGGTACGTGGCCCTCGATGACGGTGCCGTCGGCGTCGAGGAGCGCGAACCCGTGGGCCTCCGCCATCGAGCGCACGTTGCCGCTGCCCTGGTGGCCGCCAACCGGCGTGGCGAGGAGTTGGCCGTCGTGTCGCGACAGGGCCACGCGAAGGAACTCGACGCGTCCCGGGGCGCGCTTCACCGGTCGCGAGAGGTGCGCGTCGACCACCGGCAGGAAGGGATGCGGGTCGCCCGTCATTGCCCGCAAGACCGGGCGTACGAACTGGTAGAAGTTCACCATGCACGACACGGGGTTTCCCGGCAGCCCGAAGCAGGGCTTACCGCCCACGCGGCCGTAGGCGAGTGGTTTTCCTGGCTTCATCGCCACTTTCCAGAAGTCCATGCCAGAGCCGATGGCGCCCTTGACGTGGTCGAAGTCTCCGACGCTCACGCCCCCGGTCGATACCACGAGATCGCCCACGCTCGCCGCCGCCGCGAAGGCCTCGGCGATGGCCCTGGGGTCGTCGCGCACAGTGCCCAGATCGACGGGGAGACCACCGGCCGCACGCACCTGCGCGGTGAGCGAGTGGGTGTTCGACGAGTGAATTTGCCCGGGACCAAGCGCGAAGCCGGGCTCCACCACCTCGTCGCCGGTCGACAGGATGGCCACGCGCGGGCGCGCCGCCACCCGCACGCTGGGACAGCCGAGCGTCGCGAGCAGGCCAATCGCGCCCGGCGACAGGATCGTCCCCGGCTGCAAGACCGCCTCGCCCTCGCGAACATCGGCGCCGAGAGGGCGAACGTGTTGTCCCACGCGGGCGTGGGTCGCGACGACAACACGGTCACCCTCGACCCGCGTGTCCTCCACCATCACTACTGCGTCGGCACCCTCGGGCACCGGCGCCCCCGTCATGATTCGACTGGCCTGTCCTGGCCCGACGATGCGGGTGGCCACCCCACCGGCGGCGATCGTCTCCAGCACCTCGAGGGTGCCGGGCACCTCGGTGGCGCGCAGCGCGTAGCCGTCCATCGCCGAGTTCGCGAAGCGCGGCACCGGGCCCGGCGCCACCACCGTTTCCCGCAACACTCGGCCGAGGGCGTCGGCCAGAAAAACCCGCTCGGTGGCCCCGGTCGTCACCTGGGCCATGACCCGCGCGACCGCTTCCTCCACAGAGAGCATCGGCGCCTCCTAGTGCTTGATCTTGAGCTTCTGGCCGGGGTAGATCGTGGATCCCTTGAGCCCGTTCCAGGACTTCAGCTCAGTGACCGAGCAGTCGTACCGCTCCGCGATCCTGCCCAGCGTGTCCCCCGACTTGACCGTGTAGCTCACCGTCTTGCCGGCCGAGGTCGACGATGACTTCGAGGCCGAGGCCGAGGTCGAGGCCGAGGTGGATGACGACGCCGTGCCCTCGGTGACGGTGCTCACTTTGAGCTTCTGCCCGGCGTAGATCGTGTCGCCCTTGAGGCCGTTGAGCGACTTCAGCTCGCTCAAACCGAGCTTGTACTTGCTGGCGATGCTCGACAAGGTCTCGCCGCTGCGCACCGTGTGCGTCGCGCTCACCATCTTGGCGGTGGACTTCGTCTCGTTCTTCGTCTCCGACTTGGCCTCGCCCGGCTGCACCTGGGCGACTGAGGCGAGCGTGACTTCCTCGGTGCCCTTCCGCGGCACGATCAGCTCCTGGCCCACCGTGATCTTGGACTTGGTCTTGAGATGGTTGATCGAGGCGAGTTCCTCGGTGCTCAACCCGTACTTCTTGGCGATTGCTCCGAGGCTCTCTCCGCGCTTCACCACGTGCCGGGCGAAGGTGACGCGCTCCTCGGGCGGCACCTTTGCGAAGTTCTCTGCGAAGAGCGCTGTGGTGCCCACGGGCAGTCGGATCTTGTGGGCCGTGGGCTCAGGCGACAGGGCCCAGCGCCGGATCGCCGGGTTGTTCTCGAGGAGAATCTCCTCGGTGATGCCCGCGCACTTCGCGATCACCTCGATCCCGGTGCCGCCGGGCACCTCGACTTCCTCGTAGCTCCAGGCTTCCTGGTAGGGCACGCCCACGAAGCCGTAACGCTCGGGGTGTTTGCCGATGATCGCTGCCGCGATGAGCTTCGGAACGTAGTTCTCCGTCTCCTCGTGCAGCGTGTTGTAGCCGACGATCTTCCAGAAATCCGTGGTGCCGTAGCGTTGCGTGGCCTTCATCACCCGGCCCTCGCCGCCGTTGTAGCTGGCCCAGGACAACCACCAGTCGCCCTCGAAAAGTCGATTGAGGTAGGCGAGGTAGTCGAGCGCGGCCTTGGTGGCCTTCACCGGATCGCGTCGCTCGTCGGCCCACCAGTCCACCCGGAGGCCGTACTGGCGCCCCGTGGCCGGCATGAACTGCCAGAGCCCCGCCGCGCTCGCGTAGCTGGTGGCGGAGGTGGTGAAGCCGCTCTCGATCATCGAGAGGTACACTAGGTCGCGGGGCATGCCGCGCGCCTCGATCTGCTCGTGCATCAGTGGCGTCCACTTGGTGGAGCGCATCAGGTAGCGGGCGTAGTACTTCCGGCCCTTGCCGAGGAAGTAGACCATCCACTTCTTCACCATGTCGTTGACGACGATGGGGATGTCGAACTCGGCCGGATTCACCTTGTCGAGGTGGAGCGGGTCGAGGTCGGTCGCGCCGAGCGGGTCGAGGTAGTAGTCCACAGGCGCTTCGGCCCCGATCAGGCCGACGTAGTCGAGCTCGGCGAGGCGTTCTTCAACGAGCTCGCGTGTGGACTCCGCCAGGGTCGGCGGGGCGGCCTCGCCGTCTTCGATCGGCGACCAGCTGTTGGCGCCCTCGCGCTCCTGGGCCGGGTCGGAGCCCGCCGGTGGAGCGTCGCCGGAGGCTGCGGGTGTGACCCCTGGGGCGGCGGGCGGCTGCAGCACGTCGCTCGGGGCCAGCAGCGGGTCGCCCGCGCGCGCCTGCGGCGGCACCAACATGGCGCCAAGGAGGAGGACCACCTGGAGGGGCCCCGAGAGGAGGGAGGGCCGACGGGGGAGAGGGGACATGAGAGAGGGGGGCACAGGATAACCCGGCGCGTGCTTGTTCTCGCCACATCGCGTGAAGATCTGCGCGCCCGCTGGTGGACGCTCGTGGCCACCGGCGATGCGGCCGTCGCGACCGTCAGCGACTGGGCGGGGCTTGTCGCGGCGCTGGCCTCGAAAAGAACGCGCGTTGTGCTCGTCGATCCACAGCTCCCCGGCCTCGAAGCTGGGTTGATCCTCCCCCTCGCCGCTTCTTTCGCCCATCGGCCCCTCGTGCGCGCGATCGATGGAACGCTCCAGGGCGCGGCCACCATCCCGCCGCGTCCCTCTGCCGTGGCACCGCTATTGCGTCGCATCCGGCGGGCGGGTGACGACGACTGGCGCGCACGTCTGCGCTGGTGCGGGCTCGGTGACGGCGCCCTGGCCGAGGTCTCGGCTGCCGCGGCACACCACCGTCCCCTGGTGATCGTGGGGGAGCGGGGCACCGGAAAGGAGTTCGTGGCGCGCGCCGTGCATGCGCTGTCGCGACCTGATACGCCGTTCCTCGTGCTGTCTCCGGAGGCGAACTTCCCCGTCGACGCACGAGGCACCGTGTACGTCGAGAACGCGCACCTCGCCCCTGGGCTCGGCGACCGCGCCCTTGGGCCGCACCGCCTTGCCTGCGGTGCCCGCGCGGAGCTGCCGGTCGGCGTCCTGCCCAGCGCTGTTGTCTTACGACTAGTCCCCCTGCGGGAGCGCCCGGGACACCTCGTGCCGCTGGTGCACCACTACCTCGCGGCACACGCTCGGCGGGTGGGTGGCGGGCGGCGGCGATTCGACCGCTCCCTCCTCGCGCTCCTGGCCGCATGGTCCTGGCCCGGGAACGAGCGCGAACTGGAGCACTTCGTGGTCGACGTGCTGGAGGCCATGCCGGGCACTCTGGTGCGGGGGCGAGACCTCCCGGAGTCGCTACGTGTGCGCCTCGATCCCTCCGCTGGCGTGGCGGGCATCGGACTCGAGGGCTTCGAGGAGGTTGTTGCCGCCCGCCTCGCGCCGGTGGTGGAGCACTGGCACGAGGGCCGCGGGACGGATCTGCATGCGCTGGTGACCGGCGCTTGCGAGCGCGCGCTCTTGCGCCTCGCTCTTGCGCGGACTCACGGCAACCGCAAGGCCGCCTCGCGACTCCTCGGCATCGCGCGCAACACTCTGCAATCCGACTTACGACGCCTCGGCGTCAGCGCAGCGCCCGAATCGCCGCCCGAGGATCCGGAGAACGCCAGATAGCGCCAATGACCGCCCAGGCGTGGGCTCCGCTCTCGCGCACGATGTCGATGTTGCCCTGGTCGATGCCGCCGATCGCCACCAGGGGACAGCGTGCCCGTTGGACCGCCTCGCGCAGTCGCGCAGGCCCTCGGGGCGGCCACGGGCTGTCCTTGCTGGCCGTTCCAAACACCGGGCCGAAGCCGACGTAGATCGCATCCTTGGCGGCGGCGATCTGGTCCAAGGTGTGGGTGCTGCGCCCATGGGGACCCAGCGCTTCGCCGTCGTCGTCGCCGAGGTGGGCCACGAGCCCCAGCTCACGGGCGAGCACCGCGTCGTCGTTGATCACCAGCTCGGGTCCCAGGTCGCGACAGGCCAGCGCCAGCGCGCGCAGTTCGTCTCGCGTCCAGCCCTTGCAACGCAATTGTACGGGGGAAACGCCCTCCGCCGCGAACAGGCGTACCTGCGCGAGGGGGTCGCCGAGCGAGGGGTCGACCATGCCGTAGAGGCCCCGGATCCTCACGCGAGCAGCGCCTGGAGCATTCGCTCTGCCTTGACCTCGGTCTCCAGGAGCTCGCGCTCAGGATCGCTCCCGATGACAATGCCCGCGCCCACGTGCACGTGGGCTTCGCGGCCGACGAACTGGATGGTGCGAATCGCCACGTTGAGCTCGCAGCCGCCCGGGCCCAACCAGCCGAGACTCCCGCAATACACCCCGCGTGGGACGGGTTCCAGCGCTCGGATGAGCTCCATCGCACGCACCTTGGGGGCGCCCGTCACGCTGCCGGGAGGGAACAGCGCCGCGATGGCGTCGATGGTGTCGCGACCATCGTCCAGGCGCGCGTGCACCCGCTGCATCGCGTGCCACAGGTGACCCACGCGCCCCACGCGACGAGGCCCGGCGCGCACGGTACCCGTGGCGGCGACCCGGCCGAGGTCCGCGCGGACGAGATCGACAATCATGGTGAGTTCGGCCCGCTCCTTGGGGCTCGCGAGGAGCGCCTGCCGCGACGCCCCCACGGGGGCGGTGCCCTTGATGGGCACGCTCAGGAGCTGCGCGCCCCGTTGCCGCAACAGGAGCTCGGGGGAATTGCTCACCACCGCGCCGCCGGGCGTCTCGATGAGCATCGCCCGGCGGGCGGGATTCAAGGCGCGTAGTCGGAGCCAGGCGTCCAGGGGGTCGCCGGGGTGGCTCACCACGAGGCGTCGCGACAGGTTCACCTGGTAGGCGTCACCTCGGCGCAGGTGGTCGAGCACGGCGCGGACACCCTCCGTGAACTGGCGGGGGTCGGGCCGTTCGACGAGGCGCCCCTCCGGCGGGCGTGCGGCGGGTGCGGCCGTCGAGGCCAGCGGCGCGTTTCCCGCCACCCGGCGACCGTGGCGGTCGAAACGCGCCCACGCGGCCACGTGCCCCCACCACGCGAGCGGCAACGTTGGCGGCGTGACCGGGCGCGGCATCAGCTCGAACCAGGCGCCGGCCTCGTAGGCGAGCCAGCCAACGGCCCCTCGCGCGAACGGGGTGCGTCGAGCCGCCGCGCCGGTCTGGAGCGACCGCGACCACTCGTCGCGGGTGTTGCACGAGAAAGCCCGGAGGGAGCCGATCACGCTACCGTCCCTCCCAAAGTCCGCCCAGAACGCGGGTGCCTCCTGGCGGAGGAGACGGTAGAGTGCGGCCGGAGTCACGGGATGGTAGGCGGAGGGGTGGTCCCCTGCGGGGCCAGGCCCCTATAATGCCCGCGGCTCAGGACGTTTGGTGAAGCTGCTCATCGTCGACGAGGACCAACACTTTTGCGGGATCATCGCGACCGTCTTGGAAAACGACGGTCACGAGGTGGTCCCGGTTGGCTACGCGCGTGGTGCGCTGAGCGTGCTGGGCACGGTGCTGCCCGACGTCGTTTTGGTCAGCGCCGAGGTGGCGGGGCCCGGCGGCGGCGTGCAGCTCCTGCGCGATCTGCGGCGGCATTCAGGTGGCGAATCCGCCACCACCATCCTGATGACGAACTACGCCGACGACGCGGTGCGCCGGGGCTGCGCCGAGTCGCGCACCGAGCACGTCCTGGTTCGCCCATTCTCGGTGCTCGACCTCGCGTCGCTCGTGCGCAGCCTCGACGTGCCGCAGGAGGCGACCCCCGAGTCGAGCCCGGCGCAGGGCAACATCGACCTGCACAACCTCACGCAATGTGTACGCCTCTGGGCCAGTGCATCCAGTGGCACCTTGTCGGTGGAGCGCGTGGGTCGGGCTGAGCGCATCCTCGTGACCGGCGGTGGCCTGGTCGACCCAGGCGCGCTCGTCAACGTGCGCGACGCGCTCTTCGGTGCCGACATGGAGTTCCACGCGCACGACCCGGTCGGCGTGGGCGACCGCAGGGCCTTCGGACAGATGCTCTTCCGCGAGTCGGAGGCACACGAGGGCAACCGGACGGGCGAGGTCACGCGAGCTGCGGTGATCTCGCGAACCCGATTCACCGACGCCGTGCGTGAGCTGCCGGTGAGCGCCGCGGTTCGCCAGCTCACCGACCAGCTCGGTGGCCCCGTCGCCATCGGCGCGCTGTGCGATCGCGTCGGCGTCGACTTCCCGGCGGTGGCGAGCAGCCTTGGCGCGCTCGCCGCGATGGGGCTCTTGAGCGTGCAGCCAGCCGCCGCCGCGAGCTGGAGCCATGGCGCTTCCCGGCCTTCCCGGCCCTTCGATCCCGACCTTGTCATCGACGCGGGACGCCCGCACGGTAGTCGCCCGACAAGTGGGGACCGTGCCCCGAGCAACCCGCCCGGTCGGGAACGGCCGGCCTCGGGCGCGTCGAGCTACCGCGACCGGCCGGTGTCGGTGGCGCACGAGCGGCCACGCTCCAACCCGCCCGACCGCCCTTGGTCCACCCCGAGCACCGCCGACCGGCCCCGATCGGTGGTCCCGGCGGAGCGCCCCCTCTCGGTCCCGCTCGAGGCGCACGAGGCCCGGCGACCAGGGTCTGTGTCCGAGCCCGTCGCCGCAGCGTCGAGTCCCAAGCACTCCCTCGCCGACCAGATCGCGATGCTGCGTCGCCTGCGTCGCGAGGTCGATCTGCTCCGGGGCAGCGATCCGTGGGTCGTGCTCGCGGTGAGTCACGACGCGCCGCCGGAGCGCATCGAGCAAGCATCGCAGCGGATGGTCGCGCGCTACGAGTCACTCGCGGCGCAGTGGGGAGGCGAGGTGGCCGACCTGTCGCGACAATTGCTGCAGCGGGTCCGCGACGCCACGCTAGAGCTCACCCGCCCGCCCGCCATCCCGTCCTCGCCCAAGGCGCTGCCCGGCGACGAGTACTTCCAGGCCGGGCTCCGCGCGATGTCGGAGGGCGACTGGGCTGGGGCCGACCGGCGTTTCACCGCGGCACGCGACGCGCACCTCGACTCGGTGCGCAACCTCGCGCACCTGGGCTGGGCCCGCTTCCACAACCCGGAACTCCCCCTCGCCGAGCGAGTGGAGGAGGGTATCGACCTCCTCCTGCTCGCGGAACAGCTCGATCCCACCTACGCTGAGGGACAGTATTTCCTCGCGATGGTGCTCCACCGCAAAGGCGACGACGATGCCGCCTCTCGACGAGTGCGCCGTGCGCTGAAGGCGGAACCTCAGCACGTCGCGGCCAACGCGCTGGCGAAGAAGTTGCGTAAACCCCCAGTCCAGCCGCCCTAGGGAACGCACGGCGGCATCGGTCGGCGGCATCGGGGCGAGGAACGACGGGCGTGGATAGCCGCGCGCCATGACGAAGAACGTGGTGATCGTGGGCGGTGGGCTCGTGGGGAGCGCCCTGGCGCTCGAACTGGCGCGCCGCGGCGTGCCCGTCACGGTGCTCGAGAAGGCTGTGCCCGGCGCCGAGGCGTCGAGCGCGGCGGCGGGGATCCTGGCCCCCCGCGTGGAGGCACACGGGCACCCCGAGCAGCGGGCGCTCGGCCTCGAGGCGCTCGCGGGCTGGCAGGAGTGGGCGGCCTCGCTCGGCGACGACGTTGGCTTCGCGCGCTGCGGTGTGCTCGTGGCGCGAGACGAGTCCCCCGATCCCGACGCAGAGCTGCTCGAGGGACGCGCCCTGGCGGAACGGGCCCCCGGCTTGGGGGCCGAGCGGGCCTGGTGGATCGCCGAGGAAGGCGTGGTCGACACCCGCGTGCTGGTGAGCGCCGTGCACGCGGCCGCCGCGCGAGCCGGCGCGGTTTTCCGGTCCGGCCTGACGGTCGAGTCGGTCGACGCGGGCGGTGTCGTCGCGGGCGGCGCGCGGCTCGCGGGCACGCCGGTGGTGTGCGCGGGGGCGTGGACGAGCGTCGTGCCCGGCATCGCGAACTTGCCCGTGTCGCCGGTGCGTGGGCAGCTCGTGGCGGTCGGGGCCACAGGGGCGGTGCGGAGCGTCGTCTTTGGCCCTGCAGGCTACCTCGTCCCTCGTCGTGATGAAACCGTGCTTGGCGCGACAATGGAGAACGTCGGCTTCGCGCGGGGTACCACCGCGCAGGGCCTCCGCGACGTGCTCGACGCGGCGTTGCGCTTGTGCCCGTCCCTGGGTGCCGCGCCCGTCTTGCGACAGTGGTCGAGCTTCCGCCCCGGCTCGCCGGATGGGCGGCCCATCATCGGCGAGGTGGGCGGTGTCATGGTGGCGAGCGGGCACAGTCGTAACGGCATTCTGCTCGCCCCGTTGACCGCGTCGCGGGTGGCCGACGCCTTGCTCGCGCGCCGGCCTCTGCCCCCGGCGTGGAGCCCCGCGCGTTTCAGCCCGGCAGGATGACGCGCGCCGCCTGGAGCACCGCGTAGCCGGCGGAGGCCAGCGACTCGCCCGCGATGGCGCCGCTCGCCAGCGGGATGATCTTCTCCTCGTAGGCCTTGGGGTCGCGACCGGTCCAGCGGCTGGCGATGAGCGCACCGAGGAAGAAGCCCAGCGAGTTGGCGAAGGGGATGACGAAGGCCAGACCAAAGCCCATCGTGCTCGGCAGGTAGGCCCGCGCCTTCGGGAAGATGTTCTCCAGGAGCGGGAAGACGATCCCGATCAAGGCGCCCACGACGATCGCCCAGCGGGCCGACTCGGGGATGGTGCCCACGCCCGTTGCGAGCGCCTCGGCCACCGCGTACCACATCGTGGTGGCGGGGCTATTGAACTTCTCGAGGGCTTCCTTGTTGGGCACGAGCACGTACCACATGGGCACCACGGTCGCGACGCCGAAGAAAACGCCGTAGAACTGGGCCAGGAACTGCTGCCGCGGGTTGGCGCCGAGCAAGTAGCCGCTCTTCAGGTCGGTGAGCAGGTCGGCGGAGGAGCTGGCCGCACCGGCGGTGATGCCAGCCGTCATCAGGTTGACGGTCTTGTCGGCCGGGGCGATTACCGCGTAGATGAACTGCGTGATCTTGCCCATCGCGCCCACGGGCGTGGTGTCGGTCTCGCCGGTGGCGCGGCAGGCCACCAGCGCCAGGGCGCCCGAGAGCACCACCGACACGAAACCGAGCAGCGGGTTGATGCCCATCGCAAACCAGCACACGGCCATGAGTCCGAGCGTGGTGGGCACAAGGCCGATGATCATCCACGAGGTGGGCACTTCGATGGCGGCCATCGCCGCGTCGTTGCCGCTGGCCCCGGCGCGCGCCCGGGTGAAGGCCTTGAGGATGGTCTTCCAGGAGAGCGCGAAGGCGGTGAGACCGCTGGAAACGAGCACCGCCGTGCCGAACCACAGGCTCCAGCGCGTGATCTTGAGGAAGCCGATGGCGCCGTCCTCGCCGATCACCGCCTCGTAGTGACCGACGAAGTGTTTGCCGGGGGCTGACCAGTCGTCGAGGCCCGCGATGAAGGGCACGAGGATCACGAAGTTCACGAGCGCGCCGAGCATCATCGACACGCACACGCGCATGCCGGTGATGGCCCCGGCCGCGACGAGGAGCACAGAGGGCTCAAACGACAGGCCGAGGCTGTGCAGCCCAATCGGGCCGCGCGCCGTGTTCAAGGCGCCACCACCGAAAGACAGCTCGGCGGGGATCACGGCGAAGCTACGCCCGAGGCCCACCATGCCGCCGACGATGAGGGCGTCGATGAGATCGCGCGCCTTCACCAGCGCCGCCTCGCCCTCGGCGTAGAGCGAACGCAACGTTTCCGCCGCGGCGATGCCGGAAGGGAAGGGGAGCTGCTCCTGGTTGATCATCTGGCGCTTCATCGGGATGGCGAGAAACACGCCGAGGATGGCGACGAAGAACACCCACACGCCCAGGGGCACGATGCCGAGCCGTTCCGCGTCGCCGCCAATGAGCAACATCGCGCCAGCTGCGGTCGCGATGGTGCCACCGGTGGAGTAGCCCGCCGCCGACGCCGCCGATTGCATGCAGTTGTTTTCGAGGATGCTCATCTTCGTCTTGGCGAGGCCGCTGGCGACGAAGCTGTTCCAGATGGCGTAGGAGAGCACGCAGGCGGTGATCGCCACGCCGAAGGCCCAGCCGAGCTTGAGCGTCGTGTACAGGTTGCACACCGACATCACGCCGCCGAGCAACCCCCCCATCACGACGGCGCGCAGGGTGAGCTGGGGCACCTTGTCGCCCTGGTAGTAGGTCTCGAACCACACGCGGTCGCGGTCGTCCGGGCCAACCTTGGTGAGGTCGGGCAGCTTGTCGGGCTGAGTGTTGGCCTCGTCGAGGGACATGGGGGCGCTCCCGGTGGGGGCGCGATGCTATCAGAGCGCGGCCACCGCCGCCTTCACCTCGGCCACGTGGCCGTCGACCTTCACCGGGTCGAACACGGCGGCGATGCGACCATCGCGGTCGATGACGAACGTCGCTCGGCGGGCGCGCCCCTCGTTCCAGGCGCCAAACCGAGTCGCGACGGCGCCCTCGGTGTCGACGAGGAGCGGGAAACGAAGATTGAACTTCCCGATGAAGGCGTGGTGGCTCTGGGCGTCGTCGCCACTGACCCCGAGCACGGTGGCGCCGAGGGCCTCGCCCTGGTCGCGGAAGTCGCAGGCCTCGCGCGTGCAGCCCGGGGTGTCGTCTTTCGGGTAGAAGTACACGACGGCCGGCTTGCCGCGCAGGGTCGCGAGCGTCCAGTGCTTGCCGTCCTGGTCGACCGCGTCGATCTCCGGGGCGGCGTCGCCGGGCTTGAGGTGCGTCTTGCCATCGAGACCGAGCAGGCTCTTGAAACGCGAACGGAGGTGGAGTGGGGTGGCCATGCCGGGTGCCTATCCCCCGGCGCGCCCTGCCCGTGTGCACCTGATTACGCCGCGGTCGATGGCCGCTGGTCGCCTTGCCCCCACGCCCTCGGGGCACCTGCATCTCGGCAATGCCCTGGCCTTTGGCGCCGCCTGGCTCAGCGCGCGGGCGAGCGGGGCGCGGGTGCTCTTGCGCGTGGAAGACCTCGACCGTGGCCGGGCGAGAGACGACGTTGCCGCCGCGCAGCGCGACGACCTGCGCTGGCTCGGCCTCGACTGGGACGAGGAGACGGCGCCCCAGTCAGAGCGGCGCTACGCGCTCGACGGCATCCCGGTTTTCCGGTGCGTGTGCACCCGCGCCACCCGGCTGTACCTCGGCTGTTTCTGCCGTCACAAGGCGCACGACCGGGGACACTGGCGCTTCGACACGCCACGAGGCCCCGTCGCCTTCGTCGACCGCGCCTCTGGTCCCCAGGTCTTTGAACCCGACGAGGACCCCATCTTGATGCGAGACGACGGCGAGGCGGCGTACCCGATGGCCGTCGTGATGGACGATCATCGGGACGGCGTGAGCGAGGTGGTGCGCGGCGGCGACCTTCTGCCCGCCACCGCCACGCAGATCCGCCTGTACGAGGTGCTGGGCTTTACGCCCCCCACGTGGCTGCACACGCCGGTCTTGCTTGGGCCCGACGGCAAGAAGTTGTCGAAGTCCCACGGCAGCACGGAGCTGCGCGCGCTGCGCACGGCGGGCTGGACGGCGGACCGCGCCTGGTCGGTGCTCCTCCCCCTCCTCGGGCTTCGCCACTTCGACCCTGGCGACTTCGACGCCCAGAAGGTGTGCAGGGGGCCGTTCGTCGTCGACGAGGAGGGGCGCGTGAGCCCCCATTCGGGATAGCCGGGCGGCGCGCCGGGTTTGCCATGCCGCAGTTCAAGAACGCCGTGATCATCGGGGCTTCATCGGGGATCGGGGCCGAGATGGTGAAGCAGCTCGCGGCGGAGGGCACGGTGGTGGCCGCGGTGGCGCGTCGCCTCGGGGAGCTCGAGAAACTCCGCGACGCCTGCGGTGCCGACAAGGTGAAGATCTACGCGCACGACGTGCGCCAGTTCGACACCTCGGCCCCCCTGTGGGACCAGATCGTCGCCGACCTGGGGAGCGTAGATCTCTTCATCTACAACGCCGGCGTGATGCCGAGAATCGAAGAGAGCGAGTACAACTTCGCCAAGGACCGCGAGATCATGGAGGTCAACGTGGTGGGGGCGATGGCCTGGCTCAACCCGGTAAGCGCCTACATGGAGGCGCGCCGAGGCGGCACCATCGTCGGCATCTCCTCGGTGGCCGGCGAGCGTGGTCGCCGGGGCAACCCCGCCTACCATACGAGCAAAGCGGCGCTCACGACGTATCTCGAAGCCTTGCGGAATCGTTTGTTCCGTTACGGCGTGCAGGTGGTCACGGTGAAGCCGGGCCCGGTCGACACGCCGATGACGGCGGGGCTGAAGCTCCCGCTGCTCATCAAGGCCGACGAGTGCGCCCGGGGTACCCTCTCGCTGGCGAAGGGCGGCACCGGCGAGGGCTACGTCCCCGCCATCTGGGCGCCGATCATGTTCGTGATCCGCAATGTGCCCTCTGTCGTCTTCCGCAAGACAAACATCTGATGGTCGCGATGAACCCGTCCAACATGCCCCGCCGGGTCTTCGATGGCTACGGCTACCACTGCCGCGCCGTTTCCGTCTTCGCCGAGCCGCGGTCCACCGACGAGCTGCTCCACTGGTTCCGATACGCCCGCGCCGAGGGGCTCACGGTGGCGATGCGTGGGGCCGGGCGTAGCTACGGCGACGCGGCGCTCAATGGCGGCGGCCTCGTGCTCGACATGCGCGAGATGAACCGGGTGCTCTCGTGGGACCCGTCCACCGGCATCGCCGATCTCGAGCCGGGCGTGACCATCGAGAACTTGTGGCGGTCAACGCTGAAAGATGGCTACTGGCCTCCGGTGGTGCCCGGGACGATGTTCCCCACGATCGCGGGTTGCGCGTCGATGAACGTGCACGGGAAGAACAACTTCAAGGTGGGCCCCTGGGGCGATCACATCCTCGAGGCGGAGCTGGTGACGCCGAGTGGCGAGCGCCTCACCTTGTCGCGAGACGAGAACCCGGAGATCTTCCACGCCGCCATCGGTGGCTTCGGCATGCTCGGGGCCTTCACGCGGCTGCGCGTGAAGCTCAAGAAGATCCACAGTGGGCGCCTTCGGGTGCGTCGTCACCACATCCGTACGCTCGACGAGCAGTTCGCCTTCTTCGAGGAATACACGCAGAAGGCCGACTACTGCGTGAGCTGGGTGGACTGCATCGCGGGCGGCCAGGGCCTCGGCCGGGGCGAGGCCCATTCCGGCTACTACCTGCACGAGGGCGAGGACACGGCAGCCGACTTCGACCCCGCCCACCAGGACTTGCCGGGGACGATCCTCGGCGTGCCGCGGGGGCTGGTGGCCAAGATCGTGGCCACCTTCAGCAGCAACTGGGGGATGAAGCTGCTCAACACCGCCAAGTTCACCGCGTCGACGATCCTGCCGCAGTCGACCTACGCGCAGGGCCACGTCGCGTTCAACTTCCTGCTCGACTACGTGCCCAACTGGCGCGACAGCTACCGCCCGCACGGCTTCATCCAGTACCAGCCCTTCGTGCCTCGCGATGCGGCCAAGGAAGTATTCGCCAACATCCTGAAGCTCACGCAAGCGCGGGGCGTTCCGAGCTACCTCGGGGTGCTCAAACGTCACCGGGCCGACGACTTCTTGTTGTCGCACGCGGTCGACGGCTTCAGCTTTGCGCTCGACTTCCCGGTCACGCCACAGAATCGCGAGAAGCTCTGGCGCACGCTGCACGAGGTGAGCGACATGGTGTGCAGCAACGGCGGTCGCTTCTACCCGGCGAAAGACGCGGTCATTCGACCTGATCACTTCCAGCGCGCGTGGGGACAAGCCCGCATCTCCGAGTTCCGCGCGCTGCGCGCGAGGCTCGATCCCGACCGCGTGCTCCGCACCGAGCTGGCGGCGCGCTTCGGCGTCGACGAGACCTAGCGGCTGTAGCTATCGCGACGGTCGCGGAGGGCCGGGAAGGCCAGGCGCGCGGCGCGAATCACGGTGGGGTCGAGCTCGGCCACCAGGACCACCTCTTGCTCGGCGGACCCGGCCAAGGTTTCGCCCCAGGGGGAGAGGATGGCGCTGTCGCCTGCGTAGTGGAGCCCGTCGCCGTCGCCCACCCGGTTCACGCCCGCCATGTAGGCCTGGTTCTCGATGGCGCGCGCGCGCAGGAGCGTTTGCCAGTGGGCCCGGCGCCGGTCGGGCCAGTTGGCGATGACGATGAAGGCGTCGGTGTCGCTGGCCGCGAGGCGGAAGGGCTCGGGGAAACGCAGGTCGTAGCAGACCTGGGGCGTTACCCGGAGGCCCTCGATGTCCCAGGTGACGACGCGCTCTCCTGGCTGGTAGTGCTCGTGCTCGCGGGCGAACGAAAATGGGTGGATCTTCGCGTACCGTTCAACCTTGCCCTCGGGCGTGGTCCAGACCGCGCAGTTGGATTTTCGCTCCCCGAGTAAGAGCGGCACGCCCGCGATCAGGTGCACGCCGAGTCCCCGCGCCAGCTCCGCGAGGAAGGCCTCGGTCGGCCCGCCGGGAGGCTCGGGGGCGGCCCCCATGGAGAAGCCACAGGCGAACATCTCCGGTAAGACCACCAGCTGTGCCCCGAGCGCGACGGCCTCCTGCACCCGCCGCTCGGCGCGACGGTGGTTCTCGGCCACGTCTTCCCACGCGATGTCGAGCTGCACGACGCCGATACGCATGGCGTGGCGTTATCGCGGGCGGGTAGGATCTCGCCGTGCTCCTCGTGATGTTCGCCCTCGCTGCCGACGCCGTGGCCACGGAGCCGACCGTCGCCGCCTGTCCCGGCGCGCAGCGATGCGGTGAGAAGTGCATCCCGTGGACGGAGGTCTGTCGCGACGGGCTGGCCGACACCATCGGCCTCGTCCCGCCGGCGCCGGTCCCGCCCGGGAGCGCGCCGCCGGGCTCCACGCTCTTGTCCCTCCCCGGCGTACACGGCGCGGGGACGCCCACGATGCGCGAGGATGCGCCGTCGTTCTGTCACCAGGCGGGTGTCGATCCTCGGATCGCCGTGGCCTGCGTGCCCTACTGGAACGCCGGTGCGGGTGCCTCCGCCACGGCCTCGGCCCCGGCGCTGGCCGACTGCCCGCAGCATCGGCGCTGCAACGGCGTGTGCCTCGAGGAAGGCCTCGTGTGTGAACGCGTGGGCGTGCTTCCGGGCTCAGACCGCCTGAGCCCCTTTGAACCAAGCTCACCTACTCACGACGGCTACGCGCCCTGAAGCAAGCGGGGTAGGCGCTCGAGCGCGGCGGCGATGGTGCTCTCTTTCTTGCAGAAGGCGAAGCGTACCCAGTCGCGACCGAAGGCGGGGCGGTCGTAGAACACGCTCGGCGGGATCGCGGCGATGCCCACGTGCTCGACGAGGTGCTTCACGAAGGCCACGTCGTCGCGACCGAAACGCTCGATGCCGGCGGCCACGAAGTAGGTGCCCTCGGG
>SXON01000224.1 GCA_005778355.1 Pseudomonadota bacterium | reverse complement strand
GATGCTCTATCCAGTTGAGCTATGGGTGCGAGGAATGCGCGTTTTTTGAATGTGGCGGAGACGGAGGGATTTGAACCCTCGGTACGCTTTTGGCGTACACTCGCTTAGCAAGCGAGCACCTTCGGCCACTCGGTCACGTCTCCGAAGGAGTCAAAATCTGGAGGAGGTGGTGGGATTCGAACCCACGGCCCCCTTTCGAGGGCGGCGGTTTTCAAGACCGCTGCCTTCAACCACTCGGCCACACCTCCGAGACGGGTGCCGAGCCATTTATACGCCGGGGCTGAGTCCGTCAAGGGCGAGCACCGGGGCCACCCCGCTCTAGCTGCGGGGCACGATCCGCGCGAGCCCGCCCATGTATGGTCGCAAGGCAACGGGGACCACCACGCTTCCGTCGTCCTGGGCGTAGTTCTCCAGGATGGCCACGAGCGTCCGGCCGGCTGCTAGGCCAGAGCCGTTCAGGGTGTGAACCAGCGTCGTCTTCTTCTCGCCCTCGCGCTTGAACCGTGTCTTGAGTCGTCGCGACTGGAAGTCGGTGAACAAGGTGCAGCTGGAGATCTCGCGGTAGGCGCTCTGTCCCGGGAGCCACACTTCGAGGTCGAAGCCCTTCGCGCCGCCGTTGCCCACGTCGCCCGCGCAGCGCGCCACGGTCTGGTAGGGCAACTCGAGGCGTTCCAGCACGGTCTGGGCATGGCCCGTCAGCGTGTCGAGTGCTGCGACACCCTCCTCCGGGCGAGTGAACCACACCAGCTCCACCTTGTGGAACTGGTGCACCCGAATGATCCCGCGAGTGTCGCGACCAGCCGAACCCGCCTCGCTGCGAAAACATGGCGTGAACGCGAAGTACCGGAGCGGTAGCTGCGCCTCGTCCAGGATCTCATCGCGGTGCAGGTTCGTCACCGGCACCTCCGCAGTGGGGATCAGGTACGCCGGCTGGCCCGAGAGCTCCGCCGTCAACTTGAATAGATCTTCCTCGAACTTCGGCAGCTGCCCGGTCCCTGCCATGCTCTCGGCGGTCACCATGTAGGGAACCAGCACCTCCCTGTACCCGCCCGCCTCCGCCATGTCGGCGAAGAGGGCCACGAGCGCGCGCTCCATGCGAGCGAGCGCGTCGGTGAGCACGTAGAAACGGCTGCCCGAGAGCTTCGCCGCCCGCTCGGGGTCGTACATGCCGAGGGAAGCGGCGATCTCGTCGTGCGGGCGGCCCCCCGGGCGCGGGCTTCCCCAGCGCCGTACCACCACGTTGCCGTGCTCATCGGCGCCGTCGGGCGTGTCGGGGTGCACCTGATTCGGCAGCCACAGCAAGAGGCGTGTTTCCTCCTCTTGCAGTGAGGCGATCTGCGCGTCGAGCGCCGCCGCCCGGTCGCTCGCCAGCTTCACCTCGCCCTTCAGCGCCTCCGCATCGACCGCCCGGCCCTGCTTGAGCAACGCCCCAATCTGCGGGGATAGCTTGTTTCTACGCGACAAGTTCTCGTCGCGCTCGGTCTGCGCGGCGCGGCGCTGGCTGATGAGCTCAACCAGCCGTTCGACCATGCCGAGCATCTCCTCGCTCGCGTTGCGGCGACGCAGGCTCTCTCGGACGGCATCAGGGTTCTGGGCAACCAGGTTCGGGTCGATCATCGCGGTCGGCGGCTAATCCGAATCGGGCGTGGCCGCCTCGCGGCCCGCCCCGGGGACTTGTGCCGTCAAGAGCCAAGTCTTAACTCTTAACCTCCGGCACCTTTCGGGATCACCAATGGGCGAGCCGTCGCGAAAAAGAATCCTTTACAGCTACGAAACTGGCCGAGCCGAGTTCCCGCTGCATCGACGTGTACACCGCCGCGTCGAGGCCGCAGGGGTGGATCCGTGAGAGGTAGTCGAGGTCGGTGGTGACGTTGAGGGCGAGCCCGTGCCACGTCACCCACCGGCGGCAGGCGATGCCGATGCTGGCGATCTTCCGGCCATTCACCCAGGCACCGGTGCCTCGGGGATCGCGCTGGCCCTGCAGGCCGAACTCCATCAGCACCTCGAAGCAGAGGGACTCGAGGCGGCGCAGCCATGCGTGCAAGTCACGGTCGCGACCGTGCAAGGCAACGATGGGGTAGACGACGAGTTGTCCCGGGCCGTGGAAGGTCACGTCGCCGCCACGTTCCACCTCCACGACGGGGACATCGCCCGGCGCCAGCACGTTGGCCATCGCGCCGAGTTTCCGTCCCACGGTGTACACCGGGTCGTGTTCCACGAGGAAGGCGGTGTCGTCCACCTCGTCGGCAATGCGGCGCGCGAGCTGTCGCGACTGGATGGCCCAGGCCTCGGCGTAGGCCACCCGGCCCAGATCGACTACGCGGGCCACACCAGCTCACGCACGCGCTCGTGCACCTCGGGCGGCGTGCCACGGGCGTCTACGCGCACGATGCGGTCGCCGCGGCGCCGACATCGGGTGATCGCGGCCTCATAGGCGTCGGCCACGCGATGCAGCTGGTCCAACGTCTCGAAGCGATCACGCACGCCAGCGCGTGCCTCCACCCGCGCAAGGCACGTGTCGACGGGTAGGTCGAGCATCACCACCGCGTCGGCGGGCGGGAACTCGGCGTTGAGCGCCCACACGCGGTCGAGCCCGAGTGAGATGGACTGGTAGGCAAGCGACGACAAGAAATAGCGGTCGGTCAGGACCACCGCGCCCCGCGCCACGGCGGGGAGGACCACGCGATCGAGGTGATCGCGCCGGTCGGCGGCGAACAAGTGACCGAAGACGGCGTCGCCTACCGCGCCATGCGCCAGCTCGGCGCGGATGAGCTTTCCCACTGGGCCGTCGGAGGGCTCGCGGGTGACAACCACCTCCCGACCCGCAGCGCGAAGCGCGTCGGCGAAAAGCCCGATTTGCGTGGTCCCGCCGGAACCGTCCAGGCCTTCGAATGCGATGAACACGACGCGGCCGACCCTAACTCGCTCGGCGGGCGGATCGGGGTCGGTGATTTCTTGACTGGCGCGCCGGCCGCAACGGTGCGATCTTCTCGCGCGCCCTGGAACGCCGATGTTGCTGCTCGCTGCCCTCGCTCACGCCGCGCCCTTGGACGCGGCAGATCTCCAAACGCACGCGGGCCTCTTGTCGCTGGTCGACCGCGTGGGCGAATTGCATTGCGCCACGCCGCTGGTGCTGGCCCTCGAGCAACACTGGGATCACCTCCCGACCGCCGAGCGTGCCCGGGCCACCGCGGTGCTCGCCCCCTTCAAGGCGGATTTGTTCGACCCCCTGCCCGTCAACCGCGCGGGCGGCGCCCCCCCGCCCGCGAGCGACACTTGCTGGGGTCAGCAGGCCGACAACCGCGTTGTCGGCGAGCACTTCGTGGTGGAGTACGAGGATGGGGTGGATGCGGACGATGTCGACGCCTTCCTCACCGCGCTCGAGTACAGCTGGACCAAAGAGGTCGACGAGCTCGAGTGGAACGAGCCCGAAGGGACAGATCAGTACCTGATGCTGGCCTACGTGCAGAACCAGAACACCGGGGGCGCGTACACCACGGTGGAGCGCTGTGGCAGCGTGTACATGCCCTACATCGTGGCGGGCAAGGACTCGTGGCGTGACCCCTACTGGGGCGACACCATGGCGGCCCACGAGTTCAACCATGCGATCCAGTATTCATATGGATATTCGCCGGAGTTCTGGTGGTGGGAGGCAACCGCCACCTACATCGAGGACTACGTCTACCCCAACGTGAACTACTGGTCGGCCTACGTCACCGGGTACACCGACCACCCAGAGATCGCCTTCGCGGCCTACGGCCAAGACGACTACGACGTCTTCTACCATATGTACGGGATGGCGATCTGGGCCTTCTACCTGGATAACTATCACGGCGGTCACGACACGGTTCAGAGCACCTGGAAGAACGCGTCGAAGGTCTCGGGAACCTACACCTATGGCGGCAACGACATGGTGGACGACCTTGGCCTGGACTGGGACGAGGCCTACCTCGACTTCAGCGCGCGCAACACGGTGATGGACTACGAGCAGCAGCGCTACTTCTCTGACATCGAGCTGGTAGACACCATCCGCTCGTTGCCGTACACGGCGGAGTCGGGTCGCGACGCCCCGCAGGGCTACGGCCAGAACTACTTCAAGGTGGCGGCCGACGCGGGTGGCGGCGACCTGGTGGTGAGCTTCCAGACGGAGGAGCGCGCCGATTTCGCGGTGCAGATCGTCGCGGCCGACACCGCCGTCTTGCGTAGCGAGTACGCGATCGTCGAGGAAGAGGGCGAGGTGCGCCTCGACAACTTCGGCGAGACCGATGCCTGGATCATCATCTCCCCCTTGAAGTACACCGACAACGACACTGAGTACGCCTACACCTTCACCGCGAGCCTCGAGAGAACCGGGAACAACCCGGGCGACACCGGCAGCGAGGGCGACGACACCGGCACCGACGGCAATGTCGACGGTGGGGACGACGACGACGGCGGCATCGCTGGACCGGCCTGTGCCTGCAACGCCGGCGGGCAGGCCTTGCCGGCGCTCGGCGCAGCCGCCGCCCTCCTGGTCGCGGCGCGTCGCAAGCAGTAGGCTACCGACGAGCGGCGAAGCTCGCGGCCCCCTGGATCCCCTCGGCGAGTAGCGCGGCTACGCCGCCGCTGTGCTCGTCGAGGAGCGCCTCGTCCATCGCCGGTTCGAAGGCGGCGTAGACCGAGGCGCGGTCGGCCAACATGCATGCCCGCGGGAAGGCGGCGATCTCCGCGGCGAGTTGTTCGGCGACCGAGCGGGCGGCTCCGGGGTCGACCACGCGGTTGACGAGCCCCATCTGGAGCGCCTCGTCGGCCCCAACGGCGCGTCCCGTGAGCACCAGGTCGAGCGCACGGCCGAGGCCCACGACCCGGGGGAGGCGCCCCGTCCCGCCGTCGATCAGCGGCACGCCCCAGCGCCGACAATAGACGCCCAGCACCGCGTCGCGGGCCGCCACGCGCAGGTCGCACCACAACGCCAGCTCGAGCCCGCCCGCCACCGCGTGCCCCTCGATCGCCGCGATCACCGGCTTGGGCATCGCCGTGCGCGTGGGGCCGAGCGGCCCTGGAGCCCCGGGTTCCACGCGGTTCGGCCTGCCCTCGGCGATCGCCTTGAGGTCGGCGCCCGCGCAGAAGCTCCCGCCCTCCCCCCAGAGCACGGCCACCCGCGCCTCGTCGTCTGCGGCGAAGCCGTCGAAGGCGGCCGAGAGGGCCGTCGCGGTGGCGAGGTCGATGGCGTTACGACGGTCGGCGCGCGAGAGGATCACCGTCGTGATCGGTCCATTCTTCTCGACTCTGACCGTGTCCATGTCGACCCCTGGCTGCGGCGTGGTGTAGCATCGCCCGTGGATGCGAGAGGGCGACAGCGAGGCCATGTCTCGGCGGCTGGTGGCCGCCGTCGAAAACGTCGCGGAGGCCATCGAGATCGTCGATGCCGACTGGCAGATTGTCTACGTGAATCGCCGTTGGATGGAGCTGACCGGCTACTCCGAGGGCGAGGCGATGGGGCGCTCGCCGGCCGAGCTGCTGCTCAGTCGCGCCCACCCGCCCGAGTACTACGCCATGATCGAGGCCGAGCTGCGCGCCGGGCGGGCCTGGCGCGGGTACTTTGTATCGTCACGCAAGGATGGTAGTCTCATCCCGCAAACGCTGTCGGTGACACCACTGTTGTCGCATAGTGGCGAACTGGAAGGCGTGGTGGCGGTGCGCCTCGACCTCACCGAGCAGCTCGCCGCGGAGCACCGCCTGCGTGAGAGCGAGGAGCGCTACGCTCTGGCCTCCATGGGCGCGAACGACGGCCTGTGGGACTGGAAGATCCCCGAGGACGAGGCCTATTTCTCGGAACGTTGGTGCGGCATTGTCGGGCTCGACCGGCAGGGTTTCTCGGGCAAGGTGCAGGACTGGCTCGCGCTGGTGCATCCGGACGATCTCTCGCGTCTCCGCGAGCTGATTGACGACCATTTTCAGGTTCGTTCTCCCCATTTCGAGAGTGAGCACCGCCTCCGCCACGTAGACGGCAGCTATCGCTGGGTGCAGGCGCGAGGGCTCGCCTTCCGCGGTCCCGACGGCGCGGCGGTGCGTTTCGCCGGCTCGCTCACCGACATCACGCAGCGCAAACAAGCCGAGTCGATGTTGTACTTTGCGGCGGCTCACGACGGTCTCACCAGCCTGCCGAACCGCAACCTGTTCCGCGACCGAACGTCGCAGGCACTGGAGCGGGTGAAGCGCAACCCGGAGAAGCGCTTCGCGGTCCTGTACATCGACCTCGACGGGTTCAAGCAGGTCAACGACGGCCTTGGCCACCACGTGGGCGATCGACTGCTCGTTGGCGTGGCGCGCCGCCTCGAGACCTGCGTGCGCGCGGTGGATACGGTGTCGCGACTGGGTGGTGACGAGTTCGGTCTCTTGCTGGAGGAGCTGGCCAGCAACGAGGAGGCCACCGCCGCCGCTGCCCGCATCGAGCGGGCGCTGTCGATGGCCTTTGAGATCGAGGGACACCACGTCTTCATCAGCGGCAGCATCGGCGTTGTGTGCTCCGACGAGAACAGCACCGTGGACCAGATGTTGCGTGACGCCGACAGCGCCATGTACGAGGTGCGCACCCGTGGACGCGGCGGTCATCACGTGATCGACGCGGCCACGCGTGAGCGCCGCGCCCGGCGAAACCGGCTCGGCGGCGCCTTGCGACAGAGCGTGGAGGTGGAGGGGCTGGAGCTCGTGTACCAACCGGTGGTGTCGCTCATCACCGGGCAGCTGCGCGGGCTCGAGGCCTTGGCGCGCTGGAATCACCCGGTCCGCGGCTCGGTGCCCCCCGGAGAGTTCGTACCGCTGGCCGAGGAGATGGGCCTCATCGATCGCCTCGGCTACCAGGTGATGCGAGAGGCGTGTCGGCGGGCGGCCCAGTGGATGCACGAGCACGCGCGCGACCAGTTCTTCGTGAACGTGAACGTCTCGGCCCGGCAATTCCGCGATCCGCACTTCGTGGAGCGCGTCGCCCAGGTGCAGGCGATGAGCGGGCTCCGTCCCGGGGTGCTGGGCCTGGAGATCACGGAGACGGTGTTCGTCGACCGCCCCGAGTCGGTGGTCGCCATGCTGCGAGAGCTGCGCAACATGGGCGTCCGGCTCGCGCTCGATGACTTCGGCACGGGCTTCTCCTCTCTGTCTCATCTGCGGCGTTTTCCGGTGCAAAGCGTGAAGATCGACCGCAGCTTCGTTTCCGCGCTCGACGCCGACGGCGCCACGCTCCACATCGTGCGCGCCATCGTGTCGCTGGCGCACGCGCTGGGCATGGTCGCGGTGGCCGAGGGCGTCGAGACGCTGGATCAGGTGGCGATTCTCCGCGGACTTGGCTGCGATCTCGGGCAGGGCTGGCTCTTTGCCAAGGCGATGCCCGCGCATGATGTGTCGCGACTGATGAACGAGCGCTTCCCCATCCAGGGGTAGGTACAGGATAGGCCGGGCCGATCGATGAATCCGCTCGCGGCGGCCACGCACAGCTCAGCCATGCTGCCCGTGCATGGGCCTCTCTACTGGCTCTCCGGGCTCCCTTTCCTGCTGCGCCGGCTACGGATGGAAGACCACTCGGCGGAGCGCGTGCGGCGCGCCGCGGAGAAGGGGCCAGTCGTGTACGTGCTGCACACGCGCTCCCACGTGGACTGGTTGGCCTTGAAGTCCGTGCTCACCGAGCGTCGCCTGCCGCTGCCTGCCTTCACGCCCGATCTCGACCCCCGGCGCTGGCTGCCTCTCAGCGAGATGGGGCGCCTGTTCAAGGGGGCCGACGCCAGTGGGCCGGAGCGCCTGGCGGACTTCATCGCGGCGGGGCTGCCCACCTGCGCCTTCCTCTCCACGCCCTGGGACATCCGCGAGCTGGTGGGGGCGGCCCCCGAGCAAGGCGACGTGGTGCCCCACCTTGTGGCGGCCCAGGCGCGTGCGTCGCGACCGATCCAGGTGTTGCCGGTGGTGGTCATCTGGAACAAGAGCCCGGAGCCGGCCCGCACCGAGGTGGGTCGCTTCATGCTCGGCACCGAAGACAGCCCGGGGGTGTTCGGAAAGTTGCTCGCCATCGCCGCCTCGCAAGGAGAGGCGATCGTACAAGTGGGCGATCCGATTGCGCTGCCGGAGTGGATCGACCGCTTCGCTGAGGAGCCGCCGACGCGTCGCGACCGCTCGCTCCGCCTAGTTCTGCGGCGTTTCCTCTACCGCGAGAGCCGGGTCGTCAAGGGCCCGCGCGCGCGCCCCCGCGGCTTTGTTCGACGGCAGGTGCTCGACAGCCGCGAGGTCCGCGAGCTCCTGGCGGGCGAGTCGCAGGCCACGGGCAAGCCCCCCGCCGCCGTGCTGAAGAAGGTGGTGAAAACCTTCGACCACATCGCCGCCCAGTTCTCCTTTCCCGCCGTCCGGTTGGCCGCCTTTCTCTGCCGCCAGATCTGGAACCGGATCTACTCGGGCATCGACGTTCGCGACGTCGACATGGACCGCATCCGATCCGCCCTGCGCGACGGCACGCCCATCCTCGTCCCCTGCCATCGCAGCCATCTCGACTACTTGTTGATCTCGTCGCTGCTCTTTGAGCACGACATCGTCATTCCGCACATCGTCGCCGGCGAGAACCTCAGCTTCTTCCCGGTGGGCAGCTTCTTCCGCCGCTGTGGTGCCTTCTTCATCAAGCGCAGCTTCGCGGGCGACCGCATCTTCCCGGTGGTGTTCGAGCGTTACCTGCAGGAGCTCGTTCGCATGGAAGTACCCGTGGAGTTTTTCATCGAGGGCGGCCGCTCTCGAACCGGCAAGCTCCTGCCGCCCAAGCTCGGCGTGCTCGGCATGGTGATGAACGCGGCGGCGGGCGCCCGCGAGGGACGCGCGGTGAACTTCCTCCCCATCTACGTGGGCTACGAGCAGATCGCCGAGGAACGGGCCTACGCGAGGGAGCTCTCGGGGGCACGGAAAGAGAAAGAGAGCATGGGCCAGGTGGTGCGCGCGGCTGGTGTGCTCCGCGAACGCTACGGCAAGGTCTACTTGCGCGTGGGCGAGCCCATTCGCGCCGACAGCATCGCGACCGCCGACGAGTGGCTGGCGATGTCGCGCGCCAAGCGCGACGAGGCGCTCATGGTGCTCGGAGAGCGCATCCTGCACGGCATCAACAACGTGGCGGTGGCGCTGCCCACCGCGATCGTAGCGCTCGCGGTCCTCGCACACCCCCGGCGTGGTGTGCGTCGCGATGAGCTGCGCGCTCGCGTCGAACGACTGCGGGCCTTCCTGCGGGTGGCGAACGTCGCGGAGGCCGGTGGCGTCGAGCACCTCGACGGCATCGTCGACGAGGCAATCAACCGGTTTCTCTCGAGCAAGTTCCTGCGCGAGCTGGAAGAGGGCGCTGAGAAGGTCTACGTCATCGTGCCCGAGCAGCGGATCACGCTGGAGTACTACAAGAACGCGGTGCTCCACGCATTCGCGCCGGCCGCCTACTACGCGGCCGCCGTACGGGCGATCGGCAAGGACGAGGTCGACCCCGACGAGGTGTCGCGACTGTTCACCACGCAACAGTTCCTCCTGCGCTACGAGTTCATCCTCGATCCCGACGCGGGCGTCGAGGAGATCCACCGCCGGGCCATCGACGCGCTCGTGGCCTACGGGGCGATCGAGCGGCAAGGCGAGGTCATCGTGGTGAAGGAACGCTCGCGGGTGGGCGAGATCGCCAACCTCGTGGCGAATATCCTCGAGTCCTACCTGCTCATGCTCCTCGCCGCCAAGGAAGAGCCGCCGCTCCGGACCCTCCCCGAGGCCGCGCTGGTCCGAGGGCGCACCATGCTCGCCGCCGACGAGCTGTCGCGTCCCGAGGCGTTGAGCATCGTCAACCTGCAGAACGCGGCCAAGGCGCTCAAGGAAGACGGCGTCCTGCGCGCGGGTCCAGACGGTCGCGTGCAAATCGACCACGACGCCTGGCAGGCCTACGTCGACGACCTGTCGCTCCTCTTGCGTCGCGCCGAGGCCTAGTTGGGGGTCGATGACCTGTTCAGCGGCCGCCCCGACGAGGGGCAGCTGCCCGATCCCACGCCCCGCCTCGGGACGGCGGTGAGCGTGGCGGCGATCCTTGTCATCCTCGGACCCTGCTGCTGCACCGGTCCGCTCGGCGGCATGGTGGCGCTCTGGGCCTGGGCGCGCAGCGGCGACGCCATCACCCGGGCTGAGCTCGGCCTCCATGCGGAGCCGGTGCGCCGCCGCGCCGGCCAGCTCCGACAGCGGGCTTTCGGCCTGATGTGGCTATCGGCGCTGTCGCTGTGCGCGCAGTCGGTGTTGTGGGGCGCGGGGCTCTATCCTTGGTTGTACACCGGCTTGCTGCAGCTGATGGGCTTCGATGTGGCCGTGCCCGCTCCGCAGTAACGAGGCAACTTCGCCCCCCGGCTTGACGGGAGGGCGCGGGAAGGCAAAGGTTGAGCCCGCATGGAACCCGTTCCGGTGCTCGTGGCGGTCAGCGGTGCGCTGGCCGGCCGCAGCTACGTCATCACCGAGGCTGGCTTGCGCATGGGGCGCGATGCCGAGAACGAGATCGTCGTCGACGAGGCCGGGACCAGTCGTCAACATGCACGTGTAATCCTTCATAATGGCGCGATCTGGGTGCAGGACGCGGGATCGCGCAACGGGGTATTCGTCAACGGCGAGAGGGTGCCCGACCACCGGCAGCTGAAGCCGGGCGACCGGGTCCAAGTGAGCCAGTCTGTCTTCGAGGTGCAGCTCTCGCTCCCCTCGATGGCGTCGTTGCCCCCGCAGCCCGCCCCCGTACCGCCGCCTCCCCGCCCCCTCGCGCCGGTTCACATCGACCCGCCCGAGGAACCGAGAAAGTCCGGGTGGAAGCTGTGGCCCTTCGCGGTTGCCCTCCTGCTCACCGCTGGCTGCATCGGCTGCATCGGGATGATCGGCTGGCTTCACCCGACGGACGAACCCGCCACCGGCGCGAGCGGCCAGGGGCCCAGTTACTCGCTCACCGCCGTGATCCCCGCCGATGGCAGTGCCCCGGCGGCGCCCGGCCCCGCCACGCCGGCGCCCAGCGTGGCCGACGCGTTGGCCATCGCCGCCGGGGCCGACCAGCCGTCACCCGCCGCGCCGGGGGTGCCTGCGCCGCCCCCTGGGTCCACGGCCGCCGAGCTGACCGAGCGCGGCCATGCGCTCTACGAGACCGGGCGGATCAACGAGGCCCGCGTGGCGTACCAGCAGGCGTTGGTCCTCGACCCGAACTGCCAGATCTGCACGGTTCGCGTGGAGCGACTGCAGGCGGAAATCGCGGAGAAAGCGCAGGCTCAGCTCGACGCGGGTCTGCGCTACTGGGACAGCATGCAGGTGCAGCAGGCCATCGCCGCGTGGGAAACCGTGCTTTTGCTGGTGCCCGACCCCGCCGACCCGATCAACCAGCGCGCGTCGGAGTCGCTTGCCCGCGCCCGCGGTGGGTCCGTGGGGGGCGCCGCCGCGCACACCCCGTGACCGACCTCGAACTGCACATCCTTCAACCCGGTCAGCCCGAGCGTCGCCTGCCGCTCGAGCCCGGCATCTTCCAGATCGGCCGCTCGGAAGACAATGATGTTGTGCTGGCCGACCTCGGGGTGTCCCGTCGCCACGCGCGGTTGGAGGTGACGCCGGAGGGCGTGGTCGTTGAAGACCTGGGCAGCGGCAACGGCACGCTGTTCCGGGGAAAGCGCATCACCCGGCAGGTGGTGGGTGCGGGCGACGAGCTCAGCATCGATCCCTTCGTGCTCCGTCTCGCGCGAGGCGCCTTCGGCGTGGCCGCCGCGCAGGAGGTCACCGACGGGCGAGACGCCACCATCCCCATCCAGTCGGCGCGGCCCTCGGCCCGGCTGCTGGTGACCAGCGCCCACAAGATGGCCAATCGCGAGTTCGACCTCCCCCCGGCGGGCGTGCTGCGCATCGGCCGTTCCGACAAGAACGAGATTGTCTTGCCGGAGCCCGCGTCGTCTCGGGTGCACGCTGAGGTGATGGACAGCCCGGAAGGCTGGACCATCCGCGACAACGGCTCCAGCAACGGCACCTTCGTCAACGGGCGCAAGATCAAGTCCAAGGTCCTCGAAGACGGCGACCGGGTGCGCATCGGCACGGTGGAGCTGCGCTACGTCGCGGTGGTCGAGGAGAAAAGCGAGGGGACGGAAGCCTACAACGAGGCGCTCATTGCGCACCGCGAGGGGGGGCCGCCACCTGCCGTGGCACTCCCGCCGCCGCCGCCGCCGCCACCCGCCACCACCAGCTTCGGAGCGCCGCCCGCGCCCGTGCGGCACGAGTCCGTCCATGGCTCGGTCGCCGCCGCCGCGCCGCCTCCCGCCTACGCCCCCGCTCACCCGCCCGCGATGCCCGGCGCTGCGGAGGAGATCCAGGTCGACCCCGGTCGTGCAAAGGCCCGCCAGGGGCCGCGCGTGGCGAGGGGTGGCGGTGGGTTCTTCTCGCGCCCAATCAACCAGATCTCGATCGGCGTGCTGGCTGTCACCGCCGTTCTCATCTGCGGCAAGCTGGGGAGCGCGGCGCTGTCCTTCGCCGTGCAGTCTTTGGTCGCGACCAGTTCCGACGCTCCGGTCGACGCTCCCGCCGGCGCCCGCCCGCCCGAGTCCAAGGCTCCAGTCGCGACGGCTCCCGTCGCCGAGCTCGACGCCACCACCCGCGCGATGGTCGAGGCCGGCATGGCCGAGGGCATGCAGCGCTTCGCCGAGGCGAAGTACTTCGAGGCGGCCGCGGCTTTCTATCGAGTGCTCCAGGTCGACCCGCACAACCCCGACGCGCGGCGGATGGGCTTCGTGGCCTGCGAGTTCATCACGCTGGGCGAGGTGCGAACGGCGCTCGTGTCGCGCACCACCAGCGAGGCGGCGCGCGCGGAAGCCGAGGCGAAGGCGCTGGCTGCCGTGGAGCAGGCCATCGCGGGCGACATCCCGAACGCTGACGCGCAGGTGCTCCTCGACCAGGCGCTCAGCTTGTCGCCGGGCGATCCGGAGCTGGTCGACGCGCAAGCCCGGCTGTCTTCGCGACAAGCCGCCGTGGCGCGCGCGGTGACGACGCAAAAGGCCGAGGCCAAGGTGCGCTCCCTCGACACGATGCTCGCCCAGGGACAATCCGAGCTCGACCGCGGCAAGTACAGCCAGGCGGTGAAGAGCTTCGAGGCGGTGATGGCCGCCGACCCCTCGCGCGCCGCGCCCCAGTACTACCAGGCCGAGGAAGGCGTCCGCGCCGCGAAAGACCGGATGAAGGCGGAGTCGAAGGCCGCTTGGTCCGAGGCGAACGCCGCGATGAAGGGCGGAGACTGGGTCACGGCGCGGGAGCGACTCGAGCAAGTGCTGCGCACCGACCCCTACAACGAGAGCGCCAGCGTCAAGCTCGTGGAGGTGCGCAAGCGCCTGCGCGACGAGGCGAGCGAGATCTACAAGGAAGCCCGCGTCCTCGAAGACATCCAGCAAACTGAGAAGGCGATCGCCCTGTACCAGAAGGTCATCCGCTACGTCGACGACGAGAACGACTCGCTCTCGCGCAAGGCGAAAGGCCGGATGGACGCGCTCTTGCAGTGATCACCCTCCTCTTCGCCTGCGCCACGCTCCGCGCTCCCGCGCTGCCCGAGATGGAGGAGGCGGAGAGCCGTGATCCGCCGGTCGCCGCGGGGCAAGACGCCGACGTGCTCTGGGCGGGTGTCATCGACGACGAGCCCACCGTCCAGGCGCTGGCGCTGGGCGCCATCCTCGCCCGCGTGGAGATCGAGGCGGCGGCGGCCTTTGCCCTCGCGGCGCGCACCTCGCCACACGAGGTGGTGAGGATGGCGGTGGTGACCGGCCTCCGGCCGCGGCTCCCGGCCGTGCCTGCCGCCGAGGCGTTGCAGCGCGTGGTCGAGGGCGATGCCGATCCCGCTGTGCGCTCGGCGGCGGCGCTTGCCCTGGTCGACGCGGGCCTGGCCCACCCTGAGGTCGGGCCCCAGGAACGAGCCATCGGGGTGCTCGCCGCGGCGGCCGGGCGCGGGTCGATCGTGGCCCTCACCCGGCTGGCGGAGGTGCTCCAGAACGGCACGCTGCCGCTCGATCCGCCGTCGCTCCTCGCGCTCTCCGCGGTGGCCGAACAGATCGACCGCGACTTGCTGGCCCGTCAGCAGGAGGTGGCTGTCCCCTACCTCGAGTGCGCGGCGTGGCTGGGGGGGCAACCCGGGGGCGTGGGTCGCGCGGTGCGGCACGCCCGGAAGCTCGGCGACGACGCGGTCGACGCCTGGGCTGCCTGCCCCGAGCCCCGCGCACGACAGGTCCTTCGGGCGCTCCCTGGCCCGGTGGCCCGCTACGCCCGCGTGGCGCTGGGCGACCTGCCCCCCAGCGCGGCGCTCCCGGTCGACGGCGACGGCTGGCCCGACCGTGTGCGCGCCCTCGCGGCCTCGCCCCTCCCCGGCGCGCACCACGCGTTGGCGCTCTGGGCCGAACGAGCCGATGACACAGGACGGGAGGTGGTTGCGTTGGCGATGGTGGGCCACGCTCGCCCCGGCGACGAGCCGCTGCGCGCGAGCTTGCGCACCGATGCCAGCTTCCAGACGCGGCTGGCCGTGGCCGCCTGGTCGAGAGCCCCGCTACCGGGGGACGCGCTCGTCGAGACACTCGAACCAGGGCGGTAGCGTGGCGGGCGCGAGGCGCGCGTCCCGGGGTCGTGGGCCGAGGTGGAACTCGGCCAGCCGCACCGGCTCCACCTGCCCGCCGAGCCGCGCGGCGAGCGCTGAGGCGTAGCCGTACCAGGTGGTGTCGGCGCTGCCGGCGAGGTGGGTCACGCCGCGCGGCAGGGCAAGGAGCGCGCGCGCCACGTCGTCGGCGCGGGTGGGCTGCACCAGGACGTCGCTGATGGCGCGCACGGTGTCGCCCCGCTGGAGGCGTCCTGGGAGCGTCGAGGCAAAGGTCTTGCCCCCAGGACCGTGCACCCAGCCCACGCGCACCACGTGGCCGCCGGCGGCTCGAACGAGTGCCTCGGCCTCGGCCTTCTGCGCGGCGTAGGCGTTGCAGGGCCGAGGCGTAGCCTCGGGCGCGTGGGGTCCCCAGCCGTCGAACACGAAGTTGCTGGACAAGAACCAGGTCTCCACGTGCCTTGACCACGTCGCTGGTGCCTCCACGTTCACGGCGCGAGTGGCGGGACCGGCGGCATCGACCTCGGTGGCTGCCGCGCAGAAGATGACCGCGTCGGGGCGGTAGGCGCGCAAGACCGCCTCCCGATCGCGGGTGACGTCGCAGTCTGCACGACCGATACCGAGGATGTCGAGTCCGGCGGCGAGGCCCGCGCGCACCACCGCGCCGCCCACGAGCCCATTCGCGCCGACGACGACGATCCGCATCGAAGCCCCCCTAACCGGAACGCCCACCGTCCCCGCTTGCGAGACACCCGGGAGGTAGCGCTACCATCGCGCACACAGGTCACGACGGGAGGAAGGCGATGGGTCAGGCCATCGAGTTCCATGGCCGCATCGGGCGCGGCGACGGTCGGCTCAGCGCCGGTCGGCTGGATCTCGTTTTTCGATTGTTCCCTGCTCGCGACGGCAACGGCGCGCTCTGGGAAGAAGCTCATGCCGGTGTGGCGGTCGCGCCCACCGGTTCCTTCCACGTGGTGCTCGGGCTACGTCGCCCCTTGCACGCGGATATTTTTGGCGACGGTCCTCGATGGCTGGGCGTGTGCATCAACGACGGCCAGGCGGTGACGGAGGCCAGCGAGCGGGTGCCGGTGCTGGGCACGCAGGTGCAGCTCGCCGAGGCGGTTTCGCAGCTCGCCGAGCGCCTCGATCGCCTCGACGGGCCGGTGAACCTCCCCGCGGCAGAGAAGGTCGACGCGGAGGCACGGCGACGAGTGATCAAGCTGCATCGCCGTCTCCGGGCGATCGAGCATGGCGGCGGCATTTTCGGTCCGCTCGCGGCGCGCGTGTCCACCCACGAGGCTCGACTCGGGCGGCTCGATGACGAGGAGCACGGCCGTGTCATCCGTATCGAGGACGAGCTCGAAGACGTCGTCGGTCCCGACGGCGACATCATCGATCTCATCGAGCGTGTCGAGGCCCTCGAGCGCGGTGGCGGTGGCAGCGCGGCGGGGGACGGTCCGGGCGTGACCGCCGCGATGGCGCGTGCGGAGGAGGCCCACCAGCGGCTGAAGTTGGCGGAGGCCACGATGGTGGCGCTGCGCAACCAGATCGCGGCGATGCAGGCCGCGCTCGATTCGCTCGGGCTCAAGCTCGACGCTGGCAGCGGCACGCTCCCCGGGCCCCTCGTCGTGCAGAAGGGGGGGATCCACGTGGCCTCGGGTGGCGTGCAGGTGCACGAGCTGGAAGGGCGTGTGCCGGGGGCCTCGCGTCGTGATGGCCCTCTGCTTGTGAATCCCAAGTCGGGCGGCGATCTCGTCGTCGGAAACAAGGAGAGCGGGGGCGTCGTGGCGACGGGTGCCGTGCGCGGCGGCCGGGCGGCGGGGCTCGAGAAAGTCGTCGCGATGCGCGCCAGCGGTGCCGACACGCTCCAACCGGGCGACGTGGTGGCGATCGAGACCAAGAAGAAGCTCCCGTCGGTGCACCGGGCGCGGCCCGGCGAGCAGCCCGTCGGTGTGGTGGTGAAGCAAGGCGGCCTCGAACTGGGCGACGGCTCGGTCGCGGTGGCGATGGCGGGTCTCGCGCCGGTGCGCGTGCGCGGCGGCGTGCGACCCGGCGAGCGACTGTCCAGCGCGGGCGACGGTTTCGCGCACGTGGGCGAGGGGCCGATCCTCGGGCGGGCTCTCGGGGCCTCGGCCGGGGATAGCGGGACCGTCGATGTCCTCCTCTTCGCTCCCTGATCAGCTCCCCGCCTGGGCCCAGGAGCTGCGCCAACGCTACCTCGCGGGCGAGGCCAGCGTCTTTCTCCTCCACGGCAACACGCGCGACGTGCAGCCCGGCGACGACGGCCAGTACGTGGCGCTGCGCATCTTCCTGGAGCGGCTCTTCGGTCGCACCAAGGACATCGTGGCCTACTACAACGTGGCCGAGGGCCTCGAGTTCCCGACGAGCAACCAGCGGGCGGCGTTCCTGCGGGCGGTCAACGCGGTGCGCACCGTGGCCGGGCGCGAGACCGTCTTCGAGCTGCCGCGCACCATCGGTGCGGTGCTGCCCATCGTGGAAGACGTCGTCACCTCGCCGGCGCAGAATGCGGCTGTCATCCTCGACTACGTGGAGACCATCGCCCCCAACGCCGACCTCGCCTTCATGGGCGACGGGGAGAAGGCCAACCTCGTCACGCTGATGAAGCTCGGCGCGGATCCGGGCTTGCTCGCGGGGAACAGCGTGGTGGTGCTCGTCACCGAGCAGCTGGGTGACGTGTCGCGACGCCTCGTGGCGCAGGGCCACGTCGCGACGCTGGAGATCCCGCTGCCCGAGGAAGCGCGGCGCCGGGCCTTCCTCGAGAGGGAGATCGGCGGGGTCCCCAGCGAGTTGAGCGTGGAGCAGCTCGCGACGGTCACCGCGGGTCTCTCGCTCAACCAGGTGCGGGGCCTCTTGCGACAAGCGCGCCAGGGTGGCGAGGCGATCACCTTCCGCGTGGTGTCGCGTCGTAAGAAGACGATCATCGAGCAGGAGTGCCACGGCCTCGTGGAGTTCGTCGATCCGCACCACAGCTTCGACGACGTGGGCGGGAACACCTCGGTGAAGGCCACGCTCCTGCGCGTGGCCGAGGCGATCAAGGCGGGGCGTCGCAGCGCGGTGCCGATGGGGGTGATCTTCGTGGGCCCCATGGGCACCGGCAAGACCTTCGTGGCCGAGGCCTTCGCGGCATCTTCGGGCTTGACATGCCTGAAGTTCAAGAATTTCCGCGAGAAGTGGGTGGGCTCCACGGAGGCCAACCTCGAGCGCATCTTGCACGTGGTCGACGCGCTCGGCTACGCGCTGCTCATCATCGACGAGGCGGACCGTTCGCTCTCCGGCGGTCACGACGGCGACGGGGGAACGTCCTCGCGGGTGATCGCGCGGCTCAAGGAGTTCATGTCGGACACGCGGCACCGGGGCCGGGTGCTGGTGGTGATGATGACCAACCGTCCCGACAAGCTCGACACCGACCTGAAACGACCCGGTCGCTTCGACCTGAAGATCCCCTTCTTCTTTCCGGAATCGGCGGAAGAACGCGCCGAGATCGGCCGCGCCATCGCCCGCCGAGCGGGGCTCCTCGGCAAGAAGAAGGTGGACTGGAGCGCCATCGCCGAGAAGGCCGAGGGCTACAGCGCCGCCGAGATCGAGGCGGTGGTGCTCGCCGCCGCCAACCTCGCGGGCGTGGACGGCCGTGAGACGATCACCACCGCCGACCTCTCAGCGGCGTTGGTTGACGTCGTGCCCTCGCGCGACGTGCGCATGCTCGAGTTCATGGAGATGCTCGCCGTCTTCGAGGCGTCATCGCGCGGCATGCTCCCCGCGAGGTACCGCGACATGCCTACGGAAGAGGTGCTCGCCCGGCTCGACCAGCTCCGTGCTCGCCTCGGGGGACGCGCCTGAGCGCGGCTAGAACGTCGCGCTGGCGACGAGCGCGCCCGGCCCCAGCGCGAGCTGGAGCTCGGGCACCGACTGTCGCGACATCAGGTCGATCTGCTGCACGTCGACCTCGCTGAGACCAAGCTCCTCGCGGAGCTTGGCGTTGTGCTTCTCGATCCAGTCGTCGGCCTCGGCGGGCGAGTAGTGCCGGTCCACGAAGCGATGGCGGGCGTTGAGCATCGGGACGGTGGAGATCGCCACCGGGAGCGCCACGAGAGCGCCCAGAGTGCTCAAGCCGCCCACTGCTAGCCACGTGGCATTGGCAGCCTGGATCCTCTGGTACTCGTCCTCGGCAGCGAGGGCTTCGGCGGTGCCCTCGAACGTGGGGAGCGGTTTGAGGGCGCTGAACGCGGCGAACGCGGTGGCGGCGAAGGCGCCGGTGGCAAAGGAAGCGGCGAGGGCGCCGTTGCGCGCCTGGAGGCGCTCGTGTGCGAGGCGTACCAGCTTGGCCCGGTCGCCCGTCACTCGGGCGAACTCGGGCGCGGAGAAGGGCGCGCCGCCGCCGTCGTAAACGGTCCAGCTCACCATGGTCACCGCCGGGATCGCGGTTCCGCTGGCGCCGGGCACCGGGGTGTAGCTGCCCCCTACGCTGTAGTTCAGGGGCCCACGCACCAGCCGTCGCGCCTTGTAGGTGCGTAGTTTCTCCGGCGTGGCGCCCTGCGGCGCTGGCGTCACTGGCGGCGGCGGCGTTGCTGGGGTGGGCGTCGTCGCGGGCGTCGGCGTCGCCTTGGGCTCGGCACCCGAGGGCCAGGTGGGCAGCGGATTCGTACCGCCGGTGGGCGGCGTGCCGGGCGGGGGCAGCGCGATCGCGGTCTCGGCGAACACCGCCGCGCACTCGCCGTAGGCCGCGACCTTCCACATGGACTGCACTGGGCTCGACATCAAGAGGGCACAGCGGGTGCCGGTTCGCGTGGCGGCGTCGAGCGCGGCGGCGGCGGGGTCGCCCGACGACGCGGTGACCACAGTGAAGCGGGGCAGCACGCCGTCGGCCATGCGTGCATCGACCAGCGCCCGGTCGGCCTCCGTCTCCGCCACGAGCACCACCCCGCCCATGTTGAGTCGCGCGAGGTCGCGCGCGCGGGACGACAACTCGCCCTGGGTCACCACGTCCGCGGCCAACGCCGATCCGAGGAGAAGCAGCATCGCCACGAAGTAACCGAGTTGGCCGGCGAGTTAGCGCCTGGGCATGCGACTCAGCCACCGCGCCCTGTCGATGCAGGAATCGGCCATCCGAAAACTCGACCAGTTCGTGGCTCAGGCCCCGGAAGTTCACTTTCACAAGCTGAACATCGGCCAGCCCGACGTGCCCACCCCGATCGAGGTCATGAACGCGCTCGCGGCCACCGACTCACCCGTGCTCGCCTACGGACCGGCCAGCGGGCTCCCGGCGTGTCGCAAGGCCGCCGCCGCCTTCCATGGCCGCACCTCACCGGGCCTCGGCTGGGAACACTGCGTCGTGACGCAGGGCGGCTCCGAGGCGCTCTTGTTTGCCTTCTGCGCCTTGTGCGACCCGGGCGACGAGATCCTCGTGCCCGAGCCCTACTACACCAACTACAACGGCTTCGCGACGGTGGCCGCGGCGAAGGTCGTCCCGGTGCGCACCCGGCTCGACGAGGGTTTCCGCATCCCGAGCAACGACGAGCTCGACCAGTACGTCACCGACCGCACGCGCCTCTTCCTCTTCGCCAACCCCGGCAACCCCACCGGCGCTGTCTATGGCGAGGCCGACTTGCGACGAGTGGCCGAGTGGGCGCGTAGCCGCGGCCTGTGGCTGGTGGCCGACGAGGTGTACCGGGAGATCTGGTTCACCCACCGCCCGATGTCGGCCTTGCAACTCGAGGGCCACGAGGACCACGTGGTCGTGGTCGACAGCACCTCGAAAACCTTCTCCTCCTGCGGCCTGCGCATCGGCTTTCTCATCAGCCGCAACCTCACGCTGATGGAGCGCGTGGAGCGACTCGGCCAGGCGCGACTCGGCGCACAGCCTCGCGCCCAGAACGCCGCCATTGCCGCGCTCGGGCTGGGCGACGGTTTCTACGACGAGCTGCGCGCCGTGTACCGCGCGCGCGTCGACGCGATGATGGACGCGCTCGCCGAGATCCCGGGGGTGTCCTACCACCGTCCCGAGGGCGCGTTCTACACGATGGCGCGGCTGCCGGTGAAGGACACCGAGGCCTTCGCGCGCTTTCTCGTGTCGGAGTTCCGCAGCACCACCATGGGACGCCCGGAGAGCGTGGTCGTGGCTCCCGGTCCCGGCTTCTACGCCAACCCGCGCGAGGGTCGCGACGAGATCCGACTTGCTGCGGTGAAGCGACCCGAAGATATCCGGCGTGGCATCGAGGTGATCGGCGAGGCCTTGGCCGCGTTCGGGGGGTAAACCTCCCTGCGGTCGGCGCGGCCACCGCGCGGGTTCGCCGGCTATGCCCCCCCGGATGAGACTCCGGGCCGAGCATGCCCCCGTCGATGAGACAGCGGCCAGCGCTCGGCAGCGCGGCTCACGACACAACGCCCATTTTCGCGGCGTGCCTCCCCGCCCGCGGTTTCCCCGAGGCGCCGGCGTGGCTCCCGTGTCTCCGATCGGGGGGCATAGTTCGGGAGTTGTCTCGTTTGAGGGGGGATAGCCGCCCTCACGGCACCACCCAGCCCCCCAGGTGGAGGGGGGCCGCCCTCCAGCCGGCGGCGCGCACCGTGTCCAGCACCCGCCGCGCGCGCTCGGGGGTGACGGGCCCGGCTGTCGGCCCGAGCGCCGGGTCGGCGGCCACGAGGATCGCCTCCGCGTGGCAGCCGGGGAGCCAGCGAGCGCCGAAGCGCGCGCGCACCGACTCGGCCTCGGCGTAGGGGCTCTTGCGCGAGAGGGGCCCCGCGTCGATCGCCCCGCCGCCCACGAGGAGCACGTCGCCTTCGCGTTGCATGCGGGCGAGCGCCGCCGCCTCGTCGAAGGCTCGCGGGAAGCTGTCGTCCACGACGACGGTGCCTCGACGCAACGTGGCCACGTCGAGCCCGACGCCGCCGCTCGTGGCGCCGATGATCAGCTCGGCGTCGCCGAGATCGTCGAGGCGCACGCGCGGGTCGCGCACCCGGAGCGCGCGTGGCTCGCCCCAGAGCCCGCGCGCGAGCGCCAGCGTGGCCGCGCCGATGCTGCCGAGACCCAGCACCCCCACCGTGAGGTCGATCCATCGCAGGTTTTGTCGCGACAGCGCCGCCTCGATGGTGAGCACCATCGCCACCACGGTGGTGGCGTGCCCAGTGCTCGCGATGGGTCCCGCGTCCCAGAGCGCCCGGGTGCAGAGCCCGTGCGTGGCGGGCAGCATCCCCGCGAGCGTCGCCACCCGCGCGCGCGTGGCCCGAGGGACCGCCGCGAGGAGAGGCGCGGCGGCGTCGAGCCGATCGGCGGTGATGGGCAAGAGCAGGAGCTCCGAGCGGCCCAGCGCGCAGTCCACGCTCTCCACCACCGTGGGACGATCGATCGGCAGGGGTGAGCCCGCCGGCAGGTACATCACGAGCACCGCGTCGGGTCGCGACAGTTGCTCCTCGATCTGCGCGGCGACCCCTGCGGCGAGCGCGGTGCCATCGACGTGCGCGCGGACGCCGTCGCTCGTGGGCATCGCACCCACCATCAGCTCCGTGCCGCTCGACGCCGTCGCGAAGGCGTACTCGCCCGCCGACCAGTCCACGCGAACCGCGCCCTCCGGCGTCGGCACGCTCGCCGGGTCGAGCCAACTCAGGAAGTATCGGCCCAGGCGCGAGAGCTCGCTCGGCGGCGCGGTGGCCGGCACGTGCGCCAGCGCGGTGGCGAGCTGCTCCGCCACGTCGAGGAAGGGCGCGCGGGACCGCACGGGGACGGCGGTTGCGAGTGCGCCAATGGCCGCGGAGCGTCGCGAGTCGCGACCGGCGTGCGCGATGCTCACCACGATGTCGTCCTCGCCGGTCACGGCGTGGATCGCGCTGAACACCGAGCGCAGTAGGAAGGGGAAGGCCACGGGGGGGAGGTCGATGGAGGTGTGCGCTTGCCCCCGGGTCACGACGCCAGGACCCGCCGCGGCCGCCCCCGCGGGCGAGTGGTCGATATCGAGACGGTGGGCAGTGGCGAGGGCGTCCCGGCCCGCGATTTTCGCCCGCCCGGCGTGGCCGCCGGCCAGTTCGGTGGCGCGGTCCCGCCGCAGGTAGTCGCTCCACCACGACTCGTCCGGCGCGGGCTCGACGCCCGTGCCCTCCGGCGGCGGCAGGCTCTCCCCGGCATGCAAAGCAAGGAGTTCCCGCGCGAGCACCCACCCCGACCATCCGTCGGCGAGCGCGTGGTGGGCCACCAGCAACAAGCGGTGATCCTCGTTTCCCAGGCGGCAGAGTCGCGCCCGGAAAAGCGGGAAACGCGCGAGGTCGAAGCGAGAGCGACGCGCCTCCTCGAGTCGCGACGTCACGATGCCTTCCGCCCCGGGGACATCGACGAGGTCGTCGTACTCGAGGTGCACGCGACCGTCGCTCACCTGCGGCGAGGGCTCGAACACCATCCGCAGCGCCGGGTGACGCGCCACCACCTCGCGCAGGGCCCCCCGCAGGCGATCGGGGTCCACCGGACCGTGTAGCGGCAGCATCGCCGACCACACGGGCGGGTGTGCCGGGTCGAGCTTGTGACTCAGCAAGAAGCCTCGCTGGGCGCGGGTGAGCGGTGGGACGCCGAGTGCGGCACTGTCGGCGCGGCGCTCGCCGTCGGCGCCTGAGGTCGGGGCCAGCGCGCCCCCCTCGCCAAGCAGCCGCGCCGCTTCACGCAGCGTGCGTGCCTTGTAGAGCGCCGTGGCGGGCGGCGCGCCGAGCCCCTCGTCGCGGGCGGCGTCGAGCACGTCGAGGAGCGCGATGCTGTCGCCGCCGAGGGCGAAGAAATCGTCGCTTGGGACCGGCGCCACGGGCAGCTTGAGCACGCGCGCCCAGATGGCCGCCAGCCGCTCCTCGGTGCCACCCTTCCCATCGAGCCGCGGCTGCGAAGCCGTCCCCGCCGGGTCGCTTGCGCGTGGCTGCTCGGTCGCCACCTTCCCCGCGCTCGTCCGGACCAACGACGCGACGGTGAAGGTCGACGGCACCATGTAGCCTGGCAGTCGCGACAGTAGCCAGATGCGCAGGTCGCCGGGCGTCTCCCGGCACTCCACCGTGGCGTGGAGACGCTTGCCGTCGAAGCGCACCGCGGCGTGGATCACGGCGGGGTGCTGGCACAACACGCCCTCCACCTCGCCCATCTCCACGCGGTTGCCGTGCACCTTCACCTGGCTGTCGCGACGCCCCATGTAGACGATCTCGCCGCTCGGCAGCCGTTTCCCGAGGTCGCCGGTGCGGAACACACCCTCGAAGCGCGCGCCGTCGAGGTAGCCCTCGGCCACCGCCCCGCGCACCACGATCTCGCCCACGTCGGCACCGTCGATGTCGACGGCCACGCCGGCGCGGGCCCGCCCAATGGGCACGAGCGGCGTGTCGGGCGGGCGGCGAACCACGAACCAGCTCGCGTTGACCACGGTCTCGGTGCTGCCGTAGGCGTTGACCAGCCGCGGGCCCGCCGGGCCGACGAGGCGCAGCCATCGCGAGGCGTGGGCGCTGGTCATCACCTCGCCGCCCACGACCACCATCCGCAACGCCCGGGGACGGATCCCCGTGCGTTCCATCGTGTCCATCACCCTCACCCAGAGCGAGGGCACTGTGTTCCACACCGTCACGCCCGCCGCGTCGAGGTAGCCGAGCAGCGCCTGTGGGTCGCGACGAAGATGCTCGGGCGCGGGGATGCTCGTGCCGCCGCTACAGAGCGGTCCCCAGCACTGCCGGATGCTGCCGCCGAAGCCGATCGACGCGGTCCACAGGAGCCGGTCGCTCGGCCGCGCGCCCACCATGCCCTGGTTCCAGTCGAGCCAGCGGCAGGCGGCCGCGTGGCTCACCTCCACGCCCTTCGGGGTGCCGGTGGAGCCCGAGGTGAACATCGTCCACGCGAGCGCCCCGCCGCCCTGGCCCTGCCGGAAGAAGCTTGGAAAACGCTCGGGCACCGTGCTGACGAGCGCGTCGAGCCGCGCCGCGTCGATCACCGATTGCGCCCGGGCGTCGGGCCACTCCGGGTCGAGCGGCACGTAGGCCGCGCCCACGCGCATCGCGGCGAGCATCGCCACGAGGGCCTCCACCGAGGGCCGCGCGAGCACGCCCACGCGCGCGGGAGAAAAAGGCTGTAGTTGCGCCGCAAGTTCGCCTGACCGACGCGACAGCTCGGCGTAGCTGAGGCCTGGCGCGGCCTCGTGCTCGGGAAACAACTGCGCCGCCCGCAGCACGCGCTCGTGAACCGTCTCCCGGTTCGGCGTCTCGTCGAACAGCCCCGCCGCGAAGGCCGCCACCTCCGCCTCGTCGAAACTCGACGGCAGGTAGTTCCACGAGAGTTCCAGCTTTCCCTCCAGCACCCAGGCCACGAGCCCGAGCCCGGTGAAGCCGTTCCCCGCAGCGGCGCGAAGTCGCGACACGGTATGCGGACCGGTGTCGGCGTCGAGCAGGGGGAAGGAGAAGCCCGCCGGCGAGATCCCGGTGGGCGCGTCGCTGCGCAAGAGTCCTGCGAGCGCGGCGCTACTCGCGTCGGGGAGGTCGCGCAGGGCGGCGTGGGCGCGGGCAGCGACGACGTCGAGCGGGGCATCCGCGAAGAAACGAACGGGGAGCGAGTCGGCGAAGGGGCCCAGGGCGCGGTTGATGCCGGGCACGCGGTGCGGTCGGCGCCCGTGCGCCACGCGGATGACGACGTCGTGCTGGCCGGTGGTGGCGAAGAGGCGCCGGGCGTAGGCGGCGAGCACCAGGGCCGGGAGCGTCACCCCGAGGGCACGCGCGCGGGCGGCCAGCGGCGCCGCGTCGAGCGCGGTGTGGACGAGCCCCGGCGGCCCCGAGGGATCGCCGCCCCGGCCCAGGGGCAAGACCGGCACCCCGTCAATAAAACGCTGGGCGTAGTCCTTGAGTTCCCCGGGGGCGGCGGCAGGGATCGCACCCCAGTCAGGCCCCTCTGAAGGCGTGTCGCCCAAGAGCAGCCGCTCGGCGAGGTTCTTGAGGCTCCAGGCGTCGAGCGCCGAGTGGTGGGCGACCAGCGCGAGGCGCCAGCCGTCGCAAGTCACGCGCAAGAGGGGTCCGCGCTCCAGATCGAAAGGGGCCGAGCGCAACGCCTCGTCATCAACCGGTCCCCATTCCACCCGGGGACGCGAGCCGCCTGGGACGAGCCTGTCCCCTAGGATCACGCTCCGGAGCACCTCGTGCCGGTCTACCGCGAGGGAGAGTCGCGACTCGAGTTCGTCGCGGTCAACGGGCGGCGACAGGTCCATCGCCATGAACACGCTGCCCGGGATGTCGGGGTAGAAGCGGCGTTGCACCACGAACGTGCGCTGGCTGTCCACCAGCGGTCGCCCGAGCGGCGACCCGGCGTCTTGCCCCTGCAGCTTGTCGACGAGCTGCCGCAGGGTAGGCGCCTCGAAGAGCAGCGTGGGCGGCAGCGGCTGCCCGAGCTTCGCCTCCATCTCGCGCACGAGGTCGACCGCCATGAGCGAGTCGATGCCGAGCGAGGGGAAGGGGGCGTCGGGATCGGGGTCTTTGCCCACCCCGGCGGCGATCACCGCGCGCAGCGCGTCGAGGTTCACCCCGGCCTCGCGCGCCCCGGGACGCCATGCCGCGAGGATGTTCGTCTCGTCCATCGCGAGGGCAGCGCCGAGCAAGCGCAGGCCGAGCGAGGGCTCGATCGCCCGGAGCCCGCGCTCCGCGAGCGCCTCCGCGTGGGGCGCCGCCATGCCCCTGCCCGCCCAGGGGGCCCAGGCGATGGAGAGCACCCCCGGCGTAGAACGTGCGAAGTCGTCGAGCCAGCGGTTCGCCGCCGCGTAGTCCTCGATGCCGCGGTCGAGCCCCGGGAGTACCGCCGACACGGAGCTGAAGAGCACCCACCAGGGCGCCTTCACCGCGGCTCGCAGTCGCAGGAGCACGTCGCGCTTGCTGCCCCAGGGGTCGCTCATGCTCCCCGCGAGATGGAAGACGCCGTCGTAGTCGCCGGGGGGTACTGCGTCGTGTCGCGACAGGGCCACCACGTCGGCTGCCCAGCCCTCCCGCAAGAGCCCCGCCACGTGTTGACCGAGCGCGCCGGTGCCCCCGCTCAGGAGGTAGCGCCCGCCCACCCGGACGCGCTGCACGCCTGCGCGGGGGCGTCGCCAGGGTGGGCCCGCGTGCAGCCAGGCGTCCAGCTCGTCGCTCATCGCGCGCCCCTATCTGCGTGACGCCCTTTTACTGGACGGCGCGAGTACGATAGGCTTTCGGCCATGGACGTCCTCCTCGCGAACCTCTGGTACATCCTCTCCTGCACCTGCTGCTGTCTCTTCTGGGTGTTCATCATCCTGATCATCGTGGGCGTCCTGGCGCTCCGGAAGAAGGGCAAGAAGGTCACCGCCAAGGAAGCGATGAGCGAGGGCGTGGAGCAAGTGAGCCGCGTGTTCGTGCGCGGCAACAAGACCCGCGAGGAGATGCTCCGCGAAGACGACGAGAACCAGCGGTAGCCGCTAGACGAGGCGCATGCTGCGCACCGTCTTGCTCCTCGCGGTCTCCAACGTTTTCATGACCTTCGCCTTGTATGCGCACCTGCGCGACCTTCGCGACAAGCCCCTGTGGATCGCCATCGCGGTGAGCTGGGGCATCGCGTTTTTCGAGTACTGCGTGCAGGTGCCGGCCAACCGCCTCGGCTACCAGACGCTCTCGCTGGCACAGCTCAAGGTGATCCAGGAGATCGTCACCATGACGGTTTTCGCGGGATTCGCGGTGCTCTACATGCGCGAGAAGCTGACTTGGAACTACGGGGCGGCCGCGGTTTGTATGGTCGCGGCGGCTTGGTTCGTGTTTCGCAAGTAGTTGAATCTCGCCCGTCGCGACGCAAGATTTCCGTGCTATCATCGTTCGCGACAACCGAGAGGTTAGCGATGCTGCCCCCCCCCTGGCGAGTTCTTCGCAACGTACTTGCGTTAATCGTTTGCCTTGCTAGCGCCGTCACGCCTCGACAGGCTGCGGCCGTCGTGCCCAACATCACTGGGGTGAGCATCGCGAACCCCTACACGCCGGCGAATACGATGATGTACGCCGTGACCGTGACCGTGGCAGGCGCGTACGACGACGCAGACCACGATGCGAAGGTGGGTTTTCGCACGGGGGACGGTTCGACGTGCGAGACGGACACCGGTTGGAAGTGGTCCCACATGGAGCGCTTCGCAACCACCACGACGAAAACCTTCATCCTCTACAACTTCCAACCGGGGCAGCAGTACCAGTACATCGTGATGGTCGGGCCCCCCGGCTCGGCGAAGTTTGAGTGCGACACGCTCGGCACACCCCCTTCACTGCCTGCCAATCTCGGCTACCTCGACCTTGATTTCGACGGGTCGGGCGGTTTTTCCACGGACTATGTTCTTTTCGACACCTGCGATTGCGGCGCGAACGGCGGCGGCGGGGCGCGCGACTACCTGATCGTGGTCGACACCGCGACACAGGCCATTGTCTGGTATCTGGACGTCGCCGCGGTCGCCGCGTCGGGCGGCAACACCCTCTCGGGTTGGCGCTGGCAGCCCGGTGCAAATCCGCCTCACTCAGCGCGGATCCTGGCAACCGTTGATCGGCGCTACCTGTACGAATGGGACATGGGAGGCGCCGTCAGGGACTCCAAGGACTACGGCACCGCTTGCACGCAGGCCGCCGGGTCGGATGGTCCCTGCGTCAGCCACGACGCGTTTCGTTCACCCGAGACGGGGGTGGTCTACGCGGTGAGCAGCCAGGTGTCCACAACTGGGGTGGCGGGCACGGGTTGGAACGGTCTCGCGGGGTGTGCAACCTCACGATTCGTCAGCGATGGATACGAGCAGTTTAGCGGTGCATTTTCAAGTTTGACCTCCGACTACTATACGATGTCAGACTGGTCCTACGACCCGACCGTTGACGGGGGTCCTAACGCGCCTTCGGCAGGTCAATGCAACTCCAACTACTGGGCGGCCTACTTCGATGGGGCCTACCCGCCGATCGACTGGACTCACGTCAACTCGGTCACGACCACCAAACCTGCCGGCACCGAGTTGATCGACCTGTCCTTCTATCAGTGGAACCAGGTGATCCAGGTCAACGGGAGTACGGGCGCCATCAACTGGAAGTTGTCGGGTGACAGTAGCTACAGCACCCTCACGCTTGCCATGGCGGGTGGCATCTCCGGGGCCACCGACTTCGCCGGCCAGCACGCCGTCTACCAGACGCCGACCTATCTGCAGATGTTCGACAATCTGGGCGAGAGCTCTGGCTCGCGCGTTCTCCGGATGAGCCTGACGGGTGGGCCGCCGATTACGACGGCGACGATCACCAACAGTTGGGCGCTCGTCGACGCCGGCTTGACCCCTCTGGTGTGTCCGGGGCAGGGCGCCGGAATCACGGTCCCCGGCACGTCGGGGGCCAACGTGCTCGCGATGTGCGCCGACGAGTGGACGGTGGAGGAACTCAGTGACTCCGACGGCACGACGTCGGCGGAGCCGCCGTTCATTCTCGAGCTTGCGAGCGATCCGTGCACGACCTACGGCCCCGCCACCCGGGACGGCATCTACGGTTGGTATCGTGCTTTTCCCCTTGAGAACATCGGCGAGTTTTGATCGTCCTGTTGCCGCTCCTGCTTCCGGGTTGCCCCGGCGCCGAACCGCCGGGGAAGGTGCCAGATACAGGGCGCGACACGGCCGTGGACAGTGAGTCTTGTGACGAGGCCGTTTGGTACCGAGATGCCGACCGCGATGGCCAGGGGGACGGCGCCGACTCAGTCACCTCCTGCGCGCCGCCGCTCGGGTTCGTCAGCGATGGGAGTGACTGCGACGACACTCATCCCACCGCTCGCTCCGGGGCGACGGAGCGCCAGGCCGATGGCGTCGACAACGATTGCGATGGAGCCGGTGCAGTTGGGAGTGCCGGGTTGTTGAGCCGGTGGCGTCTCTCGGGCCAGTCGGAAGGTGATGGGTATGTTGGGCGGGCGCTCGCGGTCGCCGACGCCAATGCAGACGGTGCGGCCGACCTGTTCGTCACGATGCCGGGAAACTACGGCGAGGAGCCGCACCAGGAAGGACTCGCGATGGTGTTCACCGGCCCGCTTACGCCATCTGACGCCGTCGTCACCCGGCGCGATGCGGCGGCCGTACTCGTCGGTTCCCCGTGGAACCGCGCCAGCGAGATCTGCTCGGTCGGTGACCTCGACGCCGACGGCAACGCGGAGGTGGTAGTGGGCGCGCCGAACGCCGTGGAGAACGACGTTGGTGGCGCGGCCTACCTCGCTACCGGTCCGTTCACGGGGACGATGGTCCTCGCCGACGAGAGCCGAACTTACTATGGCGAGGTGTTCGGTCAACGCTTGGGGTACTGCGCTGGTCCCGGCGACGTGGACGGGGACGGCCTGCCAGATGTGGTCCTCGCGGCGCCGTCAGACTGGGCCGTGGACCCCGCCCACGGCCGGGTGTACCTCTTTCGTGGGCCCATGGAGCATGCTACGGTGGCCGATGCCGACATGATTCTGGAGGGAGACATCGACAGGATGCACCTCGGCCTCGCCGCGGCGGCAGTCGGGGATGTCGATGGCGACGGCCGCCCGGACTTTGTCGTGAGCGACGGCTACGACCGGGGGGTCGCGGCCTTCGTTGTGACCGAGTTTGTTGCTGGCCTACCCGCCCTCGATCAGGTCGCGGCTCGCGTGGCCTACGCGGCCGGGGACGATGGCATTCTCGACTTTCTTCGGCCCGGGTCTCTTGGCGATGTCGACGGCGACGGGTACGCGGACGTGGGATTTGGCGAGGTCGCCACCACGGGCACGGCGGGACACGCCTACTGGGTCGTTCATGGGCCGGTGACGGCAGGGGACGCGCTAACGCTGACTGAGGATTCCACGTGGGTGCTCCGTGTGGCGAATCGAGGTTCCGGGAGCGCTCTCGAATCGGGCGCGGGGCTGGGGGATTTCAATGACGACGGGGTGCTCGGAGATGACTTCGCGCTCGGCGACCACGAGTTCATGACCTCGGCGGTGGCAGACGACGAAACGGAGTGCTTCGACGTCGATACTCGTTGCCTCCCCGGGGCCGTGTTCCTTGTTGCGGCGCCGCTGGCGCCCGGCGTCTACGAGCTCGACGCGCCGTTCGACCGCATCGAGGGCGTCGACAAGAACAGCCAGTTCGGCGAGGTGCTCGCGGCGGGGGACCTCGACGGTGACACCGTTCCTGATCTCATCGTCGGCGCACCCAATCACGACTGGCTTGGCGAGGGATACCGCGGCATGGTCTATGCCCTTCCCGGCGGATGGCCGGCGTTCTAGGGGGTCCGGCAGCGCAAATAGTCCAACGTCAGCCTCGCGGCCGGCCTCCCGTAGCGGTAGCATCTGCGGATGCCCGACCAGGTCCAGCAGACTGTCAAGACCCCGGAGGTCACGCCGTCGCAGACGACGTCCAACGGCGCCGGAGCCAACGTCCAGCCCCGCGGCAACGACGCGGCCCAGCAAGACATGCAGGGCAAGGACGGGGGGCTCGCGAACTACGAGGAGTCCCTCGGCAAGTTCATCGGCAAGCCGCTCTACGAGGCCATCAACGGGTCGCTCAGCTACGACAAGCTGAAGGGCTCGGCGCGAAGCGGAGTGCTCTCGGCGCTCGAGTCGCTGGTCGACAAGATCGGCGACATCGACAACGTGACGGCCGACCCGAAGGCCCTCGACGCCCTCGGCAACTTGCTCTCCGACACGATGGCCCCCCACGTTGACAAGCTGCTCGAGAAGTACGGCCCGGAGCTCACGGGCAAGCTCTCCAAGTTCGCCGACACGCACCCGCGCACCATCCTCGCCATCGCGCTCCTCGCGGCGGCCGGCGCGGTGCTCGCCAACGTGTCGATCCCCGAGCTGAAGCAGTCCTTGAAGCTCGGCAAGGTGGGCAAGCTCGACCTGGAAGCCAAGCTCGGCAAGATCCGCGACGTGTCACTCGAGAAGATCAAGGCCAAGCTCACGTCGGAGAGCGGGAAGCTCTCGGCCTCGGTCGAGGTGAACCAGAAAGACGGCAAGCTCGGCGGCAACGCGAACGTGGCGCTGGGCGACAAGGACAAGCAAGTCACCCTCGACGGCAAGTTCGACGACAAGGGCCTCACCGTCGTCGGGCTCAACGGCCACCTCAAGGTGGACGACGACACCACGGTTGATGGCGGCCTCAGCAAGAATCGCGACAAGGACGTGATCGCCTCGCTCTCGGTGGTCGATAAGGACGGCAACTTCACGCGCAACCAGGACTACAAGTACGACGCCAACACCGGCCTACTCAGTGTGGGCCTGTGGCAACACTACAAGTCGGGCGACCTCAGCGTGAAGGGCGGCGCCGACATGAACTCCGACGGCACCGGCAAGATGGGGCTCGGCTTTGGTGACAAGAAGAAAGACGTGCTGTCGAAGGGCGATTCTCTGGGCTACTCCGCCGACTACATCCACGAGACGGGGAAAGACGCCTACGGCCTGACACAGACCGACAAGCTCAAGCTCGGCCTGGCCTACAATCGCAGCGATCTGAACGCCAAGCTCGACGCGGCCCTGGCCACCAGCGGCGAGAGCACCATCTCCGGTTCAGTGGAGAAGTCCTGGGCCAACGGCCACAAGGCGGGCGCGAACTTCGCGGCGCGCCTCGACGACCCCAAGCTCCTGGAACTCGGCGCCTTCTACGGCTTCAAAGACCCGAAGGAGTTCAAGAGTTTCCTCATCGAGTACAAGCACAAGGCCGGTGCGATCAGCGAGAACGAGCTCATGTACCGGGTGGAGAACACCCTGGCCGACGTGAAGCTGCGCTGGCAACAGTCAGTGAAGTGGGGCGGGACGGGTGGCACCCAGCTCGACACCTCGCTCATGGGCGCCAAGTTCTTCAACAAGGACACGGCCTTCCTCGCAGGCTTCGAGCGCAACCAGAACTTTGACACTGGCCAGGGCAAGTTCACGCCACAGGTGGGCGTGCAGTACAAGGGCATCCCGGTGACGGTGGGCTACGACATGGAACGCAAGGGCGTGAAGATCGGGATCTCGATCCCGTTCTAGGCGAGATTTCCGAACGGGGAGGGAGCGAATGTGGGCGGTCGCGACGGTCGCGCGCTTGACAGATCTCTCTCTCTGCACTAATCATGCCGGGACTACTGGAGTCCCGACGTGCCCGTGATCCGAACCCTCGATCTATTGCCCATGACGCTCGCCGCCGTTTCCACCACCGAGGTCGCCATCCCCGCCGGGGAGTGGACGCTCGCCGCCGGCGTGACCGCGGTGAAGGCCTGGGGCGAGGTCCGCGGCGTGAACGGCAACGCGCAGGTGCGCGCGGGCGTGCAGCTCGCGAACGACCGGCGGAGCCCGGAGACGACGGTGGGTATCGGCAACGTGAAGGCGAGCAACGGCATGATCGACCCGGCGCTGGCGCAGGTGACCTCGGGCGACCGGGAGTGGATCCGGCCGGTGTGGCTGGTGTCGCTGTCGTCCGCGGGGTCGCTGGCCACGCTGTCGGTCATCGGCACGCTCGTGCTCGAGGGCTAGCTCATGCACGGGCGCCGGTTGCTGGCGGTGCTGGCCCTCGTGGCGGGCGCGGCCTGCAGCCCGGGCGCCGAGCAGGTGGACAAGCCCGAGGGTCGCGACACGGGCGGCGTGGACTCCGTTCCCCCGGCGGACAGCGCGCCACCCGTCGACTCTGGCGACAGTGCCCGGCCCGTCGACAGCGGGGACGACTCGGGAGTCGATACCGCGGCCGGCCCCGACGCCGACGGTGACGGCTCGCCCGACGACGAGGACTGCGACGACGCCGACCCCGCCGTGTACCCGGGCGGTCCCGACGTGTGCCACGACGGTATCGACACCAACTGCGACGGCGTCGACGACACCTGCGACTGGGCCGGCGAGGAGAACATCATCTCCTACACGGCCGACGTGATGGAGTTCGAGCCGTATGACCCGTCGTACTGGCACGCGGTGTGTGCCGGGAGCGACGTGGACGGCGATGGCGTGGGCGACATCGTGATCGGGGCCGACCACCCCGACCCCGCCGATGTCCGGGTGTATGTGGTCCGCGGGGGCGCTACCTTCCCAGAGTCGGCGAGCGACGGCGCCTGGGCCTCGCTGTCCGCGCCGGGCGACGCGTCGAGGTACGCCGAGAACATCGACTGCGCGGGCGACCTCGACGGGGACGGCCGCGAGGACTTCCTGCTCCAGGCGGCGGGTGACGAGCTGGGCACGCTGGTGATGAACGGTGTGGTGGCGGGCGCCCAGGACCGCGACGCGGCCACGGGGATCACCGTCGCCGGCACGACGACGCTCTGGCCCGGCACCTCGCGGGGGAGCGCCGACCTGGACGGCGACGGCGACGACGACCTCGCGCTTTCCTACCCCGCGGGCGACGCCGGCGACGGCTGGGGCGTCGCGATGTTCGCGGGGCCGCTCGCGGCGGACGTGACCGTGGGCGACGCCTTCGCGACGGTGACGCCCGGCGCGATGCTCTGCCAGAACGACGCCGGGACCGGGTGCGAGCCCTCGCTCGACCCCTCGGGCGACTTCGATGGCGACGGGCTGCTCGACCTGGCGGCGGGGCACGGGCTGGCACCGCTCGGCGGCGGCGCACGGGGCGCGGCGTGGGTCTTCCTCGGCCCCTTCAGCGGCGAACAGGACGGGGAGGACGCGGACCTGGCGCTGGTGGGGGAGTTCGACTACCACTCGCTCGGCAACCGAGTGGCTGCGGGTGACCTCGACGGAGACGGTTACGACGACCTCGTGGCCGGTTCGGCGGGTGCTGCGGCCGACTCGGCGATCCAGGCGGATGGGGCCGTGTATGTGTTCCCGGGCGGGCCGTCGCTTCCTGCGGCGGTGGGCGACGCGCTGGCGGTGGTGATCGGGCCGCGTGGCTCGGCGCTGGGCTACTACCTGGCCTCCGGGCGAGACCTCGACGGTGACGGTCGCGACGAAGTCGCGATGTACTCGGGTCGCGTGCTCCTTCCGGAATCGGACGTCAACGAATGGGTGGTGTTCGTCGCAGAGGGGCCAGCCGGAGGGGTGGATGCAATTGACCTTCCCGGTAGGTTTCACGACCCGACGACAAGCTACACCGGGACGGCGATGAACCTAGCTGACGACGTGACGGGGGACGGACGGCCCGACCTCGTTGTGGACATGTGTCCCCCCGATGGAGGGTGCTACAGGCCGCCGCGGGTCGTGGTCGCCCGCGGTGGGGCGTAGCTCGTGCCCTCCTTCACGCTCGTGAACCAGGTGACGATCCCGGACACGGACGCGCGGACCTGGCTCTACGCCATTCCGGACGGCGACCCCACCGGCACGGGCCTTCCCCTCGTGCTCACCGTTGAGGCGCCGAGTCTGACCCGAGCGGGCGTGAGCGCCGTCTATGCCGTGCGCGCCGACCCCTTCGCCGCGTCGCTGTCCGGCCTGGGCTGGGTCGAGTTGGCGCCGGTCGGATTCCACCCTCGCGCATCGGTCCGCGACCACGCCCACATCTTCAACCGGGGTCGTCACTGGGTGTCGCGCTCGTTCGAGGACAAGGGGCTATCCGTCTGCACTTTCCAACCCTCCCTCGTCGATGTCACCGCGCCCCCGGGCTCCGGTTTCCCCCTCTTCGGTCCCACCGGATTTCCCGGCCGGGCGCAGCTCAACACCGGCTGGTCCACCAACGATCACTGCATGTCTCCGGCGGGCGACGGCGTGTGGGTGTCGGCTCTCGACGGCACTTACTCGGCGCAGCGCTTCGCGCGTGTCGACGCGAACATGCGCACGCGGATGTCGCCCCGGATGGTGCCGCGGGTGGGCGACCCGGCCGATCCCGTCTGGAACACCGCCTCGGCGCGGCCGATACGGGGCCAGCCGGGCGCCCGCGCGCACGTCGTTGCCCCCACCTCGCTCCACTACAACAAGACAAGTGACCTCCGGGTGCTGGAGGCCGACTTCTCGACAGGGCTCTGGACGGACACGCAGCGCATCACCTGGGGCAGCTCGAACCAGCTCCAGATGGGCACGCGGGTGGCGCTCCCCGGTGGGGCCGTGGCCATCACCTACAAGCGCCTGTCGACGAGCTGGCGCACCGCCACCGACCAGGACGACTCGGGCGACATCGTGCGGTCGCTCTACGACGCCGCTGGGACCTGGCTCGACAACGAGGTGATGGTCGACAGCCAGGGCTCCAGCTGGACCACCAGTGGCAACCGTCCCCACACCCAGCTCCTCCGCTACCGGGGCGACACCTACCTCCTCACGAGCTGGGACCAGTGGGATCTCAGCACCAGCGGCGGCACCCGGACCACCGGCAACGGCTCGCCGAGCGGTTGCGTGCTGCGCGTGGAGCAGTGGGTCCCGTAGCTCTCCGCCCGCGTCGCACACTCAGCCAAGACCTACGTGAGAAACCTCGCCAGCGCCGGGTCGAGCTTGTCACCCGCGATCCTCGCGAGGGTGACCTCGAGTGAGCGGCCCGGGGCGGGCGAGGTGCGCCGATGCGCCCGGATGAGCCGATTCTTCGGGGTGTGCCCGGCGTCGATGAACTCCACCACGTCGACCGCGTAGCCGGCGGCGTCGAGGATCTCGGCGCGCAGCGCGTCGGTCAGGGTGGTGGCGAAGTCGTTGAGTAGGAGGCCATGTCGCGACAGGGCTGGCGACGCCGGTGCGTTGCCCTTGAGTTGGCGGGCCAGCTCCGCGTGGCAGCAAGGGACGACGAACATCGCCGGCGCGCGGGCCTTCACGGCCAAGGCGATCGCCTCGTCGGTCGCCGTGTCGCAGGCGTGGAGCGCGAGCACGAGGTCGGGTGGGCCGCCGAGCGCGGCGAGATCGGCGTCGCGGATGCTCGCCGTGGCGAAGCTCATGCCGTCGAAGGACAAGGCGTGGGCGCGCTCCTCGCAGTTCTTGACCAGCTCGGGTCGCGACTCGATGCCGTGCAGGCGACACGCGATGCCCTCGGCGCGCAGGGCGTCGTAGAGCACGAAGGAGAGGTAGGCGTTGCCGCAGGCGAGGTCGGCCACCCGCAGGGGACGGTCCTCGCGGCGCGCCGCGACCGCGGCCTCCCACGCGGGGCGGAGCAGCTCCACGAGGTGGCGGGTTTGCTTGAGCTTCTTCGCGTTCTGGGCCGACACCGTGCCGTCGGCGTTTGCGATGCCAATTGCTCTTAGGAGGGGAGGGCTCGAGCCGCCCTCCCCTTGGCCCTCGCCTACCCGAGAAGGGGGCTCCGGCCTCCGGGCCACCCCCCCCGCCCCCCGCTCGCCTTGACTCGCGGGGCCCCGGTTGCCAGGGCCAACCGCCCCTTGGCCCTCGCCTACCCGAGGAGGGGGCTGCGGCCTCCGGGCCACCCCACCCGGACCCCGATCGCCTTGACTCGCGGGGCCCCGGTCGCCCGAACCCTTGATCGACCCGTGCCGCGCGTCGAGCACCACGCGGCCACCCTTCGCGTCGACCAGGCTGAGCTTCACCTTGCCGGCGTCGGCGGCCGCGCACAGCGCCATGACCGTGGCCTCCACCTCCACCGGGGCCTCGTTGGGCGCGGCCGCGAAGGCGCGGGTACCCGGGGCGAGCAAACGCTGGAGGTTCGCGACGAGGCGCTGACGGGGCTTCACCCGATCTCGTGCATCGCGACGGCGTCGCGCAACTTAGGCTCGAACCAGGTGGACTTCGGCGGCATCACACAGTTGGCATCGGCCACGTCGAGGAGCTGGTCCATCTGGGTGGGGAACATGTGGAAGGCCACCGCGTGGCTGCCGCCGTCGACCAGCTTCACCAGCTCGGTGTAGCCGCGGATGCCGCCGACGAAGTCGATGCGCTTGTTGGTGCGCGGGTTGTCGATGTTCAAGAGCGGCGCGAGCACCCGGTCCTGGAGCATCGACACGTCGAGACGGGCGACAGGGTCGTTCGGCACGTCCTTCGCCGTGAGCAACCACCACTGGCCGCCGAGGTACATCGTGCAGGTGCCCTGCCGACCGGGGACGGGCTCGGTGGTGGGATTGCAGTGGTAGCTGGCGTCGCGAATCGCGGTGACCAGCGCCTCGGGCGCGTGGCCGTTCAAGTCTTTCACCGCCCGGTTGTAGGCGAGAATGTTGAGCGACGAGGCGGGGAAGAGGCAGGCCACGAACCAGCCGTGGCGACCGGGCTTGCCGAGGCGCTCGCGGTGCACGATCGAGGCGGCGGCGGAACGGTGGTGCCCGTCGGCCACGTACACCGCGGGGAGTCGCGCGGCGGCGGCGGAGATCGCCGCCACGGCCACGGGGTGATCGATGCGCCAGAGCGTGTGCTCAACGCCGTCTTCCGTCGTCACGTGGAAGAGCGGGTCGGTGGTGGAGCCCACCGCGATCAGCTCCTTGAGATCGATGTCGTCGCGGTAGGCGAGGAAAACCATGCCCGTCTGGCCGTTGGTCGCGTCGATGTGGTTCACGCGGTCGCGCTCCTTGTCGGGCCGGGTGAACTCGTGCTTCTTCACGAGGTTCTGGTCGTACTCCTCGGTGGAGAAGCAGGCCACGAGCCCCACCTGGTACTGCTCGCCCATCTTCTGGCCGTAGAGGTAGTAGCTATCAACGGGGTCCTGGACGATGAGCCCCTTGGCCTTCATGCCCTCGTACTCGCGACGGGCGGTGGCGTAGGCCTCCGGGCCATGGGTGTCGGCCCCCTCGGGCATCACCGCGTCGGGTCGCGACACGCGCACGAAGGACGACGGGTTCTGCCGGACGATCTCGCGCGCCTCGGCCTCGCTCATCACGTCGTAGGGCGGGGCGATGACGAGCGGGGCGAGCTCGGGCGGGGCGTGCCAGGCGCGGAAGGGGCTGATCTTCGACATGCCCTGGGCTTTATCCCGACACCCGCTCCACCACGAAGCGCACGCGCTCGGCAAGGTCGGTGGGCTCCACCCAGGTGGGCTGCGGGCCGAACTCGTGGACGAGGCCCACGATCATCGACTGCACGTGGAGCTGGATGTAGCGATTGGGGAAGCGCACGCCGTCGCCGACGAGCGGGATTCGTCCCCAGGGCAGGAGGAAAAGGTGCTCGTAGCGGTCGCGACGCAGGGCCTCGTCGAAGAGGCGCAGGGTTTCCGGCTCGTCCTTCGCATAGCCGTAGAACATCCAGAAAGCGACGGTGTCGTAGCTCGAACGGTCCGCGACAAAGGCCGGGTATTTGGCCTCCAGCTCCTGGCGCTCGTCCCAGAGCCTCAGCACCAGCGCACGGAGGCCGTCGATGCCGAGGTGGTGGATGTCGACCTTGGTCGTTTCTAGGTATTCCCGCATGCCCTCGGGCAAGCAGGGCCACCCGAGCTCGGCCGCCACGGCCTTGGCCAGCGTGCTCTTCCCCACCCCGGCGGAACCACTGATCGCGATACGCTGAGCCATTGTCGCCCGGTTATCCCCGCCGGGACGCGGAGCCTCTCGATGGCGCAACTCGCCGACTTCATCTCGCGGATCTTCTCCTCGGGCCGCACGCAGGGCCTGTCGGGCGGCGCCGAGGTGGTGATCGACCAGGATCCCGCCAGCGCTTTTTACCTGTCGCGACTTCGCAAACACTCCGCAGAGGACGACCTGGTGGAGCACCCGGGGCTCCTCTGGTCCACCTCCAGCTATGGAGGTCGCAAGGGCGGTTTGCGCGCCCATTTCCACGCCGAGCGCGGCGAGGGCATCGCCTCCTTCACCGACGTCCTGGTGGTGATCAACCAGCCCGACGCGCGCCGGGTGGCCACGCAGGGCGCCAATGCCGGCGGCCTCGCGTGGACCGACCGCGCGGCTCGGCAGCTGGGCGACGACTTCACCGAGTACTGCGTGAAGGAGAAGTTCGAGCTTCTCTACGGCACGCGCCCCTTGCGCTTCTGGATCGTGGCCGACGGGGGGAGCGAGATGCTCCACCAGTCCTTCGGTCTCGAACCCGGCGAGTTCATCACCGGGCTCTTGCCCAACCTCTACATCGGCCCCGCCCCGCGCAGCCGGCCCGTGCTCGGCGTGCACCTGAACCTGCCTGGCGCCTGGAACGGCTACCGCGAGGTGGCTCGGCTCTACAGCGACCAGATCGTGCTCACCCTCGGGCGCCACTGGCTCGACAATTTTCACCACCCGGGCTTGCTCGAACCGGGCCTGTACCGCTTGCAGCAGTACCCCGACGGATCGCTGGTGCACGTGATCAGCCCCGAGCTCCAAGACCGGTACTTCGTGCGCTCCGACCCCACCGAGGCGGGCCCCTCGGTGCTCACCATCGCGGAAACCAGCGGGCGCCCGGTGGCCTTCCTGGTGCTCGCGGTCATCGAGTCGGGCACGGTGGAGATCCCTGCACCCGCTGAGCTCGAGGCGGCCATGGTCGCCGCCGAGGCGGTGAAGCCGAAGGGCCGCAAGGTGGCCGAGCCACCGCCGCAGATCGCCCTGGATCCCCTGCCGATGGGGCGGGCCACGATGCCCCCCGAGAGCATCTCGGCCGGGGGCGCGGGCCTCGGCGGTCGCCAGAAGACGATCGTCCCCGACGCCTTCGAAACCCGCATCCTCACGCTGCACGAGCGTGGCGCCCTTCTCCAGAAGGTGCACTTCAACAACTTCATGGAGGGATACGACGTTTACCTTGGTCCGAAGGCGCAGATCGCCACGGCGCATGCGTCGCCGCGGGCCACGATCCAGGTGCGTGCCAACCGGGTGACCCTGGTCACGCGCGACGCCAACGTGAAGCTCGACGGCAAGGCTGCCGAGCCGGGAAGCCCGGTGGTGCTCCGGGGGACGGTGGAGATCGAGGTCGACGGGATCAAGGTGGAATACCGTGACCTCTCCAGTGTGAAAGCGGAAGGTTGGCCCTACCTGGGCGAGCTGCGGCGCTCCGGGGCCGGCACGTACCTGGACTTCGGGGCCGTGTTTCAGGTAGGTCGCGACCGTCGTTGCAAGGTGCGCTTGCCCGACGAGCCCCACAACGAGAACATCGCGTGGTTGCCGAGCGTCGGCGGCGGGTCGACCATCCGCTCGCGCACGGGCGATATCCCCAAGTCGCGTTTCTACACCGACTCGATCATGGTCGCGTCGACCCACGCCGAGATCGACCTCAACGGCGAGCCGCTGGTGCGCTCGCTCGCGCGGCACTGCTACACCTACGTGCGGCGTGGCACCGAGGTGATCGCGCTTTTCCCGCGCGAGGGACCGGGCGGCAAGCACGAGGCCACGCTGCAGGTGGGCGACGAGCTGCTCGTGGGCAACTGCCTCTTCCACGTGGCCTTCCCGCCGGTGGCCGCACCGCAAACGGCATCGCTGCCGCCCGCATCGTTGCCGAAGTTCTCCGCGGCGGATCTCGCGGCCATCGCCGACGACGTGCGCGTCGTCACCTCGCGCACGGTCGACCCTGTCGCACCGGCTGGACTCGGTGGCCAGGGTCCCGCCCCGCGCCCCGTCAAGGACGTGCCCGAGGCCCCGCCCAGGCGCAAGACGAAGTCCAAGACCTTCCACGACAGCGTCAACGAGATGCCGGTGCCGAGCCTGTCGATCGCCGAGGTGCCCGACCGGAGCCGCCCGCCGCGGCCGGTGAAGGTCGACCTCGCCAGCGCCAAGAACGACTCGGTCGACGTGGTGCCCGTGTCGACGCGGCCGGCGAAGCAGCCGGAGAAGCCGCCGCCCCCACCGCCGATGATCCTCGACGAGTCGGAGCTCGACCCGGTGGTGTCGGTCGAGGAGAAACAGTGGCAGCTCGAGCTGTCGCGACCGGCGCGGCTCTTGCAAGTGGGCTGGTCGGTGCACGGCGAGTACTCCATCGGCAACCACCGCGGCGTCGACATGGTCGTGCCGGAGGCGAAGTCGTTTGCCGAGCAGGTTTTTCTCACGCTCGACTACGTGCGGGTGTACGCCCGCGGCAAGAAGGGCCGCATCGAGCTCATCCAGGAGGGCGAGGCCTCGATCACCGTGGCCGGGGGCAAGGTCCGCAGCGCGGAGACCCTCGCCGGCGCGCGCATCGACATCGTGCGTCGCGACGCAAACCTCGAACCCGACTTCGACGTGACGCTGGTCTTCGCCGAGGGCGCGGTGCTGCCCGATCCCCGCGCGCAGCTACTGACGATCGACGTGGAAGACCGGCTGGTCGCGGCGCTCTTCACCCTCGGCTTCCCCCTGCGCACCCCGCGCGGTTGCCGGCTCGGGCCCATCAACGCGACCTTGCAGTTCGACGGCCAGAAGCTGACCGTCAGCGACTACCTCGCCAGCTACCGCACCGGCGCCACCGGCTTCATGCCCTTCTTCCACCGCGAGGGTGATCGTTCCTGGCGCACCATGCCGGAGGACGGCTCCCCCGTGACGCTCGGGCCGGGCGACGGGCTACTCGCGGGCACCAACGTCTATCGCTTCGAAGTGGGGTAGCGTGCTCGAGACGCTCGTGTCGGTGGGCGTCGTGTGCTCGGTGGGCATCGGCGCGGAGCGCGGAGGGCGCGCCACCAACCAGGACAACTACCTCGTGTGTCGCGGCGGCTCGATCCGTTTCCGCGAGGGCGAGCGGGAGGCCGTCGTCAACGCCCCCGCGCGTCGCGACCTCCTCTTCGCGGTGGCCGACGGCATGGGCGGCCACGACGACGGCGACATCGCCTCCGCGGCGGCCGTGCAGGCCATCAGCCGCCTGCAGTTCTCGGATCTGCCGCGGGAGCCGGAGCTCGCGCTACGGGAGTTCTTCCTGCAGACTCATGCGCGCGTGCGCCAGCGCGTGGCCCAGTCCGGCGAGGTGAAGATGGGCACCACGCTCACCGTGGCCTGGCTCTCGGGCGAGCGCGTGGTGTGGGTGCACGTGGGCGACTCGCGCCTCTACCACTGGCGGGAGGGACGCCTCACCCGCATCACGCGCGACCAGACCCGCGAGGAGTTCGCGATGCGCGATCGGCGTCCCATGCCGAGCCATCCACGCTACCTCGCACAAAACTTCATCTTCGGCAGCCGCGGTCTCGGCAACGACGAGTCGCTTCGCATCGACCGCGGCATCGATACCGGCGCCTTCTCCGTCCGCCCGGGCGACCGCCTCCTGCTCAGCACCGACGGCCTTCACGCCCGCCTGGAAGACGCCCAGATCGCACACGGCGTGACCAACGTCCCTGAGGCCCAGGCCTGTGCGCTGGCGCTCTCTGAGCGGGCCCTGGCCCACGGGAGCGACGACAACCTCACCGCGCTCGTGGTCCGCATCGACCGCGTGCCGCCCAGCGGCGACGAGTCCGACGGCGACGAAGACACCATCATCCCGGTGTAGCGCTACTCCGTCATCGTGACGGCCACCCGAACGGCGCCGGTGGAGCTGCGCGGGAACTTCACCTGCGCCAGCCGCTCGCCCACGCACTTCTCCGTGGGTTCATGCGGATAGTTGAGTAGACGGGTGCGCGTGGTCTTGCCGGCGGTGTCGAGGGTTACCTCGATGCCGAGGTAGGGCGGCGCGCGGCAGGCCCGCTCCGCGCGGACACCCTCCACCCCGAGCTGGTAGGCGATGGCCTGCCACTCCTTCTTGGCGGCGGGGTCGGTCTCGCTGCTGGTGAGCGCGCGCGAGGTGTCGCGCTGGGTGTACCACCACAGGCCGCCGCCGGTGGCGAGGACCAGGCAGACAAGCAAGAACCCCCCGGCCACGCAGCCCACACCGGCAGTGCGCGCCGCCGGATTGGCCGCCATGCGCTCGATGGTGGGCACGGGGCTCAGGGGGAGGCCGGCGGGCGCGCGTGCTGCCGGCACCTTGCCCGAGGCGGTGGGCTCGTCGATCGTCGGGACCGAGGTGGGCATCGATCGCGTTTCGACGGGCGGACCCTTTGGCGCCGACTTCGGATGGACCGAGATGGTGTCGTCGACGTTTCCGCTGCCCGCGGTGACGCTGCTGTAGAGCGGCGCGCCCCCGGTGTGGATCGGTCCCGGGTCGCGACCGGCGGCGATCGCGTGCAGGCGCTCGGCGAGGGTCTCGATGGCGCAGCGATCGCCGGGGTCGGCGGCCATCGCGGCGGCGAACGAGTCTTCCATCCAGCGCTTGGCGTTGCCCTCGAACTGGGGCAGGCGCGGCGGGAGGTGGCGCAGGAGGTGATCCCGCTGGTCTTCCACGTCGAGCTCCGCCATGTACTCGGCCACCGGCCGCGCAGTGAGGCAGAAGTAGAGCAAGGCGCCGACGGCGTACACGTCGGTGGCCGGCTCGGGGGTCATCCCCTCGAACTGCTCCGGCGCGGCGTACTGCGGGGTGCCGATGAAGGCGCCTACTCGCGTGAGACGGTCGCCCACGCCGCCGAAGACCTTGGCGATGCCGAAGTCCGCCACGCGCACCCGTGGCACCTCGTCGAGAGTGGCGATCGCCTCGAGCAGCACGTTCTCCGGCTTCAGATCGCGGTGGATCACGCCCTGGCGGTGCGCCACGCCGAGGGCGTCGCAGATCTGCACGCCGATCGCGGCCGTGGTTGCGATCGAGAGGGTGCCCACCCGGCGGATGTGGTCGAGCAGCGAGCCGCCGGCCTCGAAGCGGGTGACCAGGTAGGGCGAGTGCCCCGAGCGATGCACGAAGCCGCGGCACTCGACGATCTGCGGGTGGTTGAGGCGCTGCAAGACGTTGGCCTCGGTGGCGAGGCGGTGCAGGTACGCGCCCTGATCGCGTTGCTGGTAGAGCACCTTCAAGGCCAAGAGCGGGCCGGTTTCTTCGTCGCCCTCGCCGAGCTCCCGGCCAAGGTAAGTCACCCCTGCGCCGCCGATGGCCAGTCGCGAGTGAATTCTGTATGTGCGGTCGAGCAGCTCGCCCGGCTCCATGAGCTCGCCCCAGCCCGACGGTGGCCGGGCGTAGCGGCAGCCGAGGTTGGGACAGCGCGCCTCGTCGGCAAAGAACGTCGTGAGGCATCGGCTGCAATAGCGCGTGCGCGGCGGCTCACTCTCGGTCATCGCGGGCGACATCTATCAGGTCGCCGCTTGTATGCCGCCGTCCTGGCCGGTACGCTTCGCCGTCATGCGCTTTGGAATGCTCCGCGAGACCCTCCCCGGCGAGCGCCGGGTGCCGTTGACCCCCGAGGGGGCACGTGCCCTGGTATCGAGCGACCACGGCGTCGTCGTCGAGGCCGAAACAGGCGTTGGTTCAGGATTTTCAGACACAGAATACCTCGCGGCCGGGGCCCAGGTGGTGTTCAACGCGCGCGAGGTGTCGGCGAGCAGCGACGTTCTCTTGAAGATTCATCCCCCCAACGAGGCCGAGCTGGCGCTCTTGCGAAAAGGCCAGGGACTGGTTTCTTTCCTGCATCTCGCCACCCAGCCGGCGAGGTTCCACCAGGCCCTCGCGCGCACCGGGGTGACGACGATCTCGCTCGAGCTAGTGCGTGAGGGCCTCGACGAGTACCCGATCCTCGAGCCGCTCTCGGCCATCGGCGGGCGCGTGGCGGTGGCGCTGGCGGCCTGGCACCTCACCGGCCCCGGCAACGGGCCCGGCATTCTGATGGGCGGATCGCCGGGCGTGCCCCCGGCGCTGGTGCTGGTGATCGGCGCGGGGGCGGCGGGATCGGCGGCGGCGGCCGAGGCCTCGGCGCTCGGCGCGCAGGTGGTGGTGCTCGACCGCGACCCGCGGCGGCTCCAGCGCATGGCGCACTCGCTCGGGCGCGTGTGCGTCACGGCGGTGGCGAGCGAGTACCACCTGGTGCGCTACCTGGAACAGGCCGACGTCGTCATTGGCGCGGTGGCCGTGCGCGGCGAGCCGGCGCCCAAGGTGCTGAAGCGTCACCACGTGCGCGCCATGCGGGAGGGCTGCCTTTTCATCGACATGTCGATCGACGAGGGTGGCTGCGCGGAAACCTCGCGGCCCACCACCACCGAGGAGCCAGTGTACGAGGCGGAGGGCATCCGCCACATCTGCATCCCGAACCTGCCGAGCGAGGTAGCCCGCACGGCCTCGCGGGCGATGGGCGCCTCGTTGTTGCCCTACCTCACGGCGCTTGGTCGCGGCATCGAACCTGCGCTCGCGACGAACCCCGCGCTGCGGCACGCCGTGGGGTTCCTCGACGGGAAGCTCGTGAACCGGGGGCTCCGGCGCTACGTCGCCGAGAACTACGTCGACCTCGACACGCTGGTGCCGGCGAGCGAGTAGCGACCTGGCCGTGATCCGTCGTGAGCGCAGACGTTCCGGACAAGCGCCGTCGTGAGCGCAGATGCTCCGGGTACGCTTCGTCGTGAGCGCAGATGTTCCGGGTGGTGTTGGTCGTCCGCCCTCCGAGGTTGGCACCATGCCCCGCGCTGCCGCGTCGCCCACTCGCGACGGACGTAAGCTCCTTTTTTCAGGGTGCCCGCACTCGGGAGGACCGGCCGGCCCTCCCCGATAGCCGTTGGAAGCATCAGCGCTCACGACGAATCGCATTCGTAGCGCTAGCGCTTGCGACGCGACGCCCACGACCTCGGCGTGCCACGATCTGGGCGTGCCGCAGGCTGGACGTGTGGCGGAGCAAGGGGGCGCCTCGGAGCAAGGGGGTGCCTCGGCCACATTGGGTGACGGTTGTCAGCCGGGAGCCGACGAACGTCGAGGTCGACCGCTGGTTTCCACGCCTTGAACCGTGGGCACGGAGTTTGCGAGGCGCCGGGCCATGCTTGAACACCTTGTCGGCTGGGCGCCCCCCGGTACCCTGCTGTTCCACAACTGGGTCGAGGGGCTCGTCCTCTTCTTCACGCTGGTCGACCAGTTTCCCGAGTTGGCCGCCTTGTGCGCGATGCCCAATCACGTCCATGTGCTCGGCGAGTGGCCCGACGCGGAGGAGCGCCTCGTCGTGGCCGAGGGCGCGTACGCGAGGTGGCGCAATACCGCCCGCGGAGAGAGCGGGGCGGTCTGGGCGCGGCACCCGCCGATCTCCCGCGTGGTCGACGACGCGCACGTGCGGCGCACCGTGCGGTACATCCACCTCAACCCGGTTCGCGAACATCTCGTTGGCTGCCCGCTCGAGTGGCCCCTCTCCACGCACCGCGATGCCTGCGGCCTCGTGATCGCCCCGGTGGTTCCCCGCGCGCGAAATCCCGAGGAGTTTCACCGCTACGTCTCCTCTGATCCAGACGCACAGGTGGATGGCACGCCTTTCCCGCAGCTGACGCGGCAGGACGCGGTTCTCGCGGCTGCGCTAGCTGCCGCGTCGTCAACGGGGCGGTTTACGCTCGGGGAACTCCGCCGACGGGGCGCGGCTCGCAGTCACGCGATCGGCACAGCCTGCCTCGCCGGCCTGGGTGACGCTTCGCTCCTCGCGGCCGCGCTCGACTTGAGCCGCAGCCGGGCCGCTGCCCACGTCGCGGCTGCGCCCACGCACGTGCGGGGGATCGGCGTGGCCCGGTCCCTGCTCACGGCAGCCACGGTGCTCAACGACCCGCGTTTCTCGGCCCTCAACGAGGGCGACCTACGCGAGTCGCCCGGCTGGCGTCGGTTCCGCAACTCGCGGTGAGGCCTGCGGCTTTGCGCCGTCGTGAGCGCAGATGCTCCGGGTAGGCTTCGTCGTGAGCGCAGATGTTCCGGGTGGTGCTTCCCGTCTTCCGTCTGGGGTCGACAGCGTGAGCCGCGCTGCGGCGCCCCACCTCCGTGACGGAACTCAGCGCCTTTCTCCATGCTACCGCGCCCAGCGGGCGACGGCCGGGACCCGCCGATCTCCATTGGAGGCATCAGCGCTCACGACGAATCGCATTCGTAGCGCGAGCGCTTACGACGCGACGGCCGCGCTCTCCCGCCCCGCGTTTCCTGCGGCTGGTCTGTCCCTGCGACACCGTCCAGAGCCACGTCCCCCCTTCTCGACAACCCCGCTCAGCTCCCGAAGCGAAACACCACCACGTTCTCCCCCGGTTCCGGCTCGCGGTCGTCGAGCGGCACCGGGTGATCGTAGTCATCGAGCGGGTGCTTCGCCGGCGCGGGCCCGTACACGCAGCTCACGTCGTCACGAGCGGGCACCTGCGCGGCCCATTTGCCCACCTCGGCCTCGCGCAGCTGGTCGCGCGTCACGTCGCCAACGTTGGCCAGCCCGGCAGGGAGGATGCGCACGAGCGAGATGGCTTCGAGCTTCACGGGGACTCCTGTCCATCCTCATCTTCACTTCCGGCTCTTGTCATGTCAAGAGTGCTGGTCGGATAAGTCATAGCGATGGTCCTGCTCGCCATCACGCATGCGCGCCTGTGGACGGGCGAGGGCCCCGCTCGCGACGACATGGACATCCTGCTGTCGGGTGACCAGGTGGTCGCCATCGGCCAGGGGCTCGACATCGCCGGCGCCGAGGTGATCGACGCGCGAGGCGCGACGGTGGTCCCGGGACTGGTGGACAGTCACGTGCACCTCTCGATGAACCCCGGGGGGGCCTACCGTCCCCCGGAGGTCGCCGCCCTCGGCGAGCACCTCCGCGCCTACCTGGCCTGCGGGGTCACCACGATCCTCGACCCGGCGGTGAGCGCCGGGGCGAGCGAGGCAATCCGCGAGCAAGCCGTGGGACCGCAGTACCTCCACCTCGGCACGCCCTTCTCCCCGGAGGGCGGCTACCCCGCCGTGCTCTTCGACGGCGCCTTCCCGATGGTCGACACCATCGCCGAGGCCGAGGCCCAGCTCGATCTCGTGCACGCGCAAGGCGCCATCGGCGTCAAGATGACCGCCGAGCGGGGATTCCTCGGGCCGACGTGGCCCATGTTCTCGCCTGAGGTGGCCACCGCCATCCGTGACGGCGCCGCGCGTCGTGATCTCCCCGTGTACGTGCACGCCATGTCGCCCGCTGAGCAACGCGTGGCCATCGAGGACTACGGGGCGCGCGTGACCGTGCACCCGCTCGAGACGCCCAACCGTCGCGTGGCGGCGCTGGCCGCCGAGCGGGGCGTGTTCGAGATGACCACGCTCTCGGTGCTCGACATGATGGACAACGCCTGGGACGGGTCCCGACTCGACGATCCCTTCCTCGACGCCCGCGTGCCCGCCGCCGAGCTCGCCACCGCTCGCTCACTCGATGTGTCGCGACAGTTCCGAACTCGATTCGCCCAGGTGGTCCTCCCGGGTCTGCCGAGTTTCCTCGCCACTTCGGGCGCCGCGCGCTCGATCGCCACGAGCCACCTCAGGCGCACCGGCCGAGCCCTCCGCCAGCTCCACGAGGCCGGGGTGGCGCTCGTGATGGGCTCCGACGCCGGCAACTGGCCGATCATCCCCTACCTTTTCCACGGCCCGTCGAGCCTGCGCGAGCTCGAGCTCATCGTCGATGCCGGATTCTCGCCCGAGGAGGCGCTGACCATGGCCACGCGCAACGCGGGACAGATGCTCGGTCGCGACGTGGGCACCCTCCACGAGGGCGGCCCGGCCGATCTGCTCGTGGTGGAGGGCAACCCACTCGACGACATTCGAGCCTTGCGACAGCTGCGTCACGTGGTGCGCGCGGGCGTGGCACGTTCCCCGGCGGACTGGCTCAGACCGACGGCTCCACCACCCGGGTCCAAAGCCGCTTTGCATTGAGCAACTCCACGGCTGCACCCATCACTTTTCCCGCTGCCGCCTCGGCGCGAAGGATCTGCACCGCCTTCTCGGGCGACATCGCGCCCTTGTAGGGGCGATCGCCCGCCGTGAGGGCGTCGAAGATGTCGGAGATGGTCATCAGCCGGGCGCCGTAGGGGATCGCCTCGCCCTTGAGGCGTCGCGGGTAGCCGGTGCCGTCGATCTTCTCGTGGTGCGCGTAGGCGAGGCTCGGCACGTTGCGCAGCTCCCGCGTCCACGGAATCACGCGGAGAAAGCGGTAGGTGTGCTCCACGTGCCGCTCGATCTCCAGCCGCTCCTCGGGGTCGAGCGTGCCCACGGGGATGCACAGGCGGCGCACCTCCCGGGCATGCAAGACCGGCTCGGCCTCGGCGAGCTTCCAGCGCTCAGCCACCACCCGGATCGCGTTGCCTTCGGTCTCACCGACGCGCCCGATGCGGTTGAGCCGCCGCACCAGCGTGAGGTCTTCCTGGAGCTGGGCGAGCCTCGGCGGCAACATCGAGTCGGCGGTGTTTTCCCGGATGGCCTCGAGCGTGGCCTGCAGCGAGGCGATGCGGAAACGTTGCTCGATCTGGGCCAGCTCCCAGGGGTAGAGGCGCCCGGCCTTGAGGAGCACCTCCTCGCGCACGCCCACCTTGCCGAAATCGTGGAGGATCGCCGCGTAGTGCAGCTCGGTGAGCTCGCGTGCGGAGAAACGAACGTCGGCGAAGGGCGGGTCTTCGGCCTCGGTGACCTCGCGGGCCAACATCTCGGTGAGCTGGGCCACGCGGTAGCTGTGGCCGCCGGTGGAGGGGTCGCGCGCCTCGATCGCGGTCACGGCGGCTTCGACGAAGCCGTCGAACAAGGTGGTGATCTCGCGGTAGAGCCGGTAGTTCTCCAACGCCACGGCGGCCTGGCTGGCCACGGACCGGGCCATCGCGAGGTGGCGCTCGCCGAAGGGGGTCACCCGGTCGAAGCTGGCGAGCGGCAGGCCGGCGACCGCCTTGTGGTTGACGAAGAGGAGCACGCCGATCACGTGCCCGTCGCGGTCCATCAGGGGGACCAGGAGCGCCGAGCGCGTCTGGTAGCCGGTGGCGATGTCGAAGCTCCCCGTGGGCTTGTAGGGCACGTCGGCCGGCAAGAGCCGGAGGTCGGGGATGTTGAGCGGGATGGCGCGGTTGGCGACGAAGCCGATGAGGCTGTGGTCGTCGACCGGGAGCGTGGTGCGGCCCGCGAAGAAGGGGACGGTGTCGTTCTGCGCGGCGGCGAAGCGGATGGTGCGGGCGCTCCGCGAGCCGCCGAGCGTTGCGTCGCTCCCGACGGATGCCTCGTCGATCAGGTAGATGCTGGCGCCGTCGGCGCGCAAGGCCCGACGCGCGTGGGTGAGCAGCTCGTCGAGGAGCTGCGTGCGGTCGGTGATCGCGGAGAGCGCGTACCCGATCTGGTTGAGCACGGCGATCGTCTCGCGCTCCGACTCGGCGCGGGCCCGCAACAGCTCGCTCTCCACGAGGTTGCGCATGGCGCGTGGGAGGCGTTCCTCCACCTCGTCGAGGGCAATGACGTCCCAGGCTGCGTAGGCGGGGTCGTCGCTGATCACGATGCAGCGGCTGTTGAGACGCGGGGCGCCGGTGGCCCGCGACATGTCCACCACCATCACCCGCACGGCGATGTCGGCGGTCATCGGGCTGTCGGGGCGACAGAGGGTGGCCCCGAGGCCAGCAGCCACGCGCGCGACGATGCCGGCGAAGGCCGAGTTCGGCGGCATGAGCGCCACCTCGACGCTCGGCGTCTCGTTCATGCTCGCGGTGATTTCCCTGCCCAGCCCCGCCATGGCTCGAATCTACTCCGTGTCTGGTGCCGCCGGTCGGGACTTCTCCAACTCTGTCGCGACCTGCACCATGCCCGACAGAACCTCGTCGAGGCGTTCGAGGTCGGCAGGCCGGGGCCGTGTCCACCGGGTAACGAGCGTGCTGTCGTGCACGTCGCCGCCATCGTCGGCGTGGCAGTCGAGGCCCACCAGCATCACCGGCGGGTCGACGGGCAAGAGCGACACCGTGAAGCGCCGCGCCCCCAGCGCGCCCACGACTTCCACGGGGGCGGTCCGACCGTCTCCGCGCGCGAGGTGCCCACGCGATTTGGCCCAGGCGAGCAGGCGATCGCCAAGGTTGTCGTCGAGCCGCCGGGCGAGCCCGTAGGCCCCCAGCGACGCCACGGCGGCCACGGCAACGAGGCCCAGCGTGCGCGCGAGGTCCATGGGTCGATACACTAGCCCGATGTTGTTGCTGGCCCTGCTCGCGTGCGAGCCGATGCCCTCCTCGGGCGAGATCTTCGCGCCCGTGAAGGTGGAAACTGCCGCGGCCGCCGGGCCCGACGAGCGCTTCGCGGAAGTCGAGGAACCACGCTTCAAGATCACGAGCGAGGAGATGGCCTCGGGCACCATGCCCCAGGCGTCCCCGGGGGTCGGCGACCCCTCCGCCGCCGACGCGGCCATCGCCTCCGTCGCGCCGGCCGCCGCCGCGGTGTCTCCGGTCGGCGTCCCCTCGCCCACCTCGTTCCCGGTGCGGCTGGTGTCGACCATCGTGTCCGCGCAGCCCCCCCGGGCGGTGATCGGCCTGCCCTCGGGACAGGAAGTTGTTGTTTCCCCGGGATCAGTTCTGGCCGCCGAGGGTCTGGTGGTGATGGCGGTGATGGACGGCCGCGTGCAGCTCGCCAAGATCAAACCCCAGGGCGATCACGCGGCCATCGAGTCCGTCGAGATCAGCGCGCAATACCCCTGAAACGCCAGTAGATGGCGATGCCCACCGCCACCAGCACCAGAGACGTGAGCTGGGCGTTGGTCACGAGCCCGCCGAGCACGTAGCCACGGGCGGGATCTCCCCGGAGGAGCTCGTTGAGGAAACGGGCCACCGGGTAGGTGAGCAGCAAGAGCGCGAAACGTTGTCCCACGAAGGCCCGTGGACGGAAATACAGGAACGCCGCGATAAAAACGCAGTAGACCGACTCGTAGAGCTGCGTCGGATGGAGCGGGACGCCCGCCGGGGCGATCCGCGAGTCGGCAGGGAAGGTCACCGCCCAGGGCAGGGCGGTGGGCGCGCCATAGCAGCAGCCCGCGCCGAGGCAGCCCACGCGGCCCAGCGCGAGGCCCACCGGGAGCCAGGGCGAGAGCAAGTCGAGCATCGCCAGCGGCGAGAGGCCGCGGAGCCAGCAGAAGGCCACGATCCCAAGCACGCTGGCCACGAAGCCCCCGTAGTACACGCCACCGCCGTCGCTGATGCGGGGGATGGCGGCCAGGTTGCCGCTGAAGTCGTCCCAGTGGGTGCGCACGAACTCCAGTCGCGACCCCAGCACCGCCATCGCGAAGACCACCAGCACCACGCTCCAGGTGTCGTCGGGGTCGAGGCCGTCCCGGCGCGAGGACATGGCGGCGCCGATCGCCGCGATGAACACGCCCCCCCCGAAGAGCACGCCGTAGGTGTGGAAATGCACCCCGCCGAGCTGGAAAAGCTCGGGGAACATCTACTCGAGGGAGGGCGTGGAAGAGCCGGGCGCCTTCACCGCCTCGGCTTCCTCGGCGGGGCGGTCTTTCTCGAAAATGAAGCTGATCGCGAACAAGCCAAGGCCGATGAAGATGCAGCTGTCGGCGATGTTGAAGATGGGCCACACGTGGCTGTGAAGGGGGGGCAAGTCGCGCAGCCAGGCCTTTCCCGGCTCCCAGCCCCACTGCACCTTGATCATGTCGGTGACGGCGCGGAACAAGAGGCGATCGATGAAGTTGCCGAGCGCGCCCGAGAGAATGAAGCCCATCGCCGCGCCCTGGAGCCGGTCGTCGATGCGGAGCTGCTTGTAGCCCTGCCACAAGACCACCACCGCCACGCCGGTGAGGGTGAAGAACACGTAGTAGCGGTACTCCCAGTCGTCCATCGCCGAGAAGGCGGCGCCGGTGTTCTTCGCGTGGGCGATCGACAGCAGGTTCGGGACGATGACCCACTCGTCCTTGTAGGGTTGGAGACCGGCTCGCACGATGAACTTGCTCAGCTGGTCGAGGAACAAGAACAGGGCGGCGGTGCCGAGAAAGGCGATGGTCTTCGGGTGCGGCGACATCGGGCGCGACGGTAGCGCGGCCGCGCGAAGGCGTCTATGAACCGCGACCGGCGGTGACGCGCGCGTGTTGGTTTTGATCTGCGCGAGCTGGCGAGCTCGCGCTCACCCGGCGAGACACCACTGGTTATGAATTGTCGTTCAGCGGAGTTCCCATGCAGCGCGAGGCGATGCCGGTAGACGTTCTTTTCGTGGGCGGCGGGCCCGCCTGCCTCGCCGGCGCCATCCGCCTGCTCGACCTGATCAAGGCCCACAACGAGTCGGGTGCGGAGCCGAAGCTCCCCGAGCTCACCATCGCGTTGCTCGACAAGGGCAGCGAGATCGGCGCCCACGCGATCTCCGGGGCGGTGCTCGATCCGCGCGCCCTCGGCGAGCTCATCCCCGACTGGAAGTCGCAAGACCCGTACTTCGTCGAGCGGCACGTGGAGAAAGAGACCTTCCTCGTGCTCACGCCGAAGCACAGCGTGCCGGCCCCGATGATGCCGCCCGGCATGGAAGACCATGGCCAGCCCATCATCTCCATCGCCAAGTTCCAGAAGTGGCTCGCGGCGCAGGCCGAGGCCCGGGGCATCATGCTCTTCGCTGGCTTCGCGGGCACGCAGCTCTTGTACGAAGACGGGAAGGTGGCCGGCGTGCGCACCGGCGACAAGGGCATCGGTCCCGACGGCCAGCCCAAGCCCAACTTCGAGGCCGGCATCGACATCTTTGCCAAGGTGACCATCCTCGGCGAGGGCCCGCGCGGCACGCTGTCGCGACAGCTCATCAACCGCTATCGCCTCGACGCCGACAGCCAGCCGATCGTCTACGAGATTGGCGTGAAGGAGGTGATCGAGATGCCGCCCGGCACCGTCACCCAGGGCGAGGTGACCCTGACCTTCGGCTACCCGCTCGATCTGAACACCTTCGGGGGTGCCTTCATCTACAGCCTCGCGGGCGACCGCTACGCCGTGGGCATGATGGTGGGTCTCGACGCGAAAGACCCGGCGATGGACGCTCACTACCTCTTGCAGAAGTTCAAGTCGCACCCCACCATTCGCGCCAAGCTCGGCAAGGGCAAGGTGGTGAAGTACGGCGCGAAGGCGGTCACCGTGGGGGGCTGGCCGTCGATCCCCAAGCTTTACGCGCCGGGTGCCATGATCGTGGGCGACAGCGCGTCGTTCCTCAATCCGATGCGCATCAAGGGCATCCACCTCTCGATGAAGTCGGGCATGCTCGCCGCGGAAACGGCCTTCGAGGCGCTCAAGCGCGGCGAGGCCAGCGAGGCGGTGCTCAAGGCTTACAAGGAAGCGGTCGACGCGAGCTGGATTCGCGAGGAGATGGAGCCGGCGAAGAACTTCCACCCCGCGATGGAGAAGGGCGTGATCGGCGGCATGGCCGCGGTGGGCATGTCGCTGGTTTTCGGTCCCGGGGCGCAGAAGCCCTTCCACGCCGACTACGAGCACGTGCAGAAGAACGCCGCCGTTCGTGGCCAGCACGCCTACCCAGCGCGCGACGACATCGAGTACGACGGCACCTACATCGTCGACAAGCTCACCGACGTGTACCACTCGGGCACCAAGCACGAGGAGAAGCAGCCGGCGCACCTGCACGTGGTCGACACCAACCTCTGCGCCACCCAGTGCGCCGAGGAGTACGGCAACCCCTGCACGCGCTTCTGCCCGGCCCAGGTCTACAACATGCACTTCAGCGAGACGACGAAGCGCAACGAGCTCCAGATCGACTTCAGCAACTGCGTGCACTGCAAGACCTGCGACATCCGCGACCCCTCCCAGGTGATCACCTGGGTGCCGCCCGAGGGCGGGCAGGGGCCGGAGTACGGGATTCTCTAGGGAATCGTCACCAGGACAGCCGCGGGCCCCGCCGGGGGACTCTTCTCGACGGCGGTCCGCGCGGCCTCGGCAGCGCAGTGGGCGTGCGACTCGTTCTCGGTGGTGCCGTCGCTGGCCCTCGGCCGCGCCCGCGACGACTTCGTCGGGGCGACGAGCGTCGGGTGGCATCGAATGTAGTCAACAATACAATTCAGGAGGATCTGTCTCTCTCGCTCTCTCTTGCTAGTCTGCTCGCGACAGCGTACTTGCTTTCAAACGCGAGAACCTGATGCGACAAATCGAGATTGAGCTTCCCTGGACCACGCTGATCGCCGAGGTCGCGTCGCAATCCGGACTGGTGATCGACCTCCCGTGCGTGCCCTACCGCAGCTGCGCCAACCTCCTGGAGGCGCGCTTCTGGGGCGAGGTCCGCGGCTTC
>SXON01000223.1 GCA_005778355.1 Pseudomonadota bacterium | reverse complement strand
GTCGGTGTCGGTGTCGGTGTCGGTGTCGAGATCGCCATCCCCGTCGGCGTCGATGTCGCCGTCGGCATCCGTGTCGGTGTCGGTGTCGGTGTCCGTATCGGTGTCGGTGTCACTGTCGCTGTCGGTGTCCGCGTCGGTTTCCACCGCGCTATCTTCCGATTGACCCTTGGGGTCGTCGTCAGCGCCGCTGTAGGTCTGGGAACAACCGGCGAGCAAAATCGCAGATACGACGTAGCGAGACATGAACGCTCCGGATCGGGCGGGAGATACAGGAGCCTCCGGGCACTGTCAAGCGATTCCTCCCGCCTACTGCATGTAGCCGGCGGCCTCGAGCATCTCCATCATGTCGGCGTCGTCGTCGGCGGGGGCCGACTTGTCCTTGAACTGGGCGGCCTCGACCCGCTTGGCGAGGGCGGCGAAGGCCTCGTCGGGCACCAGGGGCAGGCGAGTTTCCTCGCCGGGGTCGGCGCGGAGGTCGAACTGGAAAAATTCTCCGTCCATCCACATCAGTTTGGACCAGCCACTCCACCGAGCGAGGCTGACCGAGCCAAAGGCGCGCTCCATGCTGTGGATGTGGCGGCGCACGTGGGGCCAGGCCGGCATTTCCACGAGGGGGAGGGGCTCGGGGAGCGAACCATCGCGAAGCAGGTTGTACACGGCCGACGCGGGGAAGGGCTCGGGAAGCGTGGCGATGTCGAGGCCCTGGGCCGCCACGTACACCCGGGCGTTGGCCTCCCAGGCGTAGAAACCGTGGTCGACGAGCTCGTGCTCGCCCATGAACTCGCCGTGGTCGCTGGTCACGACCACGCGACACTTCGCCCCACACCAGCCCGTCTCGCGGACTGCGCGCACCACCTCGGCCACGCCCGTGTCGGCGCGCTCGATGCCGTAGTCGTAGACGTCCGTGATGTGGCCGAGGAACTTCCGCCGATCATCCTCGGCGATGCGCCCTTCCAACAGCTCGCGCCAGGGGCTGTCGAGCTTGGTGTTGTCGAACTGGAGGCGACCCCGCTTGGGCAAGTAGGCGTGCTCCCGGGGCACCCCCTTCCACGGGCGATGCGCCTCGGCGAGGTTGACCACCAGGAAGAGGGGGCCACCGAGTGGTTCGAGCTCGCTGCGGATGAGCTCGCGGAGCGTGTCGACCAGGATGGGCCAGTCGAGGTCGCCGAACTCCTTGGCGGCCCGAACGTGCGTGAAACCTTGCGCGAGACCCGTGGCCCCCGACACCACCGGGTTCCCCGCGAGCAGCACCGTCTGGTAGCCCCGCAGTCGCATCTGTTCCGCGAGCGTCTCCACATCGGGCTTGAGCTTGTGCGTGGTGATGCCGCTGCCACGATGGTTCTTCACGTCGCCCCGGTACTCGTGCGCCCCGTGGTCCAAGGGCCCCGTGCCGGTGAAGAAGCTCGCGTGCGAGGGCAAGGTCCAGCTCCCCGGGGCGTAGGCCCGGCAGGTGTGGACGGCGCCGGGCGCGCGAGCGAAGTCCTCCAGCTGCGGCGTGGTGGGCCGCGCGTAGCCACAGAGCGAGGTGTGGTCCTGGCGCACGTTATCGGTCACGATCAGCACCACCCCGTCGCGAATCCCAGGCAGCGGACCGGCGTCGCCCTCCCGGTAGGCGGTACGGTACGCCGCGGCACCGGCGCCCAGGGCCACCAGCGACACGGTGAGAAGCAGGAGCCAGCGCCAGCGACGCACAGCGGGCGCATATCGAGCGGTTAGGCGGCGCGGGATGCTCCTCGAACTGAAGCAGGCGGGGATCCGCTTTGGCGGCCTCCGAGCCGTGGCCGATCTCGACCTCGCCATCCCGCCGGGCGGGCTCTATGGGCTCATCGGGCCCCACGGCGCCGGCAAGACGACGGTGTTCAACCTGGTGACCGGGATCTACAGCCCCACCGAGGGCGACATCTGTCTCGAGGGGCGCTCGCTGGTGGGGCTGGGCCCCGCTCGGGTCGCCGCGAGCGGCATTGGGCGTACTTTCCAGAATATTCGGCTGTTTGGCGGGCTGAGTGTCGTGGAGAACGTGAAGGTTGCCATGAATCGTCACCTGCACGGCAGCCTGATCGAGTCGGTCTTCCGTGCGCCCCGGTACTGGTCCGACGATCGCAAGGTCTCCGACGAGGCCGCACGCCTTCTCGACGCCTTCGGTCTGGCCGCCGTGGCCGAGCTCGGCGCGGAGGAGCTGCCCTACGGCCTGCGACGCCGCCTCGAGATCGCGCGCGCGCTGGCGACGCGTCCCAAGCTGCTCTTGCTGGATGAGCCCGCCGCGGGGATGAATCCCTCCGAGAGCGACGATCTCATGCACCTCATCCGGTGGACGCGCGACACCTTCGGCGTCACCGTCCTCTTGATTGAGCACCACATGCCCGTGGTGATGGGGATCTGCGAGCGCATCACCGTGCTCGACCACGGCGCGCGCATCGCCGAGGGCACGCCGGAGCAGATTCGTCGTGACCCTACGGTGATCGAGGCCTACCTCGGCGCCGAGGCGGTGCACGCGTGAGCGCCTCACTCTCGATTCGCAACCTCGACGTGTACTACGGCCAGATCCACGCGCTCCGCGACGTGAGCGTGGAGGTGAAGAAGGGCGAGATCACGACGTTGCTCGGGGCCAACGGCGCAGGTAAGACCACGCTCCTGCGGACGATCTCCGGGCTGCTCGCGCCGCGGCGGGGACAAGTGGTGCTCGATGGGGTGGATCTCGCTGGCAGCGAAGTGCACGACATCGTGCGGGCCGGCATCTCTCAGTCCCCCGAGGGACGGCAGGTGTTCCCGAACCTCTCGGTGCGCGAGAACCTGGAGCTGGGCGCCTACAGCCGGAGCGACAGGCCCGGCATCGCGCGCGACTACGAGCACGTGCTCGACCTCTGGCCCCGGCTGCGGGAGCGACTGTCGCAGCGAGCGGGCACCCTCTCGGGCGGCGAGCAACAAATGCTCGCGATGGCCCGCGCGATGATGGCTCGACCGAAGGTCTTGCTGCTCGACGAGCCCTCGCTGGGCCTCGCACCGGTGATCGTGGCCGGCATCTTCGACACCATCAAGACGATCAACGCCGAGGGCACCACCGTGCTCCTCGTCGAGCAGAACGCCCACCTGGCGCTCAAGATCGCGCACACCGCCTACGTCCTCGAGACGGGCACCATCGCCCGGACCGCGCCCGCACGCGAGCTGCTCGACGACCCCTCGATCCGCGAGGCCTACCTTGGTGGCTAGAGGGGGCGGCTAGTGCTCCTGCTCCTCGCCTGCGTCCCGGCGGGAGATAGCGCCTCCGGTCGCGACAGCGTTGCGCCCAGCGATAGTTCGTCGCCGGTCGACAGCGCCGAGACGGGCGACACCGCCGACACCGCCGAGCCGGCGCCGAGCGAGGCCGACAGCGTCGTCATCCTCTACAACCCGGCCGCCGAGGGTAGCCTCGACGTGGCGGAGGCCTACGCGAACTTCCGGGGCGTGTCGCGACTCTGCGCCGTCGAGAGCACCACCGGGGACACCCTGGCTGGTACCGACTACCCCGCCTTCGTCGACGCCGTCTTCGCTTGTACCGACGCGTCGACCGTGTACCTCGTGCCCGTGTACGGCGTGCCCTACAAGGTGAGCGAGCGTATCGCCGACATCGGCGGCAACGGCGTGGCCACGGTGTCGCTCGACGCGCTCTTGTTCTTCGGCCCCGACTCGGTGAACATGGCCGCCGCCGACTACAACCCGATCTACCGCGATGGCGACAGCACCACGCTCGCGTTCAAGGACTACAAGGACGCCACAACGTCGCGCGAGCGCAACGACGTCTTCCACGTGGTGCGCATCGACGGCGCCTCCCCCGCCGACGCCATCGCCCTCGTGGAGCGCACCGCCGCCGCCGAGGCCCTGCTCGCCGCCGGCGGCCTCCAGGGCACCGTGTACGTGGACGGACGCTACGGCGACAGCGAGCCCGACCCCGCCGCCGAGTTTGGCAGCTACGAGTGGGGCGAGTGGAACATGTGGGGGACGAGGCGAGTTTTCGAGAGCGCGGCCCTCTACCCGGTGGTGTGGGACGGCAACGAGGCCGAGTTCGGGACGGCCCCCGCGCCCACTGAGTGCCCCGACGCCCTCTACTACGCCGGCTGGTACAGCTACTACAATTACAACGACTGTTTCTCGTGGGCGACGGGCGCGATCGGCGGGCACCTCGACTCCTGCTCGGCCTGCGACATCCGGCAGGCCGGCACCTGGAGCGGCAGCGCCCTGCTCGACGGCATCACCGCGACCTTCGGGGCCGTCAACGAGCCCTACGTCGCCGGGATGCCCGAGTACGACCAGTTCTTCTACTACCTGCTCCAGGGCGCCAACTTCGCGGAGGCCGCCTACAACAGCACCGTCGTGGGTGGCTGGATGATGGTGTGGGTGGGCGACCCGCTCTACCGCCCCTTCGGGACCGCGCCCGTGTTTCCGCGGGAGGAGTAGCCCCTACTTCTTGCCGGACTTGCCGCCGGAGGCGGGCGGTGGGACCTCGCCTTCCCCCTCGCCTTCGCCGGAGGGCGGGGGCGTGGTGCCGGTCTTTCCGTCGCCCGAGGGCGCGGAGCCGGACTTGCCGTCGCTCGAAGGGGTCGAGCTGCCGGTCTTGCCGTCGCCGCTGCCAGAGGGCGCCGTGCTGCCGGTCTTGCCGTCGCCGGTCTTGCCGCCGCCCGAGGCGCTGCTCGAGCCCGAGCTGCTGGAACCCGACTTGCCGCCGCCCGAGCTGCTGGAGCCCGAGCTGCTCGATGATGACTCGCTCGCTGTCGACTCTTCGGTGTCCTTGTCGTCGTCGGCCTTGTCGTCGTCCTTGTCCTTGTCCTTCGACTTGTCCTTGTCGTCGCTCTCGGACTTGATGGTGATCTTGATGCCCAGCTTCTCGTAGCCGTCGTCGCGACATTGCCAGCGCTCGCTGCCCTTCTCGGCGAGTACCGAGCAGGCCGCCTCGACCACCCCGTACTGGGTGGGGAAGTGCTTCTCGAGACAGCTGAGGGTCTTCTCGCCCTGCTTGTCGGCGCAGGTCTTGTCGAGGCTCCCAGCCCCGGCGATCGAGGGGAACGCGGCAGCGGCCAGCAGGCCGACCAGGAAGGCCAGGGGGGAGAGACGGGACATCATGGGGAACTCCACGGGTAAGGGTCGGAATCCCGGCCCGCCGCCAAGAGGGGCAGCTATTCCTTGATCACGAACTCGACGCGGCGGTTGTTGGCCTTGCCCTCGGCGGTCTGGTTGGTGTCGATCGGCTTTGTCTCGCCGTAGCCCACCGCCACGAGACGCCCGGCCTCCACCTTGCCCTTCTTCACCAGGTAGTCCACCACGGCCTGGGCGCGACCCTGCGAGAGCTTGAGGTTGGCCTTGTCGTCGCCATCGCCATCGGTGTGACCGCCCACCTCGATCTTCTTGATCTTCGGGTTGGCCGCGATGACCTTCGCCACCTCGTCGAGGAGGCTGAAGCTGACCGACTTGATCGAGGTCTTGCTCGTGTCGAAGTAGATCACATCGTTGATCTCGATCTTCTGCGCGGTCACCACCACCCGCTTCGGGCAGCCGTCGGAGGTGGCCGGGTCTTCCCGCGGGTCTTTCGGCTCGGTGGGGCAGAGGTCCCGCTTGTCGATCACGAGGTCGTTGTCCTTGTCCGGGCAACCCTTGGCCTTCACCGTGCCCGCTTCAGCAGGGCAGGCGTCGTCGCGGTCGGCCACCTTGTCGCCGTCGCGATCGGGGCAACCGCCCGTGGCCTCGGGGCCACCGTCGAAGGGGCAATCGTCTTCGCCGTCAGTCAAGCCGTCGCCGTCGTTGTCGGGGTCGGGGCAGCCGTCGCTGTCGGCGTGGCCGTCGGTGTCCTCCGCCTGGTCGCGGCACTTGTCGCGCTCGTCGACGAGACCGTCACCGTCGTTGTCGGGGTCGGGGCAGCCGTCGGCGTCCTTGTAGTTGTCGACGTCCTCTGCCTTGTCGACACACTTGTCTTCCTTGTCGGTGATGCCGTCCTTGTCCTTGTCGGGCGGCGCGCCGTGGTGCCAGCCGACCGCGGCGACGAAGCGGAACTCGGGCGAGCCGACGCCCGCCACGACGCCCGAGCCGAGGCCCAGCGTGGCGGTGAGCCCGGAGTCGTGCTCGTAGGTGCCGTAGCCGTGCAGCTCGACGGGGTTCTTGTTGTAGGCGCCCACTCCGCCGGCGAGGCCCACGGTGCCGTCGAGCTCCGCGCCCACGCGAAGTTGTTCGCTCAAGATGTAGCCGGCCCCGAGACCGAAGTCCAGGCCTGAGCCGTAGTCGTACTCACCCACCGTCGTGGAGGGCGCGAGCCGGGTGCCGAGGCTGCCTGACAGGGCGATCTTCTCGCCGAGCGTGGTGCCGGCGAGCGCGTTGAGGCCGGCTGAGAAACCACCGGGCGCCACCATCGCCTCGGCCGAGCCAGTGGGCAGGTTGACGAAGGGCTTGAAGGCGATGGCCAGCGCGGAGTCTTTCCCGGGACGCACCACCGGGAGCAAACCGCCGAGGCGGATGTCGCCCATCGCGAAACCGGAGAAGTCGGCGCCGGGGGCATCGACGGAGGGGTACAGCGGCACGTCGAGGTCGAGGCGTGCCACCTGCCCGAGGGTGTAGCCGCCACCGAGCCGGGTCATGAACTGCCCGGCCACGTAGGGCGACTCGACGCCGTCTTTGATGCTCACCACGGGGTTGACCGCATAGCCGAGGATCAAGCCTCCGTACCAGTCGCCGGGGATCCCGACCATCGGCGACTCGACCTGCAGGCCACCGAGGCCATCGAGCGTGGATCCCGCCGGGTCGAAGGTCTCCGCGTCGAGGGCGAGCGCGGGGGCGGACAACGCGAGGAGGAGCATGGAGCGTCCGGGAAGCTCGCGCGTCTAACGCGCCTTGCGCCGCAGTGCCTATTCCGCGTCGGGCGCGGCCTGGCCGCGGTCGTCTTCGACGGGTGGCTCGTCGTCGCCCTCGGCCGGAGCTGCCTCCTCGGCCTTGGCATCGAGTGCGGGCAAGAGGAAGGACTCAGGCCAAGGCTCGCGCGGCTGCAGCTTGATCCCATCGCGACCATCGGGGGTGGTTTGCACCCGCTTTCCAACCGTGATCGTCGCCACGTCGATGCGCTCTTTGCCCTGGTCGGTCTCCACCACGATACCGCCGATGCGCTCCCACCCGATGCTCACCACCGCGGTGCCCTCGCGCGAGTAGCTGGGCACCTCGACCCGGAAACTGTCGTCGATCGACCAGCCGGTGCGCCAGTTCCACATCTTCGTGTTGCCCATGTGCGGGCTCCACTTCTGCTTTCCCGTGCGCGAGCCGGCCTTCACCAGGACGTTGAGCGTCCAGGCCTCGCGAAGCGGCTTGTCGGCACGCCAGCGGCAGGTGACCCACGCCTGCTCGGCCGGCACGAGCGTGCGCTCGTCTTCCGCCCGGCAGCCGATGAGCGCCAGGGCGCCGTCGCCCCAGGTCGCAAAGGCCTCGCTGTTATCAGGACGCTGGATCGTCTCCACCCAGCGCTCTTTCCGCGCTTCGTAGAGCCCCCTCACCTCGCCCCACCAGCGGCGCAGCTCCTCTTCCCGCGTGGCCTTGTCCTCGCCCCGGAGCTTCGGCGCGAGGTCCTTCTTCTGTGCCCAGTCCTTGGCGGTGTTGAACAGCTGAGGCGCGGCGTCGGCGAAGTGGTACAGGAAGATCTCGTTGTCGCGACGCGAGGCCAGGCACCGATGCGCTCGCCAGCAGCTGTGGTTGAGCTGGCGACCGCTCACGTCGTCGAGCAAACTCGTGCCGCGCACCGGACCCGAGGCCACCTCGGCGCCGATCACGTCGAGGATCGTGGGGAGCACGTCGATCTGCTGGCGACGCCCGTCGATCTTGCCGGTTCGACCCTCGAGCGCCTTCTCGCCCACCATCACGAAGGGGATCTGCAGGCCCTCCTCGTAGATCGTGAGGTCGTGCTGGTAGCGACCGTGCTCGCCAAAGCCCTCGCCGTGGTCGCCGAGGATCACGAAAAGGGTGTCGTCGGCGAGGCCAGCCTCCGTGTAGCCCCGGTAGAGGCGGTCGACGAAGTCGTCGACGTAACGAACCGCGTTGAAATACTGCTCCAGCCGACCGGCGGCGCGAGGGAAGTCCAGCAGTTGCCAGTGCCTCGGCAACTTGTAGTCGTGGTGCGACGCGAGCGTGAGATAGGCAGCGAAGAACGGGGCAGAACTATCCGCCTTGGACCACTCGAGTCCCGGGTAGAGCATCGCCCGATCATCGATGCCGAAGTAGTTGTTCTTCTCCCAGTGGGGGCCGCTGAGCGTGTCGCGACTGCGGAACTCCTCGAAGCCCATCTGGTGGACGAGGTCCACGCGGTCCTCGAAGTCCTCGCGCGCCGTCTGGAAAAACGCCGTTCGGTAGCCGACGTTTCGCAGGAGACGCGGCAGGCAAGTGGGGGGCAAGCCACCGGGCTTCGCCTCGCGCGCGTCGCCGGTCAGGTTGGGCCAGTCGCCGCACATGGTCGTGACCAGCGCCTTGCTCGTATGGGGCACCACCGCGTACATGCTCTCGGCGAAAACGCCCTTCGCCGCCAGCTCGGCGAGCGCCGGGGTCGTGGGCAAATCGGGCTTGTACACCGTGGTGCGGTGCGAACCGACGCTCTCGAGCAAGATCAGGACGACGTTGTAGGGTCGGCTGGGCGGCGTGATGACTACCGGCTGCAGCCACGCCGGCTCGGGCGGGAAGGTCTGGTCGCCCACTCGCTCCAGGGCCTCCCAGGCGAGGCTCTCGATGAACGTCTTCTGCATGGGCCGGAAGGCCTTCGATGGGCGAGCGCGGCCCTGAGTTTCGACCCAGAGCGCCGGCAACAACGTGAGAATGAGCAGGCGACTCATCCAGCTGCGCCGCCCGGAGAGGGGTCGCCAGAGAAATGGCACGAGCGTGACCGCGACGACGGCCGCCACCCCCACGTAGTGACCAACCGTCAGCTCGCTCGCGACCACCGGCCACACGCGGGCGAAGTCCTCGAGACCGAAAATGAGGGTGTCGAGGTCGCCACGGCCGCCGGTCACCTCGAAGAAGGCGATCTCGGCGGCGCTGAACGCGAGCACCACGACGATGGCCAGGTGGAAGAGCACCCGGACCAGGAGACGCCAGTAGGGGATCGGTAAACGAGCCGCGAGCATCCAGCCGAAGAACCACAGCGGCCAGAACTCGAGCTCCCCAAGCTGCACCCAGAGGCGGTCCCAGGGTTCGGGCTTGGCCTCCATCCGGCTGATCACCCAGAGGCGCTCGCCGGTGAGGATGAGCAAGGGGATCAGCGACCCAACGCCGTACTGCCAGGCCTCCCGCACGGTGGGGTGCAGGTGATCCAGGGCGCCGAGCACGCGCAAGAACCCACGTTTGGCCGCTGAGCGCACCCGGTCACCGCCTCGGGGCCGGCGAGTAACACCAAAGTCACCCCGGACGCCTCATCCCCCGATGCCGGTCATCACGCCCTCGAAATGCCGGCCGCCCTCCACGGCGGCCTCGTGTCCCGCCGGCTTGCCGCGAACGATGTCGCGAATGGTCTGGCCCAGGCGTGCATCGTCGGCGCCACTCCGGATCACGTCGCGAAGCGAAGGCGTGTCTTCGTGCGCGAGGCAGGTGCGAAGGTGACCGTCGGCGAGCAGGCGCAGCCGGTTGCACGTGGCGCAAAAGTGCTCGGAGAGCGGCGCGATGAAGCCGACGGTGAGCGGGCCGGCACGCCAGTAGCGGGCGGGACCGCCGCCGAGTGACTCCTCGACCGGGGTGAGCGCACCGAACTCCCCCTCGAGCCGCGCACGCATCTCTCGCGCGGGGACGTTCTCGTGCCATCGATTCTCGAAGGGCATGTACTCGATGTAGCGGAGCACGGTGTGCTCGGCGTGGGGCAAAAAGTGGCGAGCCATTGATACGATCTCATCGTCGTTGACCCCCCGCATGACCACCATGTTGAGCTTGATGGGGAAGAGCCGCGCCGCCCGCGAGGCCTCGATGCCTTTCAAGACGGCTGCGAGGTCGCCGCCTCGGGTGATTTTCGCGAAGCGCTCGGCGTCGAGCGTGTCGAGGCTCACGTTCACTCGGCGCAAACCGGCCGTCGCGAGCGCCTGAGCCTGCGATGCGAAGCGGTGCGCGTTCGTCGTGATGCTGATGTCCTCGATGCCGTCGATTCGACCGAGCGCACGCACGAGGTCTTCGATGTCGCGACGAACCGTGGGTTCGCCGCCGGTGAGGCGCACCCGCCTCAGCCCCATCGTGGCCATCACGCGCACGATGCGCGCGATCTCCTCGTAACTCAGCAGTTCCTTCCTCGGCATATACTGCACGCCCTCCTCGGGCAGGCAGTCGGTGCACCGGACGTTGCAGCGGTCGGTCACGCTCACGCGAAGGTAGGTGTGCAGCCGCCCCCAGCGGTCGAGCATCGCGGGTGGGCGGCCCGTGCTCACGTGGGCAAGACCGCCGCGACCTTGGCCGCGATCTGGGCGAAGGCCTCCACGCCGTCGAGCACGGCGGGTCGACCGTCGTCGCCACCCTGGCGGATGCTGTCGCGCAGGGGCACCTGCCCGAGAAGCGGCACGCCGTACTCGGCCGCGAGCCGGGCGCCGCCGCCCTCGCCGAACGGGTAGGCCCTGCTGCCGCCCGGGAGCTCGTACCACGCCATGTTCTCGACCACGCCGAGCACGGGCACGTCGAGCTTCTTGAACATCTCCACTCCGCGCACCGCGTCGAGCAGCGCCACGGGCTGCGGCGTCGTCACCACCACGCCGCCGGCGATGGGCACGCCCTGGATCATCGTGAGCTGCGCGTCACCGGTGCCGGGGGGCAGGTCGACCACCAGGTAATCGGTGTCGCTCCAGTCCACGTCCTTGAAGAACTGGTTGATCACGCCCATCACCATCGGGCCGCGCCAGATCACGGGTTCCTTCTCGTCGACCAGAAAGCCGATGCTCATGCACTTCACGCCGTGGGCCGGCAGCGGCATGATCTTCTTGGCGTCGCTGGCCACGGGCTTGCCGCTGACGTGCATCATCATCGGCAACGAAGGCCCGTAGATGTCGGCGTCGAGGAGCCCCACCTTCTTGCCCATGCGGGCCAGCGCGACCGCGAGGTTCGTGGCCACGGTGCTCTTTCCCACGCCGCCCTTGCCGGAGGTGACCGCAATCACGTGCTTCACGCCATCGGGCTTCTGCTTCTGGATGGGCCCGCCGTGGGGCTGCATGCCCGGGCCGCTCATGCCCTTGATGGGGTCGCGACCGCCCGCTTGACCGCCGCCGTGATCGTGACCGTGCCCGTGATCGTGGCCGCCTTCGCGACGCGGGGCCTCGGCGAGGCCGTCAACACGAATGGTGCACGCCACCTCGCCGTCCCAGCCGCGCTCGGCGAGGTTGCGAACGATGGCCTCGCGGATGCGCTGGCGGTCGTCCGGCGAGTGGTCTTTCTTGACGACGAGAGTGAAACGAAGCACGTCGCCATCGACGCGCGCGTCGGCAACCATCCCGGCCAGCCAGGCGCTGCGCCCGGAGAGGGGGTCGCGAACACGGGTGGCGGCAGGCTCGAGCAGGGTCAGGGGGTCCATCTGCGTGGGCTAGTCACTCCCGGACGGGTTGACGAGCGAGCAGGGTCACCGACTCTTCAGTGCCAGCTGCCAGGCGGTGTAGGCACACAGCAAGTTCAGCGGGACATCCAGCCACATCCACGCGGGCGCAGGGACCTGGAACATGCCCATGGTCGAGCCAAGGGCGGTGAGCCCGCCGATGATGATGGCGGGGACCGGGCCCCGAGTGTTCGCAAATCGCGATGCGACCCAGGCGCCACCGCCGGCCTGCACCGAGTGCGCCACGAGTACGACCAGGAACGCGGGCACCGGGAGCGTGGCGATGTAGGCCGCGAAGGCCTCGGGGTTGCCGAAGTCCGTGCCGGGCGGCATCGGGTAGAGGACGCCCGTGTTGAACATGATGACTGCCATGTTCATGGCGCTGCCGACGACGAAGCCCCCGAGGGTGGCGAGGATATTTCGGAGCATGGTCGCTGGGGCATATCACCCGGCCACGGACTAGCGCTGCGACCAGCCGAGGATCAACGTGCCGAGGGCGCTGCCCACGTTGTCTTCCGGGCCGAGCTTCTTGCCGTCCCACCGGCGCACCCACCGGCGTTCCTGCACGTACACGATCGACGCGTCCACCGCGAAAAGTGTGCCTTCGCCCTCGTAAGCCCGGCCGGTGCGCTCATTCGACTCCGCCTCCGGGGCCGTACCGGCCTTGGGCAAGGGACCATCGTCGACCTCGGCGCACACGCCCACCCGCTGCGGCCAGCGATGCAGCGCGACGATCTCCGCCACGGGGAGCGCCTCGCGCACGGCGATGACCTTGGCGCCCGGGCGAGTGAGGTCGGGGAAGCCAAATAGGAGCCACTCACGACCGTCTCGAGCCCGGAGACGAGCGCGGCTCGCCCCAGAGCCGAGCACATCCATCACGGCGGGGATCCGGGCCAGCGCATCGGGGATCTCGGCGTTGCCGAAGGGGAGGACCCGCCCGTCGACCTCGCGCGAAAACGCCATCCAGCCGGTCGCCACGTCGTCGTATGCGGGGCGCTCGACGTCGGGCAGCGTGGTGACGTCGATACCCTTGCGCGGCGGCTCGAGCGCGGCGGCGGGTGACAACGGTTCGCCCCAGGCGGGCTTCGACACCGGGATCGCCGGCGTGGGCGAGGGCGCGAGCGCGCGGCGCGGTGGGCCGGAAAGGGCCTCGGGAAGGCGATCTTCGGACACCCGGGCGCGCACCACAGGCTTCACCGACTCGGCGTGTTTGCGGGGCAATGGCGATTCCTTGCGCAGCTCCCCAGCGATGTGCGGCAAAAGCGGTAGGATCAACTCCGTCATCGCTAGGCGACAGGCCGCAGTGCTTCCGGGAATAGCGAAGACCGGTCGGTTGTGGGCCAGCCCGGCCAGGGCGTTGGACAACATCGCCGCCGGGCCGATCTCGTCGAAGGATAGGGTACGAAAGAACTCGCCGAAGCCCGGCAGTTCACGGTCCAGTCGCTCGCGGACCACGGCCGGGGTGCAGTCCCGCGCCGAGATGCCGGTGCCACCGGTGAGGATCACCACGTCGATGCTCGGCGAGTCGAGTGCGCGATCGAGCTCCACGCCGATCTCGCCGGGGTCGTCGGGGACAATCGCGTGACCCGCGATGTTGTGCCCTTTCGCGATGGCGAGCTCCCGGATCAGGGGCCCCGACCGGTCCTCCGCAGCCCCACGCGAGGTGGACACGGTGACAACGTGGATGCGGAGCGGCCCGTCGGCCTCGTGCGCGTGCGGCATCCGCAGGATCTATCGCGGCTGGCCCGCGAGCCACGACTCGAGGATCACCGTGGCGGCCACCTCGTCGACACGCGACCGCAAAAGCTGGAGTTCTTCGATGCGCGCGCGGGCCTCCGCCGAGCTGAATCCCTCGTCGTGGTAGTGCACTGGCAGCCCCGCCCGTGTCGCGACAGCATCACCAACTTGTCGCGCGAGTTTCACCATGCGCTCGTTCTGGTCGGGGAGGCCCACCACCAACAGCCGCGCCTCGCGCGCTTTGCAGATCTGGGCCAGAACCTCAGCGTCCTTGGCCACGGAGCGACGCATCACCGTCGTCACCGGAAAAACGAGCGTACGCCCGGCGTCGCTGGCCGCCACGCCAATCTTCGCGGTACCCACATCGAGGGCGACGATCACGCCGGGTAGAGGCATCCCGCGCGGATTAGCACTCCCCATGGCGGCTCGCTTCGACATCATCAGCCAGGGCGAGGAGTTGCTCGCGGGGCAAGGCGTCGACACCAACGCACCTTGGATCTCGAGCACGCTGCAGGGGCTGGGGCTCTTGCCGGGGCGCGTCACCGTCGTGGGCGACGACCTCGTCGACATTCGCGAGGTGATCGCCGAGAGCGCCGCTCGCTCACCGCTGGTGGTGTGCACGGGCGGGCTCGGCCCCACCTCCGACGACCTTACCCGCGAGGCCGCCGCCCAGGCCTTCGGGCTCGAGCTCGACGAGAACGCCGACGCGCTCGCCCAGATCGAGGCGCGCTACCGTTCGCGCAACCGGGCGATGCCCCCCACCAACCGGGTGCAGGCGCTCTTGCCCAGAGGAGCCACCCTCCTGGAGAACCACCTCGGCACCGCGCCGGGCTTCGCGATCGATGCGGGACGAAGCCTGTGTTTCTTCTTCCCGGGCGTGCCCTTCGAGATGTACCCGATGGTGGAGCAGTACGTGCTTCCCGTCGCCCGGCGCCGTTTCGCGCTGGCGCCCCGTCGCACGATGATGTTGCGCTGCGTCAACCTGGCGGAGAGCGTCGCCGGACAGCGCATGTCCGGGTTCGAGCGCGAGGGCGTGACGGTGGGCTACCGCGCCTCTTTCCCCGAGGTCCAGGTGAAGGTGCACGTGGCCGAGGGGCTCGATGCCGACGCCCTGGCCAGGGAGGCGGTCGAGCGGCTCGGTTCCCGGCACGTCTTCGGGGTGAACACCGGGCCCCTCGCCGAGGTGGTGGGTGGGCTCCTGCGGGCGCGGGGCCAGCGCCTGGCCACCGCCGAGAGCTGCACGGCGGGGCGCATCGCGGCCGATCTCACCGCCATTGCCGGTTCATCCGACTACTTCGTCGGCGGCGGGGTGGTCTACGCCAACGCGGAGAAGGTGCGACAGTGTGGCGTTCCCGCCCAGCTTATCGCCGAGCAGGGCGCGGTGAGCGAGGCGGTCGCGCGCGCGCTGGCCGAGGGCATCGCGAGGGCAACCGGGGCCGACTGGGGGCTCGCCGTTACCGGCATCGCCGGCCCCGGCGGGGGCAGCGCCGAGAAGCCCGTGGGCACCGTGCACCTCGCCGTGTCGGGACCCGACGGGACCACCCACGAGAAAGTGCGGCTTCCCTACGACCGTCCTCGCAATCTAGGGGCGACGGTCGCGCTCGCCCTCGATCTCTTGCGACAACGCTTACTGAACACGCAATCAGCCTGAAACCATTTTTTGGTGCGCATCCCCTTGCGCCCGTACAGGTACGTGCTAGCTTTGACCCGTCAACACGGAGCCTTCCCAATGCCCATCGATCCTGACCGCGCCAAAGCCCTCGACGCCGCCGTTGCCGCCATCGAACGCCAGTACGGCAAGGGATCCATCATGCGGATGGGTGCCTCCGAGCACGTCCAGGTGGGCACGATCTCCACCGGTTCCATCGGGCTCGACATCGCGCTCGGCATCGGCGGCTTGCCCCGCGGTCGCGTGATCGAGATCTACGGCCCCGAGTCGAGCGGCAAGACGACGATGACCCTCCATCTCATCGCGGAAACACAGAAGAAGGGCGGCGGGGCCGCCTTCATCGACGCGGAGCACGCGCTCGACGTGAACTACGCCCGGGCGCTCGGCGTGAGCGT
>SXON01000222.1 GCA_005778355.1 Pseudomonadota bacterium | reverse complement strand
TCGGGATCGAGCACGAAGGCGCCGTAGTACCCGGGGTGGTAGTGCGCACGAACCCCGGCGGCGCCGAAGTCGCGCGCGCCGGCGGCCATCGCCGCGGCGTGGAAGGCGTCGACCTCGGCGCGACTGCGGGCGGCGACGGCCACATGGACCGGGGTGATCGTCTCCACCTGCGCCGCCGACTGGAACGAGCCCGGCCCCTCGGCGATCCACAGCTCAGGCTTGCCCTCGCGGCCAAACCCCCCCGCACGACCGTACTCTTTCTGAATCGTGATGCCGAGCGGCGCGAGCGCCGCTGCATAAAATGCCTTCGAACGCTGATAGTCGCGGACGAATACTGTGACGTGGTCGATGATCATCTACACCTCCAGCACCAAGCTAACGCTCCCTCACGCCACCTCGCGCATCCACGCGATCACCCCCCGCAGTGCTGACTCGCGCTCCAAATGCCCACCCCTCCAGGGTCGCCCGTGGCCGGGCAACACGGCGGCAAACTCAAACTTCAAGAGGCGCTCGACGCTCTCAATCTGCTGGTCCCAGTCGTACCAGCATACGCTCCGCCCGGCACCCAGCCCCTCGGGCACGCCCTCCGACACCCACCCGCGCGGGCCGGTGCCCCAGAGGTGATCACCCGAGAAGAGGTACTGACGATCGACGAGTAGCACCATGCTGCCGCGAGTGTGTCCCGGTACATGCAGGGCCTGGAGGCCGGTTCCGAGGCAGTCGTCACCCTCCAGGTAGCGCTCGACGCCGGAGCTCGCGGCGCAGCGATCGCCCACGTGCATCACCCGCTCGCAGGCGAAAGCGGTCGCGAGCTTGTCGTGGCCATCCAGGTCGTCGCGGTGCGTGAGAAATAGCGTCTTCACCCCGCCGAGAGCGCGGATGCGCTCGAACAAGGCGGGCACGGGGCGTGGGACGTCAACCAGCACGTTGCCCTCGGGGCGAACGATCAGCCAGGCCGACGCGCCGTAGGTTGACGCCGAGGCGAAACCGCAGGCATAGATCCCCGGGGCCACCGGGTCGGGGAAGCTGGCTGCCGCAGCGCGCAGATCGGCACCGTCGCCGTGAATGGCGTGCACGGGGCACGCCACCAGCGCCATCCCCGCGCGATGAACGGCTGCGCTGGATTGTGGCTGCTCCCGAACGAAAGCGTGATCGTGGGCCTCACCGAAGTTCTGGGGAGCGACGACCCGACAGCACCCGCAATCGATGCAGCCAGTATCGACGTACCAGGGGCCGGGTGCATTGTCGGGCCATGGCTTCAGGTGCGCCACGCCAGGAGCCTACCCCGACCCGTGCCCACACCGAAGCGAAACCGACCACGCCATGCCCCCGCAGATGCGACAGTGGGCATGGGCGGCGAGCGCCCACGGCCGACACCCCACGAAAACAATGGACGTTTCCCCGTGGGCTCATCGCTCCAAGGCGCCTCAAGTTGGAAGCCAGGCACCGCACGCCCTCAGGGAATTCGCATCCAGGGTGGCATGGCCACTGCCGAGTCGCATCGCGGGTGGCATGGCCTGAGCCCCGACTGAAACCGCTGCCCTGGTCGCGAGGAGCGGACCCTACTTCTTCCCCTGCACGCGCCGCTGCTTCCTCGTGCGCCGCTCGATCCACTTCGGATCGGCCTTGGCGAAACCCTCGCGCGGGTCGCGCTTGCGCTTGCCGGCCGCGTTCGCGGGCGTGCCGCCTGCGATCTCGCGAAGCCGCTGCACCTCGTCGCCACTGAGGGCCCGGAACTGCCCGCGCTCGAGGCCGCGAATCGAGATCGTGGCGAAAGACTGCCGGACGAGCTTGGCGACCGGGTGCCCCACCTCGGCGAAGATACGCCTCACCAGGCGATTCTTGCCCTCGGTGACGGTGATCTCCACCCAGGCATTCTCCTGCTCGGTGGCCTTCATCACCCGAAGCTTGCAGGGGGCGGTCCGCCCATCTTCCAGGTTCAACCCCGCCTCGATGCGGGCGATGGTCCGGTCGGAGGGGGTGCGGTAAACCTTGGCGAGGTACCGCTTGGGGACGCCGCTCGACGGGTGCGTCAGGCGGTGAGCCAGCTCGCCGTCGTTGGTCAGCAGCAGCGCGCCCTCGGTGTTGATGTCGAGCCGACCCACAGGCTCCACCCGCTCCGGAAGCTCGGGCAACAGCTCCATCACCGACTTGCGATCCCCTGGGTCGTGCCGACTCACGATGTAGCCCTTCGGCTTGTAAATCAGGTAGTACACCATGCGGGGAGCCGCCGGGATCGGCTTGCCATCCACGCGGATGCTCGACTCCTCCGGGTCGACCGGCTCGCCGGGGTGCGACACAACCCCGCCCTTGACCGTCACCCGGCCCGCCACGATCATTGCTTCCGCCTCGCGACGGCTCGCCACGCCACGCGCAGCGAGCACCTTGGCGAGGCGCTCGGTTCCATCTGGATTCACATTCACTCCGTCCGGCGTCATCACGACGCGGGGGGCGGGGGCTATCCTCGCGGGCTCGTCCGTCAACCCCTAGTACGAGAGCCCTTGTGCCTCGCAAGTCTGCTCGCAGGCCTTCTCGCCGCCGGAGTAGTTGTCGGTGCGCTTGTAGGCGTAGTCGCAGGCGTCGGTCACGCCGAGGGGCGCGAGGAAAGTCTGGGAGTACCAGTCGGTGCACGACTCGCACTCGGTGCCGTCGGGCGCGCTGCTGCACACCTCGGCGTAGGCGGCCTCGTCAAGGCCTCCCTCGGCGTCCGCCCCCGCGAGCGTCGTGGTGTCGATGCTCTCGTCGGCATTGTCGAGCAAGCCGCCGTAAGTGACGGCGAGATCGTTGCAGTACTTCTGGCACGGGGGTTCGCAGGCGAGCAGTAGCGCGAGGAGCATGCGCCGATCCTAGTCGTGAGGCGTGCGGAACGGAACCACCGGCACGGGCCCAGCCTCCGGGTCGTCTGCCCGCAGCGGGCGAAGATCGCGCAGAGTCGGCAGATCGGCGAGGCTGCGCAGGCCGAAGACCTCGAGAAAGGCCGGCGTGGTGGCGTAGAGCATCGGCTTTCCGGGCTCCTCACTCCGGCCCGCCATCTTCACGAGGCCCCGCTCCAGGAGCGAACGAATGATGCCGCCGGTATCGACCCCCCGGATGTCGTCGATCAGGCCCTTGCTGGCAGGCTGGCGGAACGCAATCACCGAGAGTGTCTCAAGCGCCGGTCGCGACAGGCGGAAGGGCTTGCCGCCTCGAATGGCGGCCACCCACCGGGCCAGCCGCGCGTCGGTGCGGATCTGGTAGCCGTCTCCCACCTCCACCACGCGGAGCGCCGAGCCGCTGCGGAGGTAGCGCTCGCGCAGGGACTCCACGGCATCGAATACCTCGACGGTGGCGACGCCTAGGGCCATCGCCAACTCGGCGGGCGTTCGCGGGTCGGCGGAGGCGAAGAGGCACGCCTCGAGGGCCAAGACGAGGAGCTCGGGAGGACAAGGTCCGTCGGGCTCGCCGATGTCGTCGTGGCTCGCCTCGGGCGCACTCGCGGCTGGCCCAGGGAAGTCGATGACGTTCTCGCCCTCGTCGTCCATCATGGGGCCCCCTTCTGGTCGTCGTGTTCGTGATCCGCGAGTACCGAAAGATCCGCCTCTGACGACTTCACCTTGCCAACCAAGGTGACGGCGCCGAGGTGGATGCGCTGACTGATGTCGATGAGCTGGAAACGCGCGGCCTCCAGCGAGGCCAGGAAGGTGACCACCCGCCCGCGCTTGCTGGGAAGCTCAGCCCAGAACTCGCTGAGGAGGTGTTCCACGCCGTCGTCGAGTCGCGACAGCACGAACCGAACTCGCTCCGCCATGGTGTAGTTCTCGAAGGCCACCCGGTGTTCGGGCGGTGGCGCCGCACGCCGCTCCAACAACTCGTAGAAGATGCTCGCGAGGCCGAAACTGTCGACCACCGGGTCGATCGGCTGTTCTCCCGGGGCCACCGGCACCTCGGGACGCGCGAAAACCTCGCGGTCGAGAAGGTGCATACGCCCGAGCTGCTCCGCCATGTCGCGGTAGCGCTCGTACTCCAGGAGTCGACGCTCCAGCGCCTCCTTGGGATCTTCCTCCCGCTCCTCGGCACCGATGGTCGCGAGCTTCGGCAAGAGCTCGCGCGCCTTCAGCAGGCAGAGCGTGGAGGCCATCGCGAGGTAGTCGCCAGCGCGGTCCACGTCGATCTCGTCGAGGTCGCGGAGGTGAGCGAGGTAGGCATCGCAGATCCGGGCGACGGGAATCTCGCGCAGCGCAACGCCTTCCTTCCGCACCAGGAAGAGCAGCAAGTCGAGCGGCCCGTCGTAAACCGGCACCGCGACCGGCGGCTCTGACCGTCGGACAACAGGGGCGGCTTGGGCTGGCGCCTGAGCGGCGCGCACGGCGAGCATCGTGGGGGGGTTCCGGAAGGTGGGGCCGGAGGACCGCGGGGAAGCGGTCGAGGAGGAGCAGTTTCTACCGCTTCGCGAGTGACTTGACAAGCCCAACGCCGAGGTTTATGCGCGCGGCCCTTTCGGAGACTTCCCGTGGCAGACAACAAGGATTCCAAGCAGCGCACCCGCACGCCCAAGGAGGTCAAGCGTGACCGCCAGAGCAAGGCGGCCAACGCGCGTAATCGCGCCGCCCGCACCAAGGGCAAGAACGCGGTCAAGGCGGTTCGCGCCCCCCTCGCCTCGGGCGACGTGGCCGCCGCTGAGGGCGCACTCTCCAGCACGATGTCGACGCTGCAGAAGCTTGCCCAGAAGGGCGTGCTCCCGAAGCGTACGGTCGCGCGCCGTATCTCTCGCCTCGCCAAGGCGATCAAGGTCGCCAAGAGCTAGGCCCAAGGGCGAGTTCCACTGCAAATAGGCGTCGCGTTCGCGGCGCCTATCGCACGACCAGGCGCATCACGAAGGCTTCCAGCACGCGACGATCACCTGCTCGGAAGCTGTTCATCCTCCGGTTGGCCACCGCCAGCTCCTCGAGCCAGGCGCTCGGCGACACGGGCCTCGCCTCGATCGCCGCCCGGACCGCGCGGATCTTGAACGAGGGGATGCGAACGCCCGCTTCCTTCTCGTTCAGCTTTCGACGCGTGGCGTCCTGCAGGAGCAAGACCTGCCTGAGCTGGTAGGCCACGCTCGCGAGCAGCTTGTGGGGCGGCTCGCCGTCTTCGAGGAGGCGATGAAGCTCAGACAAGGCCACGTCGCGATTGCGGTCGACGATCGCGTCGGTGAGCTTCCAGACGTCGGCGTCGGCGGTGGATGCGCACACCAGCTCCACGACGTCCGGCGTGATCTCGCCGCCCTCGCCCACGTAGCCGGCGCAGCGCTCCACGTTGCCCGCGAGGGTGTCGAGGTCTTCACCCCCGAGCTCCACGAGTTTCTGGAAGGCCGGCTGCCCGAGTTTCGCGCGCCAGGGTGCAGAGCGCAGGCGGGCGAAGGCCAACGGGTCGACCGAGCGGGCCTCGAACTTGCACACCACGCCGACCTTCTTCGCAGCGTTGAGGAAGCGGGTCCCGAGGTCGGCGCCGTCGGCCGCCGCCGGCATCTTCTCGCCGCTCACGAGCAGCACGGTGGTGTCGAGGGGCGCCTGGGCGAACTCGAGGATGGCCTCGAGGGTGCGCTTGTCGGCGCTCTCTGCCTGGCGAAGCTCAACGAGGCGCACGGGGGACATCACCGGCACCTGGCGCAGCGCATCGCGCAGGGTTCCGACGCCCTCATCGCCCGGGGTGAAGACGGCATGGTTGAAGGCGGCCATGGGCCCACCCGCGAGCGCCTTTCGGATCGCGGCAACGGCCTCGCTCACCAGGACCCCCTGGTCGCCCAGGCAGGCGTAGACCGGCACCGGTTTCGCGAGGCTGGCAAGGATCTCGTCCACGGGCGGGCCCTATTGCGCCGCGCCGTGGAGCAGCCACGTCACGCCCTCGGCGGCCACGCGCTCTGCAAGGTCGGCAAAGGCCGCCTCCCGCTCTGCCCGCGCGCTCGCCGCGTCGGCGGGCGCCGGGACGAAGGTGCTGGAGGCGCTGGACCGAGTGCGCTCGCCGGCGACGAAACGGACCCGCAGCTCGGCGAGGTAAACCACGAGGTCACCTTCGCGTCGCGACGGTGTCCAGCTCGCGACCTCCACCTGCAGGGCGAGGGGCTCGCTGCCCGACGCGCCGCGCGCCGCCAACGAGGCTTCCACCGCCGCGCGCAAGGCCACGTCGATCTCGGCCTCCGCCACCGGGGCGTCTACCCGGATCACGGCGTAGCCACGGGAGGGCGGCGTGCCGACGTGCAAGGCGCAGCCGACGAGGAGTGCAAATACCGTTGACATGTGCGCCCCGTTCGAACAGGATTCACGCCCCACGTCAACACCGGAGCCCGGATGTTCGCGCCCTGTTTGCTGGCCGTCGCCCTCGCGCAGGAGCCCCTGCCCGACGACCAGGCCCCCCCGCCCGTCGAGCCCGCCGCCACCGGGGAGAAGAAGCGCCCCTTCCTGATGGAAGTGAACTTCCGCGGCCGGTACATGACCGTCCCCAAAGGCACGCTCGACCTCTGGTCCGAGGCCCACGAGGACGACGAGTACCCCGCCCGCCCCGAGGCCAACGCCTACACGCTCGGTCTGGAGTTCGTGATCAAGGAGAAGTCCGCCAACGGCATCTTCTACATCGAGTTCTTCAAGCCGCTCATCGAGGATGGCTACTGGGACGACATCGACCACGGCTCCCCCGACCCGCTCGACGGTTCCTGGGTCGACTTCAGCGACGAGTTCAGCTTCGTCAACATCGGGGCGAACTACGCCTATGAACTGCACGCCACGCCGTGGCTGTCCTTCCTCTTCGGCGCCGGCCTCGGGATGGGCATCAAGATCGGCACCGTGTACGAGTGGCAACCCGGGGAAGACCCGACCAACCCCGAGGGCAACAACGACAACGCCGAGGTGGACTGCGGCAGCGACGCAGCCGCCTACGACCGTGCCGATCCCGACGGCTACAACTGCAAGTACGACGCCGAGCTTTTCGGCGACGTCCCGGTGATCCCACTGGTCGACATCAACATTGGCGTACGCTTCAACATCAACGACCGGGCGGCCATCCGCCTCGAGGGCGGCCTCCACGACATGTTCTACGGCGGCGCCGCTGTCGGCGTCGTGTTCTGAGCCTTGCGCCCGGGCTGACCCCGCGTTAGCCGCGGCGCTTCGATTCGGAGCGTTTGCTTGGTCCTGGTCACCGTCCGCGAGAATGAGCCCTTCGAGAAGGCCCTCCGTCGTTTCCGCCGTAAGGTGGAACGTGAGGGCATCCGCAAGGACATCAAGAAGAACAGCTTCTACTTGAAGCCGGGCGAGAAGCGCCGCCTCAAGCAGCGCCTGGCCGAGAAGCGCCGCCGGAAGGCCGCTCGCCGCGCCATGCGGAAGGTGCCGTCGCGCCCGGGCACGGGCCGCGAGGGCGGTGGTCGTGAGGGTGGTGGCCGCGAGGGCGGCGCCGGTCCCGCCTCCACCTAGACTCGACGAAGCTGGCCGGGGGCACGACGTCCCCGGGCAACTAGTCGCCGGTCGCGCCCACTCCGTTGCGGCCGTCCGAAATAGAGAACGTCGCGTTGACCGCGGCGTTTTCTATTTGCCACTCAGTGTCAGGAACCGAATCGGGCAGAGTCCCCGCGAGGTCAGGGAAGGCGCGCAGTGCCTCGGCCGCGTAGAAGGCTTGCCCAGGTGCCAGGGCGACCGCCTCCGCGTGGAGGACGCGCGCCCGCGAGGGCTCGGCTCCCCTGATCATGAGCTCGCTCGCCGCGGTCCACCGCCGCAGGGCCGGCTCCGCCTCGCCTAGCGCCTCGGCACGAGCAACCAGCGGGGGCACGTCGCCGAGGTCGAGCATCGCCCCTTCCCCTCGCAGCCGAACGAGCATGACGGTGTGGGCGGCCGCGTAGACCAGGCAGGCGCTGTCTCGTCCCTTGATGCCTTCGAGCACGTCGTCGTCGAGATGGTCGCCCCCCCGTATGACCGCCTCCTCGAGCCGTCCGTCACGCAGCAGGCAGCGCATCGCCTGCTCCCGCCCGGCCTCGTGCCAGGCGCGCGCGTCGGCCGGGTTGACGAGCGCTCGCGACCAGGCCGTGCGGGCCAGCCGCCCCCACACCCGCGGCTCCCCCGGCCAGCGGGCGAGCAGCGTGGTGTAGGCCATCTCCGCCGCGTCGATGCCCACCGTCGATCGCTGCGCCCACTGGCGATCTGCCGCGGCGAGCGCGGTGATCACCGGGTCTTTCTGTCGCGCCGCCTTCGGGGCGCAGGCGACGACCAGTAAAATGGCGATCCAGCGCACTTATTGCGCGGCGTAGGCCGCCTCGTCGAGCTTCTCCCAGCCGTCGCGTGAGTAGCCGCAGGCATCGGCCTCGCGGGCCTTGATCCCCGGGATCTGCTTGTGGTCGATCACGTCGGTGGGGTACACGGCGGGCAGCGTGTAGGCCTGGTCGAGCCACTTCCGCCCCTCCGCCTTCGCGGACTCGTCGTCTTGCTTGTACCCCTTGCAGAGCAAGGCCACGCCGAGCTCCTTGAGGCCTTCGAGCCGGTGGGGATCATCGGCGACCATGAGCCGGAAGTAGTACACCGACTTGTCGATGTCGCCCCGCGTGCCGGAGATCCACTCCATCGCGCGCCAGTCGGGACAGAGCCGGTAGAACTGGCCGAGGGCGTTCCACGCGTCGCCGGGGAAGGAGGAGATGCCGTTGTCCATGCGGTAGACGGTCTTGGACTCGAGCGAGCGCAGCCAGAGGCGCTCGATGTCGTCGGCCGTCGAGAGCTGCGACAAAATGCCTTTCGACGTGGCTATGCGACCCATTGCCACACCCTCCCACAAATATCCAAAGCCCGCCTCGGGGTCGAGTTCCTGGGCCCGCCGGGAGAGCGTGCCGACCCGGGTGTAGATGGGGAGGCGCTGCGAGTTGGGCACCGACTGGGCCAGGACCTCACCCTTCTCGTAGAGCGCTCGGGCGAGGCGCCAGAGGGCCTCCGGGTCGTTCTTGTTCACGGCAATATAGGCTTCGAGCACACGAATCGTGCCGTCCAGGTCGCCCGCATTCGCGAGGCGCTCCGACTCCACCACCTCGGGCGCCAAGGCCCAGGCGCTTCCAAACAACGCGACGAAGAGCATCTCGGCTTCTCCCGCCCCGCGGATATCACGCCGCGCAAGGGCGCTACCGGGCGTCCCCCCGACCCCGGTGGCGCCGGCCCAGATTGACATCGCCGCTAGCTGCGTCCTACCATCAATCAGAGGAAGCTCAAGGAATGGGCAAGGTCATCGGCATCGACCTCGGGACGATCAACTCGGTCGTCGCGTACATGGACCGGCGCGAACCGCGGGTGATCATCAACGAAGAGGGTGGCCGCGTCACCCCCTCCGTCGTTGGCTTTTCCAAGGCAAACGAGCGTTTTGTGGGCGACATCGCCAAGCGACAAATGCTCATCAATCCCGACGCCACCATCCACTCGGTCAAGTGCTTCATGGGCAAGCGCTACAAGGAGGCGGGTCGCGACATCCCACTTGTGAACTACGAGGTGGCAGAAAACAAGAACGGCGACGTGGCGATCAAGGTGGGGGGTCGTTTGTACTCCCCACCGGAAATCAGCGCGATGATCCTACAAAAGCTGAAACGCAGCGCCGAGGACTTTCTCGGCGAGCCGGTGACCGAGGCGATCATCACCGTCCCCGCGCACTTCAACGACCGGCAGCGCCAGGCAACGAAGGACGCGGGCACCATCGCGGGGCTCAACGTCCTGCGCATCATCCACGAGCCCACTGCGGCCGCGCTCGCGTACCTCCATGACCGTCGTAAGGACTGCACCATCGCCGTCTACGACTTCGGCGGCGGTACCTTCGACATCAGCATCGTCAACATCGACCGCGACGTGGGCGAGGTCCGGGCAACCCGCGGCAACAACGCGCTTGGCGGCGGCGACATCGACCGCGTGGTGGTGGACTGGTTGCTCGAGCAGTTTCGCACCGAGCATGGCATCGACGTGTCGGGCGACAAGATCGTGCGGCAGCGCCTGCGCGACGCCGCTGAGCGCGCGAAGATCGAGCTCTCCACGGCCACCGAGACCGAGATTCACCTCCCTTTCCTCACCGCCGACGCCCAGGGTCCGCGCCACCTCCAGGTGACCCTCACGCGCGCCGCGTTCGAGAACATGGCGTTGCCCCTGTTCGAGAAGACCGTCGAGGAGTGTCGCAAGGTGCTCGCGGAGAGCAATCTGCGTGTAGAAGACATCGAGGAAGTGGTGATGGTGGGCGGCTCCTCGCGCATCCCGCGCGTGAAGGAGATGGTGAAGGAGTTCTTCAAGCGTCCGCTCAACCACGCGTTCAACCCCGACGAGGTCGTGGCCATCGGCGCGGCCATCCAGGCGGGCGTGCTCGAGGGCGAGGTGAAGTCCGTCACCTTGCTCGACGTGACCAACCTCTCGCTCGGCATCGAGGTGGAAGGGCGCCGGTTCGCGAAGCTCATCCCCAAGAACACCACGATCCCGGCGCAGAAGATCCAGATGGTCAGCACGGTGGTCGACAACCAGCGCGCGGTGAAGATCCACGTGTTGCAGGGCGAGAGTGGCACGGCCACCGAGAACGTGTCGCTCGGCGAGTTCGAGCTTGTGGGACTCGAGCCGGCGTCCCGCGGGGCGCCTCGCATCGAGGTGAAGTTCGCGATCGACGCGAGCGGGATCGTCAACGTCAGCGCCCGCGACGGCCGCGGCGTGCAAAACGCGATCACCATTCGCGCGCCCACCGGCCTGTCGAAGCTCGAGATCGAGCAGGCGAAGAGCGAGTCCAGTGTCCACGAGACTCGTCGCGAGGCGGCCGCCGAGATCAAGGACTCGCGCAACACCATCGAGAAGCAGATCGTCGCGCTGGAAACCTTCCTCCGCGAGCACAAGGCCGTCATGCACAAACAAGACGTGGCCGAGACGGAGCAGGCGCTCAAGCGCGGTCGCATGGCCCTGGCCAAGAGCACCGACAAGGCCAACATCGACGACACCAGCAACTACCTGAAGCGGTTCTCGGCCCACCTGTCCGACAAGCTCGGCATCTCGATCATCCCGATCCAGTAACGATTGCCGCCGCCACGCGGCGCACGACCCCGGGCGGACCCACGCGGGCCCGCAGCTCGGCGACGGGCGGTACTTTCGCCTCCGCCAGCGCGACGCGGAGCGTGTCTGCCGAGAAATGCTGGACGAACTCCCGGTACACGGCACGGTCGGCGAGGAGGTTGGGCAGGGCGAGGAAGCGGATGCCCCGTACGAGGAGGCGCCCTACCGCATAGGTGATCGGGTGGACTCGGTGCGCCACCACGCTGGGGACGCCGTTGAGCGCGAGTTCGAGGGTGACGGTGCCCGACTTGCTGAGCGCCCGCTCGCAACGCGCCATCGCCTCTTCCGGCGGCACGACGTGCACGCGAGGGTCGGCACGAAGCCGCGCCCGGAGTGCCGGCGACCCCTCGGCCACCAGCACCGTTCCGTAGCCGCGCGTGGCGTCGAGGAAGGGCTCGAGGTGTCGCGACAGCTCGGACTCGCGGGAGCCAGGGAAGAGCGCCACCACCCCCGCCTCCGGACGACGTTCAACGAGCCGGTCGATGGCGGGGTGCCCCACGAAGCGTGCGTCGAGCCTGGTGCCCGCGTAGAGCGCTGGTTCAAAGTCAAAAAGGCAGAGTAGCGTGCTGTAGGCCCGGGCCACCGCGTGTTTCCGCCCCGGTCGCCAAGCCCAGAGCTGGGGCGACACCCACCCCACGGTCCGGAGCCCCTGGGCACGCGCCCGAGTCGCGACCGGCATGTGGAAGTCGGGGGCATCGATGCAGACGAGCGCCTCGAGACCGTCGAGGTGATCCAGCAGCGCAGCCCGCTGCCGGCGGATCGCGCCGAGGTGTCCCAGCACCTCCCAGAGCCCCATGGCGGGAGGGGCCAGCGTGTGCACCCGCTCGAAGCCCAGGGCCGCCATGCGCTCGCCACCGAGGCCGCGGGTGGCCACCTGTCCGTGCGAACGAAGGGCGCCGATCAACTCCGCGCCGAGGCGATCCGCGCTCGGCTCGATGGCGCTCAGGCCGAGGCGCACCGGATCCGCTCGGCGAGTCGCAGCGTCCAGAGGGCCTCGTCGACCGTCGCGAGTCGATTTGGCCCCGCGCCGAGGTCGAGGCAGCCGCCGTCAACCCAGGAAAGGAAGGCGCCGAGCTCGGCGCGGAGGGCGTCGACCTCGGGAACCGTGATCGGTTCGGAGCGGAGGTCGCGACCCACGCGATGCGCGGTCTTCGCGCCGAGATCGAGCCCCACGTAGGCGCCGTGGCCAAAGGCCCGGAACTTGCGCACGGTCGCGGGGCTGATGCGCGAGGTCGACAACACCGCCACGCGACCATCGACCGTCTCCACGCGAGCGTGGGCGATGTCCGGCCCCGACGTCGCGACACCAAGTCCATTTCCGCGCACGTCGGCCACCTCGGCGAATCCCGTGAACAGGCCGAAGAGATCGAGGTCGTGGACCATCAGGTCGTACACAACGTCGACGTCGACGGCCCGATCTGTCCATGGCGCGAGGCGCTCGGCCTGGACGAAACGCACGTCGAGACCAGTATCGAAGAGCGCGCCCACCGCCGGATTGAAGCGCTCCACATGGCCCACCACGACGCCGGCGAGTGTCGCCAGGACCTCGGCCTCCGGGAGGCTCGCGGCCAGCGGCTTTTCGACCAGGACGGGGATCCCGTCGCGGGCGAGCGACGAGGCCAGCTCCGCGTGTGTGCGCGTGGGCGTGGCGAGCACGGCGGCATCGACGCCGCGGGCATCGCCGAACAGGCCGAGCGCCGGGTCGACCTCGACCACGTCGGCGCCAAGCCCACGCAGGTGACGCGCGTGGTGACGGCCCATGCGCCCGAGCCCGTAGACGGCCACGCGCACGGCGCTACTCGTCGGCCGACTCGGAAGTGCCCACGGATCGGCAGATGCCGCGCTGACTCTCCTCGAGGAAGTCGACGAGCTCCACCACTTCCGGCACGTCGCTGTACACCTCCCGGACCTGCTCAGCGGCGATGCGCAGGGGCATGCCAGCCTGGAACAGCTCGCGGTAGGCGGTCTTGAGCGCCGCCATCACCTCGCGGGAGAGTCCCGAGCGACGGAGCCCCACCACGTTGAGGCCGACGAGCCGAGCGCGGTCGCCCTGCGCAATCGTGAACGGGGGCACATCCTGAGTGGCCATCGCACCGCCGGCCACCATGGCGCAGCGCCCCACGCGGCCGTGCTGGTGCACGCCGGCAAAGCCGCCAAACACCGCGCGGTCCTGCACGGTGACATGACCGCCGAGCGCCGCGTAGTTGGCGAAGATCACGTGGCTGCCGATGTGACAGTCGTGCGCCACGTGCGTGCCCGCCATGAACAGGCAATCGCTGCCGATCGTCGTCACCCCGCCGCCCACCATGGTTCCCCGGTTGGCGGTGGCGTTCTCCCGGAAGGTGCAGCGTGGACCCACCACCAGCCGCGTGGCCTCGCCGCGGTACTTCAGGTCTTGCGGATCACCACCCACGCTGGCGAAGGAGAAGATCTTCGTGTCCTCGCCGATGTCGCTATCGCCGGTCACGTTGGCGTGTGGGTGCAGGCACACCCGATCACGCAACACGACGCGTCCGGTCACCACCGCGAAGGGGCCGATCTCCACGTCGTTGCCGAGCTCGGCACGGGGATCGACGACGGCGGTGGGGTGGATGGCCATGGCGTCTCCGGAAAGGGGCCCCGATGCTAACCGGCGATGCACCCCGCCGCGCCCCCGGGGTTACCGTGGGCCCATGCCCCTACTCGACCGCCTGCGTGGCCGTCGCGACAGCCCGCCAACCGTGGCCCCGGTGACGGCCTCCCCGAGAGGGCGTCCCCCGCCACCGGAGGGTGCCACCAACTACGTGATCCTCATCCTCGACAGCTGCCGCTTCGACAGCTTCGTCAAGGCCAAGCCGAAGTTCATGTCGAAGCTCGGCACCATGGAAAAGCGGTGGACTTACGCCACGTGGACCTCGCCGTCGCACTACAACCTTCTCATCGGGTTGTTGCCCCACACCTCGCCGCCGCACGTGTATGCAAGCGACTACTACAAGGACGACTTCCTCCGCTTCAAGGAGCGCTTCAACGTCGACAGTATCGAGTTCGGCAAGATGGTGCCAAACCTCTGGCTCCCGTCGTACCTGAGGAACAACCTTGGCTACCGAACGAACATGTACGTGTCGATGCCGGTGCTCAACCCGGCCACCCCTATCAACCGCGACTTCGACGACTACGCGCTGATGCCGCGGCACAACGACGTGTCGGCGATGTTCCGCCGCATGCGCTTCTACGAGGAACGTCCCAGCTTCTTCGTCCTCAATGCCGGAGAGACGCACTACCCGTACGCCACCCCGGACGAGCCCGAGAACGCGTGGCCCCGTATCTCGGGGGTCAATGGCGTCTTCAAGCACCTCGACGACCACGTGCGGGCCGGCGGCCTGGTTCACGCTGATCAAGCGCCACAGTTCTTCGACGACGACAAGATGAAGGAGCTGCACAAGCGCCAGGTCAACGCCGTGCAGTGGGTCGACCGCGCCTGCGAGGAGCTCTTCGACCTCGTCCCCGACAACACCTACATCACCATCACCGCCGACCACGGCGAGCTCTTCGGGGAGAAGGGCTATTTTGGACATGGCCCGGTGAACCACGAGAAGTGCATCGAGGTGCCGTTCGTCGAGGGTCGGATCCGCTAACCCAGCCCCAGCGGCCAACCCATCGCGTGCCACCCGAGCAACATCGCGGTCCACGTGATGCCCCAGGCCACCGCGAAGGGCACCTGCGCCGCGAGCACCGTCCCCATGCCGGCCTCGGGCACGTATCGGCGAGCCGCCACCAGGACGATCGGCATGTACGGCATCAGCGGCGTGAGCACGTTGGTGACCGCGTCGCCCACCCGGTAGGCCGCCTGGGTCGTGGCCGGGTCGACGCCGAGCAGCATGAGCATCGGGACGAATAGCGGCGCCATGAACGCCCACTTCGCCGATGCGCTCGCCACGAGCACGTTGAGCACGCCCGAGAGCAGCACGAAAAGCGCCAGGAGCAGGGTGGATGGCAAGCCGAGGGACTGGACCACCGCCGCCCCCTTCACCGCCAGCACGATGCCGAGGTTTGACCAGTTGAACCAGGCCACGAACTGCGCCGCCGCGAAGGCGAGCACGATGTAGGCGCCCATGCCGCTCGCCGCCTCGGCCACCACCCGCATCGCGTCGTTTGACGAGCGGATTTTCCCGTTGACCACGCCGTAGACCACGCCCGGCACGAAGGCCGCCGTCGCCACGAGGATCACCATGCTGTCGTAGACGGGCGCCCAGGAGTCGCCACGGATGACGAAGGTGGCGACCAGGACGAGGGCCACCGCCGTGACAAGGCCCGAGATGAGCGCGGGACGCAGCGCGGGGTCGTGACCCTCGGCGCGGGCCTCGCGGCTATGCCAAGGCCCGAAGCGCGCCTCCACCGACGGGGCCACCCAGGCCCCCACGCCGGTGACGAGGAAGACGCTCGCAATGTTGAAGAACCAGTTGCAGGTCGCCGCCACCTTCACCGAGGGATCGACGAGCTTCGCCGCCGCGTCGGTGAGGCCCGCCAGCAAGGGGTCGAGCGCGGTGACGAGCAGGTTGGCGCCGTAGCCCCCCGACACCGCGGCGTAGGCGATGGCGAGGCCAGCGAGAGGGTGCCTGCCTGCTTGCGCCCACAGCGTGGCCCCCAGTGGCACCAGCACCACGAAGCTCGCGTCCGACGCGATGGCGCCGTTGGCGCCGACGAACAACATCGCCGCCGTGAGCCATCGGGGCGGCACCGAGGCCACCGCGCGCCCGAGCACCGCGCCGACGAGGCCCGTCTTCTCCGCCACGCCGATGCCCATCACCGCCACCAGCACGCTGGCCAGCGGCGGGAAAGCCCCGAAGTTCTTCACCGCGTCGGTCCACATCCGGCGCAGCATGTCGGGCGAAAGGAGGTTGACCACGGCCACCGCCTCGTCTTTCGACGGGTGGGGTACCGCCCACTCGAGCGCGGCCAGCACCGCCGAGAGCATCGCGACCGCCACCGACACGCCAGCGAAGAGCACCACCGGGTCGGGGAGCTTGTTGCCCGCGCGTTCGAGCCAGTCGAGCATACTTTCCTGGGGAGGAGGGCGCCGAGTATGCCATCCGCCCTAGCCGCGCGAAGGGTCCGCTTGACGCACGACGCTGGCACACGTATAACTTATCCCACAAGGACACGTGCATGACCACCAAGCTCACCCTCACCGTCGACCCCCGCGTCATCGCCGACGCGAAACGATACGCCGCAAACGCAGGAACCTCGGTATCCCAGCTCGTCGAGGACTACCTCGCTGCCATCGTCGCCGGCCCGACGCATGTCACCGCGCCGCCTGTGCTGGCGCGGCTTCGCGGCTCGCTGCGGGACGTGGACGTGGAAGACTTCAGGCGGCACCAGGTCGAGAAGTACGCGTGAAGAGGAGAATCCTCATCGACCTGAACGTCGTCCTCGACGTCTTGCTAGACCGTTCGCCCCACGCGGAGGCCGCCGCGGCCGTGTGGGCGCTGGTGGAGCGACGGGAGGTGGAGGGCCTGCTGGCGGCGCACTGCGTCACGACCCTGCACTACCTGGCGACCCGCGCGCGCGGGCGGGAGTTTGGTGACCGCTGCGTGGCCGACGTCCTCACGGTATTCGCCGTCGCGCCGGTCGACGGCGCGGTGCTGGCCGACGCGCTCGCGCTCCGCTGGGCCCGCTTCGAGGACGCCGTCTGCGCGGCCGGCGCGCGCGCGGCGGGTTGCCAGCTGATCACCACTCGCGACCCACGCGGCTTCAAGGGCTCCGCGTGCCCCGCGTTGACGCCGACGGAGACGCTGGCCGCGCTTCGGACACCGCCCCCCGCAGCGTGACCAGCGGGAGCGTCACGCGCCGCAGGTGTCGCTCATGGCACCACGATCTCAACGGGAGGCACGAGGAAAACCCGCGACACCGAGCACGTCTTCGCCCCATTGCACGCCACCAGCGGCGGCGCGATTCCCGCGGTGCCGAGCAGCTCCGCTGTCACCGGGCCGTGTACGTCGGCCGGCAAGGTGAAGCGCACCTCCTCGACGGTCACCGTCACCGGCGCCACGCGACGTTTCTCCTCGCCGACGACGAGCTCAATCGCAAAGCTGTTCTCCGTCGCGATCACGTCGCCACCCGGGCTCCAGCGCAGAACCACCTCGCCCCCGGCCGCGACCTCGCCCTGCACGGCCAGCGTGCGTGGCGCAAACAGGTGCTTCGTCTCCAGCGCCAGCGTCGTCACCCCGTCGGTGACCGTCACCACGCTCTTCTCGCCGACCGGTCGCGACGCGATGCCGCTGGCGTCGAGCTCAAACTCGTACACGCTGCAGTCGCGGTCGTAGCCGTAGCTCTCCTTCTCCACCTTTCCATGCAGGCGCGTCATCACGACGCCATCGACGTTCGCGGTAAGCTCGGGTAGCGCGCGACACTGCCCGACGCGCGCCGGGTTGACCAGCACCTGCAGGCGCTCGCCGTTTGGCGGGACAGCCCCGGCGTTGACGGTGAGCGAGGGCTCGAAGACGTCGGCGAACTTGTCGTACTTGGGTGCGTCTTCGCAGGCGAGCAAGAAGAGAATCACGATGCAGCTCCGGGACGATCGACGACGGTCGCCATCACCTTGCCCTCCACCACCGTCTTGCCTTCGACAGTCACGTCGGCATCGAAGAACCAGATGCTGCGCTTCTCGCCGGTCTTGGTGACCGTGATGCGGAGCTGGTCGCCGGGCCGGACCGGCGTGCGGAAACGAATCCCGTCGAGGCCGAGCAGGAAGACCTGCTTCGTCCGCATGTCGGGGTGGGCGCTCATCGCCATCACGCCGCAGGCCTGGGCGATGGCTTCCACGACCAGTACGCCGGGCATCACCGGCTGCGCGGGGAAGTGGCCGGTGAACTGGGGCTCGTTGATCGACACGTTCTTGAGCGCCACGACACGCTCGCCGGGCGAAAGTTCCAGCACCCGGTCGATCATCAGGAAGGGGTAGCGATGCGGCAGCATCGCCATGATCTCGGTGATGTCCATGGAACGCGCGATCTACCCCGCCGCGCCCCGCCCTGGCGGTGTACACTTCGCCGATGTCCGGACTCGCCCAGGCCCGTGTCCCGTCCCCGGCCCAGGAGTCGCCTTCGCGGCCCGCTCCTGCGGCCGACAGCCGCAGCAAGCAGAGCCGCTACGGCAACAGCTTTCTCGCGGCGCAGGTGCCCGGTATCGACGCGGGAGGGCAGGGCGAGCACGAGCACGAGCAGGTGCGGCCGCCCCCCGACGGCGGCCACGACCACGCCGGGCACGACCACGGCCAAGTGTTGCAGGGGATCGCCTCCACGATCGAGAAGTTGAAATCCCCGCTGCCCGCCGTGGAGGGCGAGCAGCGTCGCGAGGTGCTGGGGGTGATCATCCTCGGCCGAGGCGTGAGTCCGACCGCGCTCGACGCCTGCGAGAAGATCGTCACCGCCACGCTCGCCAACCGGAAGGACGTGCAGGCGGCCATGAAGAAGGCCAAGGCGGCGCTGGTGATCGTGCCCTCGAAGCAGAAGATGACCGACGTCGAGGAGTTCAAGTCGCTCAAGGGCACCAAGACCTTCGACGGCCGCACCTGGGACGACGTGCGCGGCGCTGGCGGCATGCGCGTGCCGAGCGGGCTCTTCGCCATCGCCGTGCCCGAGGAAAACCTGGTCGACCAGGGCGCCGGCTCCGACACCTACTCCGATGGCTACTCGGTGGGCCTGCACGAGCTGGCCCACGCCATCCACGACAAGGGCTTGCCCTCAGGCGAGCAAGCCAAGATCCTCGACCTGTACAACGCCCGCAAGAAGGCGGGCGGCCCCTGGACCGAGGACTACGGCGCCAGCAACGAGTGGGAGTACTTCGCGCAGGCCACCAACTGCTTCTTCGGCGTCAACGAGGGCATCGGCAACAACGGCCCCGACTGGCTCAAGACCAACGACCCGGAGATCTTTGCTTTGCTCGTCAAGATCTACGGGCCACCCCCCGCGGCGCAGGCCCCGGCCACGCCCTAGCCCACCGAGCACCGGTTGTTGCTCCCCCTTCTCGTTGCCTGCCTCCACGGAAACGCCACGATGACCGCCCCCGCCGCGTTCACTGTCTACTACGGCGACGACGCCGTTCTGAGCGCCCGCTCCGAGCCCGGCGCGCTCACGTCTACCGCCCCACCGCCGCCCGGCGGCCAGGTGGCGATGCACCCGTTCATCTCGGCCGCCGCCCTCGACGCGATGCACGAGCACCGGCTGCGGGAGATCCTCCTCGCCTCGTCGAGCGCGGCCGACTTCATCACCCGCCTCCAGGAGGCCGGGTATCGCGTGGAGGAGAGGTAAGTGCTCCTCCTCCTGGCGCTCGCCTGTCGCGACATGCCAACGGAAGAGCTCCCTGCCGATGACCTCGACGGAGACGGCGTCGCCCGGCCCAAGGACTGCGACGACGAGAACCCCCACCGCCACCCTGGCGCCATCGAGGTGTGCGACGGGAGCGACCAGGACTGCGACGGGCTCGTCGACGAGGGCGTGACCGTCATCGGCTACCACGACAGCGATGGCGACGGCCACGGCGTGGCGACGCCCTACTCGATCGGCTGCCAGATCCCAGAGGGCTACGCCCCCCAGGACGACGACTGCGACGACGCCAACTCCACCGTCTTCCCGGGCGCACCCGAGAGCTGCAACGGCGACGACGACGACTGCGACCAGGAGGTCGACGAGGCCGGCGCCGAGGGTGAGACCGAGTGGTTCGTCGATGCCGACGGCGACGGCTACGGGAGCACCTCGGTGTGGGCCTGCAACCAGCCCGGCGGCACCAGCGTCGACAGCGGCGACTGCGACGACGACAGCGCCGCCTACAACCCCGGCGCCACCGAGGCCTGCGACGAACCCACCGACTACAACTGCGACGGCTCGGTGGGTTTCGCCGACAACGACGCCGACGGCTTCGCGGCGTGCCTCGAGTGTCGCGACGACGACGCGGCGGTGAACCCCGGCGCCGTGGAGAGCTGCAACGGCACCGACGACGACTGCGACGGCGAGGCCGACGAGAGCGGGGCCGAGGGCGAGACCGAGTGGTACGTCGATGGCGACGGCGACGGCTACGGCAGCGCGTCCACGCTCGCCTGCGACACGCCGGCGGGCCATGTCGAGGTAGACGGCGACTGCGACGACACCGACGCCGGCGCGCACCCCGATGGCACTGAAACCTGCAACGGCATCGACGACGACTGCGACGGCAACGTCGACGAGTCGAGCGCCGACGCCGACACCTGGTACGCCGACAACGACGGCGACGGCCACGGCGACGCGAGCGCCAGCGTTGCCTCTTGCGACGCCCCCGCCGGGCACGTGGCGGCGGGCGACGACTGCGACGACACCGACGCGACAGTCAGCCCCTCCGCCCGGGAGAGTTGCAACGCGGTGGACGACGACTGCGACGGCGCCGTCGACCAGGGGGAGAACGCCCTCGGCGGGGCCTGGCGCGACGACTTCGACGACAACGACATCAGCGACTGGACGGTGCTCGGCGGCGGCTGGTCGGCGTCGGGCGGCGTGGTCACCGGCTACTCCACCTCCCACATCGGCCCAGACTTCGTCCGGTCCACGCCCATGGACGGTTCCGAGGACAGCTACACTCTGGTGACGCGCGCGATGGGCAACCACGACATGGGCCTGGTGCTCGCCTACGCCGACCCGAGCAACTACTGCGGCTTCCACCTTCTCCAGGGACTCGATCTGTACCTGACCACCGGCAACAACGTGGAGGAGGTCGTCGGCACCGCTGCCCACGATGCGCTCAGCTACTACGAGCTTCGCGCCGAGCTTAGCCCCGAGCACGTGGACCTCTACCTCGACGGGCTGTTGATCTTTAGCGACGACGCGAGCTGCGACGACTTCGTGCGCACCGGCGACATCGGCCTCCAGGTGCACCAGGATCACCTCGCCTACTTCGACGAGCTGTGCGTGGAGTGGTGATGGGCATGGTACAAAAGCCCCATGCGAACCGCTCTCCTCGCCATCCTCGCCCTGGCCTGCCGGGCCGAACACACCATGCCCTACGAGAAAGACACGGGCGCGGTTGACGAGGGCGACAAGGACGGCGACGGCTTCACCACCGAGGAAGGCGATTGCGACGACAACGACTCCACCGTCAACCCCGCCGCGGCGGAGTCGTGTGACAACATCGACAACGATTGTGACAGCCTCGTCGACGAGGACCTCGGCGGCACCTACTACGCCGACAAAGACGGCGATGGTTTCGGCGACGAGGGCAGCGCCGTCACCGCCTGCGAGCCGCCGGACGGCAGCTACATCGAGGACAGTAGCGACTGCGACGACACCCGCGACGACGTGTACCCGAGCACCGACGAGGTGTGTGACAACGTCGACAACGATTGCGACGGCGCCATCGACGAAGACGACACCACGACCTACTACGCCGACGCCGATGGCGACGGCTACGGCGACCCAGGGGCGATGGTCGTCACGTGCAAGGACATCGGCGCCGGCTACGTCATCAACGACACCGACTGCGAAGACACCAGCGCCGACGTGTATCCGGGTCACGACGAGGTTTGTGACACCCTCGACAACGATTGCGACGGGGTTGTCGACGAGGAAGTCACCACCACCTACTACGAGGATCGCGACGCCGACGGCTACGGCAACGACGCCGTGGCCGACGAGGCCTGCGCCGAACCCACCGGCTATGCCCCGCTCGGCGGCGACTGCGACGACGAGGACGCGGCGTACAACCCGGGTGCGAGCGAGTCGTGCACCGAGGCCATCGACTACAATTGCGACGGCTCTGTCGCCTACGCCGACGCCGATGGCGATGGATACGCCGCCTGCGAGGATTGCGACGACACCGCCGCCGACGTCAACGATGGCGCCGTGGAGTCCTGCAACGGCATCGACGACGACTGTGATGGCGACATCGACGACGACGACAACGACGTGGACACCAGCACCGGCACCACCTGGTACGAGGACGACGACGGCGACGGCTACGGCGACGCGGCCGACATCGAGTGGGCGTGCACCCAGCCCCCGGGGACGGTGGCCGACAGTAGCGACTGCGACGACGGCGACGACGACATCAACCCCGGCGCCACCGAGACCTGCAACAGCGAGGACGACGACTGCGACGGGCTCGTGGACGACGACGACGACAGCCTCGACGCCAGCACCACCCGCACGGAATACCCCGACGACGACAATGACGGCTACGGCGACGCCGCGGGCGCGCTGAGCGGCTGCGACCTGCCCCTCGGCTATGTTTCTGACAGCTCCGACTGCGACGACGACAACGACGCGGTCAACCCGAGCGCCACCGAGGTGTGCAACGACATCGACGACGACTGCGACGGCGACATCGACGACGCCGACAGCTCCCTCGACGCCGGCAGCGCCGACACCTGGTACCTCGACGCGGACAGCGACGGATACGGCGAGACCGCCAGCAGCGCCGTGTCTTGCGACGTGCCCCCGCTCTACGTGGCCGTGAGCGGCGATTGCGACGACGGCGACAGCGACTACAACCCCGGCGCGGCGGAAGACTGCGCCGACCCCGAGGACTACAACTGCGACGGTTCTGTCAGCTACGCCGACGACGACGGCGACGGCTACGCCGCCTGCGAGGACTGCGACGACGGCGACGACACGGTCAACGCGGGCGCCCGCGAGCTCTGCGACGGCATCGACAACGACTGTGACGGCGCCATCGACAGCGGCACCGGCATCTTCCACGACAACTTCGACGACAACGACATCTCCGACTGGAGCATCGTCGATGGTTCCTGGTCGGTGTCGAGTGGCATCATTGCCGGCTACTCGTCCTCGCACACCGGACCCGACCTGGTGCACAGCACGGGGATGGATTCGAGCACCGACACCTACACCGTGTACATGACCGGCACCGGCGCCACCGGCTTCGGCATCGTGCTCGGCTACGCCTCCTCGAGCTACCACTGCGGCTTCCACTTCTGGGCCGGGAGCACGCTCTACCTGGTGAACAGCTCCACCACCGAGACCAACGTGGGCTCTGTCAGTTTCAGCTCGGGCACCTACTACGACGTGATGGCCGAGGTGAGCCCCGGCAACGTCGACCTCTACTTCAACGGGAGCCTCGCCTACTCGGGCGACGCAGGCTGTGGCAACTTCACTCGCACCGGCGAAATCGGGCTCCAGGTGCACCAGTCGGCGACGGCTTACTTCGATGAGATCTGCGTCGAATACTGACACAGGCTGTAGGCTGTAGGGAGTAGGCTGTAGGAAGATTGGCGGCGGAGCTGTCGGCCTCCTGGCGCCCCGGTCGGGTTCTACAACGCCACGGGGTGTCGCAACCGGGTGCCACCGCGGGCCCAATCGCGCCCTCGTCCAAGCAGCCGACCTGACGGCGTATTCTTGACACGACGTTGACAACTCAAAACTATCCGTGTTACACCATCCCCATCCCCATCCCCATCCGTAGGTAGCGCGCGCTTGCAGGTCGCGGCACGATCTCCTAGTCTGGCTTCGCAAGCTGGGAGCAACGATGGCGCGCAGGCGACGAATCAATCTCGGCCCGATCACGGGCTTCACCAAGGTCGACACGGGGGACGGCTTCTTCGTGGTGCTCACCGCCTGGCTCGATGCCGGCGCGATGGAGAAGGCCCGCATGGGATGGGAGGCGTCGGGCCAGACGGCGGCCAACATGGTCACGCGGCCGGGGTTGCAGGTGGCCAACGTGGAGACCGCGCCCGACGCCGCCGTGACGCTCGGTGCCGACACGCTCACCAGCTCGGGCGTGAAGTTCCCCTCGGCGTTCACCGACGTTCGAACGACCACGCAGGGCCGTCAGCTCGCGCGCCTTGGGTTGTGGGTGAAGAACCCCAGCGGCACGACCACGCTCCAGTGCGTGCTCTTGCACAACGCCTGGCTCGAGCTCGACGAGATCTAGCTCAGCAGCACGCGAGCATGCCCTACCTCACCCTCGCGTCGACCATCGACTCCAGCCGGCGGGCCCTGGCGAGCCGTGTCACGCTGGCTCTGGAATTCGAGGGGGAGGTGACCCCTGCCTCCACCTCCACCTCGATGCTGTGGCTCCACGCGGTCGAGGCGGACGGCGGCCCCGACGAGGTGGTGCTGTCCTACGCATCGGACGGCACGCTCTACATGGGCAACCTGGACCTGACGAGCAGCGCGAACCTGGCCACCGTCGGGTGGACCGCAGTGGCGCTCGCGACGACCGTCACCGACACCTGGCACGTGTTCCAGCGCGGAGAGCACTGGGTGTCGGCCTATGGCTCGGGCACCCAGGAGGTCTCGGTGGCGCGCGTCGATGCAACTGGCTTCCGGCTGGTCCGGGAAGCAGTGATAGCGACTGACGCGTCGTTTCTCGGCAACGACCACTTCCTCGCCGCGTCGCCGGGAGGCGCCGTCCTGGGCGTGGTAGACCCGGCTGGGCCGCGAATCGTCGCGTACAAGTTGGATAGCGACCTGAACGTGGTCTCCTCCACGCCGGTGACGGCGGTGAGCCCGATGACGAACATGAGCTCCGGCCGCCGCGTGGAGCTGAGCTTCGGAAGCTGGGGGCAGGGCGGCTGGGACGCAAGCGCACAGGCGCGCTGGCTCCTGGTAGGCCCCGACAGTGCACCTCTGGTGGAGGACGGCGTGGAGCCTCGCGAGAACGTGCTCGTCGGCGCCTTCGTCGACCGGGACTGGCTGCCCGTGCAACCGTTGTTCGAGGCCCTCGGCAGACGCTACACGATCACCGGGCAACTACTCTGCATGCCCACTGCCATCGCGTTTGAGAATGACCACGTGCTGGTCACCTACGTGCGCGGCCCTCTCGGGACGTTCCTGTGCGGGGACCGTGGCACGATCGCCCGCGCCCTGTTCGACCGCACTGGGGCGCAGGAGGGGAGCGAGGAAGTGCTCGTGGCCGACGTGGGGTGCCGCCCCCACACCGTGCGAGTGGGCGACCGGCTGGTCACCACCTGGGACGAGCAAGGGGGTGGCTTCCAGCCGCTCACCGGCCACGCCCGCGTGGAGCGTATCAGCCTTGGCTAGCTGTCGTGGCGCCGCGGTGGCGCTGCTGGCAACGGGCTGCCTGCCCGCCGGACACGACGCAGTGTCACCCGACCGCGATGGTGATGGGGTGGACGACATCGACGACTGCGCCCCGGACGACGCGTCGGTGAGCCCGATGGCCACCGAGAGGTGCGACAATGGCATCGACGACGACTGCGACGGCACCACCAACGGCTGCGAGGTGGCGGGGGCCGTCAACCTCTCCGCGCGGGCCGACGGCGTGGTCCGGTCCTCGGGCGCCGTGTCCATCGTGCTCGCAAACGCGGCCGGCGACCTGGACGGCGACGGCGCTCGCGACCTCGTGGTGGGCGCGTCGCCCCCAACCGGCGGCGAGGTGGGCGGCTGCTACTTCGTGCTCGGCGCCACGGCACTGCCCGCCGTCCCGCAGGACGCGTGGGCCTTCCTGCCGGCGGAGGGCTACGGGGGGGGGCACGTTCCCCCGTGCAGGGAGGCGGGGGACCACGACGGCGACGGGCGCGACGGCCTCTGGGGCTGGCTCGCCGGACCTCGCCTGTACGAGGACTGGTCCCCGGGAGAGCGCGATCCGGAGGCATACGAGGCCTACGTGGACGACGACGCGCTCGGCGACGCAGAGGCGACCGGCGACCTCGACGGCGACGGGGTGCCCGACCTAGCGTTCGCCACGTCGAGGGGAGACGGTCTCCGGGGGTACTCCGGGCCGATGCGCGGTGACTACACGGCGGCCGATTCGACGTTTGGGGTCCAACAGCTCCAGGCTTTCGAGCTCGCTACCGCGGACGTTGATGGCGACGGACACGACGACCTGATGGCCACCGGGGAAAGGACGGTGGAACCGAGGAGGCTGGGGCTGTGGGTCTTCGGCGGCCCGCTCGCCGCGCCAGGGGAGGCGGCTGGCGCCCTCGGGATCGTGTCGGCGTCCGACGACCCAGGTGCGTACCGCGACACCTACCTCTGCGCCGGGGGCGACTTCGACCGCGACGGCGTCGCCGACGTGGCCATCGACATCGACGACCAGACGCTGGTGTTCACCGGACCCTGGGCCGGCACCCGCGATGCCGGCGACGCCCTGGTCCGTTTCGACCGCGGCGAGCGCGCTGACAACGGGGACCTCGTCTGCGACGTGGACTTCGACGGCGATGGCACCGATGACCTCCTGGTGGGCGCCCCCCGCGACGGGACGTGGGGCGGTGCCTATCTGGCCCACGGCCCCCTAGCTGGAAGCCACGACCTTGCGGACATCGATACCTTCATCGAGCCCACCGGCGCCGGCCGGACGCGCACCGGTGAGAGCCTGGCCAGCTTCACCGGCGAGACCGGTCTCCCGGCCTATGCGCTCGTCGCCATCGGCTGGCCCTGGTACGGCAACAGCGATGACCCGCGACCCGAGGATGCTCACCTCTCGGTGATCTGGCAGCACGGCCTCTGAGCGCCAACCGCTGACGATCCCCCTCCGACCTACCCGCTGTCTTCCAGCTTCTTCACCCGCTTGAACAACTCCGGCAGCTCCTTGAGCAGCGTGGCCACGCGCAGCCAGTCGCGATGCTCCATCGCGGGGATGCCAGATCGTCTCTCCCCGACGGGCACGTCGTGGGTGACCATGCTCATCGCGCCCACGGTCACGCCGCTGCCCACGTCGAGGTGCCCAAGCACCGTGGCGCGGGCCGCGAGGGTCACGCCCGTGCCGGTGCGCGTGGAACCGGCCACGCCGGAGTAGGCCACCATCACGTTGTGCGGGCCGATCTCGGCGGCGTGGCCCACCTGCACGAGGTTGTCGGTCTTCGTCCCCCGGCCCACGACGGTGTCGCCCATGGCGGCCCGGTCCACGCAGCTGTTTGCGCCAATCTCCACGTCGTCTTGCACGACCGCGCGCCCGGTCTGCGGGATCTTCACCAGCCCCTCGCGGGTGGGCACAAAGCCGAAGCCCTCGCCGCCCACCACCGCGCCGGGGTTGAGCACCACGCGGTCGCCCACCACGCAGCCGTCCATCACCACCGAGCCCGCCATCAGCACGCAGTCGCGGCCCACGCGCGCGCCCTTGCCCACGTAGGCAAAGGGGTGGAGCAGCGTCCCCTCCCCCACCACCGCGCCCTCGCCCACATAGGCAAAGGGCATCAGGCGTGCCCCATCGACCTGGCCCAGCGCCACCGCCTGCGGCGCCACCTCGGCCACGAAGGCGGGGCGCGGGTGGAACAGGGCGAGTGCTCGCGCGAAGGCCAGGTAGGGGTCGTCGCAGCGCACCACCACGCGCCCGTGGGCTGGCTCCTGTCGCGACACCAAGACCGCCCCGGCGCGACTGCTTTTGAACAGGGCCGCGTAGCGACGATTCGACAGGAAAGACACGTCGGCTGGGCCGGCCTCTTCGAGCCCCGCGACGCCGGTGATCTCGATCTCCCCGTCCCCCTCGACAGCGCCGCCGAGGGCCGAGGCCAGCTCGGCGAGCTTCACTTGCCGGTGGTGGTGGTGGTTGCCGGGTTGGCCGCGTTGTAGCGCTTGATCAGCTCGTCGGTCACGTCGATGCTGGGCTGGTAGTACACCACGCCACCCTCGGTGGCCTCGAGCACCAGCGAGTAGCCGCGCTCCTGGCCGATCGCCACGGCGATCTTCCTCATCTTCTCGATGAACTGCTCCATCGCCGTGTAGTAGGCGCCCTGCATCTCGCTCTCGTAGCGACCGTAGGTTTGCTGGAACTCCATCTGGCTGCGCATGAACTCGTCTTCCTTCTGCTTCCGCGCGGAGTCGGAGAGGATGGCAGACTGCTTCTCGAGCTCGGCGCGCTGCGCTTCCAGCGACTTCTGCATCTTCTCGATGGCGCCCTTGCGCTCGCCGTACATGCCTTCCAGCTTCTTGCGCACGCCGTCGGCTTCTTTCACCTCGTTGAGCGCGCGCTGGAAGTCGACGACGGCCACCTTGACCTCGGCGAGCGCGTCGCCAGCGAGGACGAAACAGACCATGAAGAGAGCAATGAATCGTTTGAACATGGGCGCTCCTTTCAGAATGCGCTGCCGATGGTGAAGTCGAAGACGGCCTTGCGCTCGTCGGGGTAGGGCTCGAGCGGGAAGCCCCACTCGAAGCGAAGCGGCCCGATGGGGCTGAACCAGCGAATGCCAAAGCCTACAGAGGTGCGAAGGTCGGTGAGGTCGATGTTTCCTTCGCCTTGGACGTCGCCAAAGGTGTTGCCGGCGTCAAAGAAGGTCACGAAGGAGATGCCGGCCGCCTTGATGATGGGCGACTCGAGCTCGAAGTTGTTGATGAAGGTTTCCGTGCCGCCGATGATGAGCCGGTCGTCGGCCGAGGCGGGGTCGTCGCTGCCCACCGTGGTGGCCACCTGGTTGGCGTACTCGCGGTAGCCGCTGGCGCGGATGGAGGGGCCGAGCGACAAGGTGGCAAAGCCGCGGATCGAGGTGATGCCACCCGCCCGGTAACGGTGGATGTAGGGCACGATCGTGCCGTCGGTGCTCTGGATGTGCCCGGCGGACATGTTGTACTTGAATACCACCCAGTCGTCTTTCACGAGCGGCTGGTAGAAGCGAAAGTTTGCCTTTGACTCCCAGTAGTTGAAGTCGCCTCCGAGCACCGAGAGCACCTCGTCGTCGTTGATGCGGAAGCCGCCGGCCAGTTCGGTGGACAAGGTGAACTTGATGCCGCGCGTGGCGTTGATGCGGTTGTTGCGCTTGTCGACCTCGAAGGTGACACCGGCGCTCGACGTCACACCGTTCCGATAGAGTTGGCCGCCGTAGAGGCGTTCCTTGTACTCGTCGAGTGACAACAACCCGTTGTCCTCGATGGTGTAGTCCATGGCGAGGCGGATGTCGTCGCGCGCGTCGAGGTAGCGACCCACCTGGAAAAGGCCGCCTCGGCGGTACTCGTTCTCGATGTAGTTCTGCTGCTGCACGTAGCCGCTCAGGCGCAAGGTCCAGCGACTGTCGAAGAAGTACGGGTCGTAGAAGTCGAGGTTGGCGGTTTGCGTGGGCTTGCTGATGTTGCCCGCGATGCTCACCACCCAGCCGAGGCCGAAGAAATTGGACTTCTGGATGTTGGCGGTGAGCAGGAAACTATCGACCGAGGAGAAACCCGCCCCCACGGTGAAGCTGCCCGTGGGACGCTCCGCCACGTCGACGTTCATCTCCAGCTCGTCGGGCTCGCCGCCACGGGGCGTGCTGATCTCGACCGTCTCGAAGAAGCCGAGCCGCTCCAGGCGCTCGCGGGCCTCGCGGATGCGGCTGCCGGCGTACACCTCGCCCTCGTTGATCGGGATCTCGCGGCGAACCACCTTGTCGAACGTGGGGTCGTTGCCGGTGATGTTGATGTGCCCGATCCGCATCTTGTCGCCCTTCTGGATGTCGAAGGTGAGATCGACCACCTTGGATTCCGGGTCGGGTTCTGGCAGCGGGACGATATTGGCGAAGGCGTAGCCCTGGTCGCCGTAGAGGTCGGACACGCGCTGGGTGACCGCCTGCATGGTCGTGAGCTTGAAGGTGTCGCCCGTCTCGATCGGCGTGTTCTGGCCGCCGAAGTCGAGCCAGCGGCGCTCCACCTTCGGCGTCCAGTTCTCGTCGATGGCGACGCCGGCGGCCTTGTCTTTCTCGAAGGCCTCCTGCACGTCGCGCAGGTCCTTGCCGTCGACCAGCGCGTGCACGGCGCCCTGGGTGAGGCCTTCCTCGGTCACGAAGTCGCCCCGGACGTTGACCTTGCCGATCTGGTACTGCGGCCCCTCGGTCACGTGGATGGTGATGAAGATGTGCCGCTTGTCGGGCGAGAGGAACACCTTCGGCTCGTCGACCTGAGCCTCGACGTAGCCTTCTTCCAGCAAGACACTTCGCACCACGTACACGTCGTTCTCGAGGTTCTCCTCGATGAAGTTGCCCGTGCTCGTGAGCCAGGGGACGATGCCCCCTTCCTTGGTGCTGAGGAAGCGCTTGATCTTCGCGTCGGGCACACCCTCGTTGCCGGTGATGTCGATCTCCTGGACGATCACCTTCCGGTTCTCGGTGATCTTGAACTCGAGATCCACCATCCCCGGACCGGCCGGCGTGGCCACCGGCTCCACGGCGGCCAGGTAAAAGCCCTTCTCCAGGTACTTATCGCGGATCGTCCTCGCGTTCTGGGCGATGCGCTGGTCGGAGGGGACGGACAGGGCGGTGATGTCGACCGCCTCCTTGAGATCGTCGTCCTTGATCTTCTTGTTGCCCGAGAACTTCACCTCGCGCACCGCCGGCTTCTCGGTGACGACGAAGCTGAGCACCAGCCCCCCCTCGCCAGGCGCGGCCCGGACGACCACGTCGTCGACGTAGCCCGTCGCCCAGATCGCCTTGATGTCGCGCTCGACCTTCCAGGGGGCGAGCATGTCGCCCGCGCGCAGGCCAATCGCATCGAGAATGGCTGCTTCCTCGACCCGTCGCAAGCCCTTCACTTCCACGCGGGACACGCTGCCGACCGCCACCACGGGGGCGCCGGCGTCGTCGACCGGGGCTGGTGCCGGAGCGGGCTCCACCGGGGGGATGGCAGGCAGCGGGGCGGCGGGCGCCGGGGCGTCCTGCGCGAGGGCGCGCGCCAGCAACAGCACGATCACGCCGCCTCCACGAAGCTACCGTCGCGCATGCGCAGCCGACGCGGGAATCGCGCGGCGAGCTCCATGGAGTGGGTGACCACCACGAGCGTGGCGCCACCTTCGCGGTTGAGCTCCAGCAAGAGCGCCATCACCTCGCCGGCGGTGCTCGGATCGAGGTTGCCCGTCGGCTCGTCGGCGAGCACGAGGCCGGGCCGCATCAAGAGCGCCCGGGCGATGGCCCCGCGCTGCTGCTCGCCCCCGGAGAGCTCCCCGGGCCGGTGATCGAGCCTGTGCCCCAGGCCCACGCGCTCCAGGGCGGCTCGAGCACGCTCCCGGGCCTCGGCCTTCGGCACCCGCGCGATCATCGCGGGGATGGCCACGTTGTCGAGGGCGGCGTGGTCGGGCAAGAGGTGGTGGAACTGGAAGATGAAGCCCACCATCGTGTTGCGGAAGCGGTCGATCTCGGACTGGGCGCGGGCGTAGAGCGGGCGCCCGTCGATGCTGACGGTGCCGCTCGTGGGCGCTTCCAGGCCACCGAGGATGTGGAGAAAGGTCGACTTCCCAGATCCCGATTGCCCGACCAGGGCGGCCGAGTCGCCGGGCCCCAGGGCCAGGTTGGCCCCGCGCAAGACCTCGATACGCACGCCGCCCTTGTGAAAGGTGCGCTCAAGGCCAGAAACCTCGACGGCGACCCCCATCACTCGTACCGGAGCCCGTCGACCGGATCGCGGCGCGCGGCGCGGCTCGACGGGTAGAGCGTGGCGAGGAAACAAATCACCACCGCGCCGAGCGCCACGACCGCGACCGTTTCCGGCACGACAACAACCGGCAGAGAATCTAGGTAATACACGTTGGTATCGAGGGGGTACCGGTAGCGGGAGAGAAACTCGCAGCCCGCTAACCCAAGCACCACCCCGAGGCCGGTGCCCACCAGCCCCACCGACACCCCTTCGAGCACGAAGATCAAACGGATCATCCGCGAGGTGGCGCCCATCGCCTTGAGGATGGAGATCTCGCGCCCCCGGGTGATCACCATGACCACCAGGTTGGTGACGATGCCCAGCGCCGCCACGCTCACGATCTGGGCCAGGATGATCCCCATCACCCACTTCTCCATCGCCAGCGCGCGGAACAAGGCCTCGTTCATCGTCAGCCAGTTCTTGGTGAAGAAGGGGTGGTGCAGCAGCTCTTCCACCTGCCAACCAATGTCAGCCACCTTCCAGAGTCGTGACTCCTCCACGCGAACCTCGACGGCCGTGGCCTCGCCGGGCATCTGCATGAACTCTTGCGCGTCGCCGAGGGTGACGAAGCTCCACTTGGTGTCGTACTCGTACATCCCGGTGTGCACAAGCGCGGTGACCCGGAAGCTCCGCGTGGTGGGCATGGGCACGCCCATCGCGCCGTAGCCGCCGCCGATCGGGTTGATCACGTGCACCCGGTCGCCCGGGTACACCCTGAGCGTCTCTGCCAGACCCTTGCCCAGGATAATCCCCGGTAGTTTCTCGGTGTCGCCGATGTCTTGCGCGAGGGCAACCGGAGGCGAATGAAGGTTGGCGAGGATGGCGAGCCGCGCGGCCTCGTCCTCGGGCTCGCCCTGGGGCCCCACCACGATGTCCTTCACGATGTCGGTGACGCCCGCAGCGCGTGCCGGGTCCACCCCCTTGAGGATGGCGCCACTCACGCCGAAGGTGCTCTTGAGCATCACCTCGGTGTAGGTAAACGGCGAGGCCGAGACGACACCGTCGACCGTCTCGATCTTCGCCACCACCGCGTCGGGCTCCTCGATAGGCCCCCCGTAGGCCAACACAATCAGGTGGGCCTGGTTGCCGAGGATCTTCTTGCGCAGGTCGATCTCGAAGCCCTGCATCACCGACAGCACCATGATCAGCACCGCCACGCCCACGGTCACCCCCGCCACCGACAAGACCGCGATGAGCGAGATGCCCGCGTCTTGCCTGCGCGAGCGAAGGTGCGAGAGCGCGATGAGGAGCTCGAAATCCACTAAGCGCGCTTACGAAGTGTCGGGAAGAGGATGACGTCGCGGATGCTCGGCGAGTCGGTCAACAGCATCACCAGCCGGTCGATCCCAATGCCCTCGCCCGCCGTGGGCGGCATGCCGTAGGACAAGGCGTCGATGTAGTCGCCGTCGAAGTGCATCGCCTCGTGGTCGCCCGACAGGTGTGCGCGGGCCTGCGCCTCGAAGCGCTCGGCCTGGTCGACCGGGTCGTTCAGCTCGTTGAAGCCGTTGGCGATCTCGCGGCCGGCGATGAAGAGCTCGAAGCGGTCGGCGATCTCGGCGTCCTGGTCGTTGCGGCGAGCAAGCGGGCTGATCTCCACGGGGAAGTGCGTCACGAATGTCGGATTGACGAGGGTTTTCTCCACGTCGATGTCGAAGACGTGCTCCCAGAAGCGCCCGATTGTCTTCGGGAGCGCCGGGATGTCCGCGTTGGGGTGTCGCGACACGAAGGCGAAACGCAGGCGATCAATGTCGTAAGCCTGCGCGACCGGCAGCCCGAGCGCTCCAGCCACCAGCTCGTCGTAGCGGGCCCGACGGAAGGGGGCCGCGAAGTCGATTTCTCGACCCTGGTACGTGATGAGCTGCTTGCCGCAGACATCGTTTACCAGCCCCGCAAACAACTCCTCGGTGAGATCGACTAGGTCGGTCCAGCGGGCGTAGGCCCAGTAGAACTCGAGCATCGTGAACTCGGGGTTGTGCGTGCTGTCGATCCCCTCGTTGCGGAAGTTCCGGTTGATCTCGAAAACCCGCTCGAGACCGCCCACGACCAGCCGCTTGAGGAAGAGCTCCGGCGCCACCCGCAGGAAGAGCTCCATGTCGAGGGCGTTGTGGTGAGTCACGAAGGGCCGGGCCGTCGCTCCGCCCGGAATGGGCTGCATCATCGGCGTTTCCACCTCGAGGAAGTTGCGTTCCTCGAAGAAGTCCCGGATGTAGCGGATGATGCCCGAGCGACGGACGAAGTTGCGCCGCGTTTCCTCGTTGACGAAGAGGTCGACGTAGCGCTGTCGCTGCTTCAGCTCCGGGTCGTCCATCCCATGGAACTTGTCCGGCATCGACCGGATGCACTTCGCGCTGAGCTGGATGCTCGTGGCGGCGAGGCTGAGCTCCCCGGTTCGGGTGCGCATCAGGCCGCCCTTCACGGTGACAATGTCGCCGAGGTCGAGCTTCTTCCACGCGGCAAAGGCGGTTTCGCCGACGGTGTCCTTCTTGACGTACACCTGGAGCAAACCCGTGCGGTCGAGCACGCGCGCGAAGCCCGCCTTGCCCATGTCGTTCTTGAACATGAGGCGACCGGCGAAGACGAAGTCCTGGCCGAGCTCGGCGAGGTCGTCCCGGCCCTGCGCGAGGCGCTGCGCGTGCATCGCGCTGAGCGTGGGGTGCTCACCGGTGGGGTAGGGATTCACGCCGTCGGCGCGCAGGGCCTCGAGCTTGGCGAGACGATCAGGGTCGAAGGTATACATGGCGGGAAGCCCGCGCGCCTAACTCGGTTCAGGGCGCGTAGGGCGCGGTGTCGTCGAGCGCTGCGCCCCATTGTGCGTCGGTCCAGAAGCGGGCACCCTGCGTGACGCCGTGGCCGGTGACCGCGTCGTACTCGCCGTTGAAAAAACGGATCGCGCCGAGGGCCTCGTTGCCCACCGCGTCGATCTCGTCACAGGCCGCCCCGCGGAGGGCATGCGGGAGTGTGGCCGCGCCGTCGCGAACCCGATCCACGTGGCCCTGCTCGTGGTCGAACAAGGCCGCCAGGTAAGTGCGCCAACGGTCCACGACGCCCGGGTCGGTGTCGCGACCGGGGGTCCACCGGGGCATCCACACCACGATGGAGGTGTCCACCACCGCCCGCGTCACCCGGCAGGGCTCGCCGTCGCCGTCCCAGCGCCAGGTGATCGACCACTCCGTCTGCGCGTTGACGTGCTCTCCATCAGGGTTTCGCGGCGAGGTCGCTCGCAAGGACTCGCGCAGCCCGGCGACGGTGCTGCCCTCGACGTCGTACCAGCGCACGAGCGTGTCGCCGGGGTCGAGCACCACCGGGTCCTGGAGCGCCGCGCAGGCCAAGAGGAGGAGCACCACGTTGGGGACAGTATGGTTGGGCCGAGGTTCCCGCGTGGCTCAGATGGGGAGCTCGACGCCGATGGTCGGTTTCAGCCGGAGGAGGTCTGCCTCGTTGAGGGTGATGATCGCCTCGGCGTCAGCACCCTCGGCCGCGCACAGGTGCAGGGCGTCGTAGACCGAGCCCGAGCGGAGCCCGAGGCGGGCGCAACGCTCCATGGCGGCCTCTTCGAGGGCACGCGTGAGGTCGACGATGGCTAGCGGACGAGAGGCCACCAGGACCATCTCTCGCGCCTCGATGGGCCGAATGCGAGCCGACAACGGCAGCGCCGTGAGCGTAGCCCAGCACTCGCCGAGCGCATGCGCGCTCGCGATACCGGCGAAGCCGCCCGAGTGGCACGACTCCACGACTCCTCGGGCAGCGCCGTGGCGCGGGTGCCCAGCCCAAAGTGCAGCCACGAGCACCGAGGTATCCAGCGCGACCCGCCTCACTCCAGCCCCGCGATCCGTCGCGAGCGAGCGTCCCGGAGCGCGCGATGGTCGACGAGCTCACCCTGCAGGCTACCCGTGGCGACGAGCAGGCTGCCCACGCGCTGCACGGCGGCGACCTCCTCGACGGGCTCCATCACCACGCGCTCGCCGTCGAGCCGCACGCGAAGTGTGGACCCACCGACCAGCCCCAGCTTACGACGGATGTCAACCGGCAGGACGAGGCGACCGGCAGCGTCGATGGTAATTTCACTGTCCATCTGGTAATGGTACACGCCACCCCACGCGGGAGCAACGGGTCATCAACAGGGATCGTTCGCCTCTCCCGGCGTCCCCGGCTCGGTGACCCCGGGCAGCACCGTTGTCTGCACGCACCAGTTGTCCACGTCGTCGTTCTCGAGGCCGTCGAGGTGGTCGGGGCTCAGCCCGAAGGACATGCCGGCCTCGATGGGATCGCTGTCGGTGTCGTTGTAGTCGAAGCGATCAATATCCACCCCGGTGGGGCTGGTGAGCGAGAGCTCGTCGTCGTTGTTGGCGATGGCCACGCCGCCCCCGGAGCCCGTGGGCGGCTTCTCGCCCATCGGATTCCGATAGAACCAGCCGTCGCACGTCACGCCACCGTTCACCTCGGGGTCGGCGTTGGCGCACAGCACCACGTAGCCCCCGGGTTCCACCACGATGCTGTCCTCGAACTCCCAGTCGTCGCTACCATCGTCGTGGAAGGAGTAGCCGGCGAGGTCGATCGCGTAACCGGCGGTGTTGTAGAGCTCCACCCACTCGCCATCCTCGTCGGCCACGGCGTCGGGATTCACCATCATCTCGGTGAAGATGAGGTCGCCCGCCTCGGGCTCGGGCGGCGCAGCTGGCTCGATCACCACCGTCACCTCATCGGTACCCACCTCGCCGTCCTGGTCGGTGGCGGACAAGGTCACGACGTGCGTACCCACGCTCAGCAGGCTGCTCAGCACCATCGAGGCACCATCGCCCGACACCGCGCCCGGGATCTCGCCGTCGAGGCTCGACGTCCAGTCAAACACCAGGTCGCCGGCGTCGGTCGACGAGTCGCTCGCCTCGCCGGTGAAGGCGACTTGCTCGCCCTCGACGAAGGCGCTGCCCGCTGCGGGCTGGGTGATCTCCACGGTAGGCGCGCCGAGCGGGCCGAGCACCGTGAACGCGAGCGAGTCGGTTGCCACCTCTCCGTCGGCGTCGACCACCTTGATGGCGAGCGCATACTCGCCCCGGGCCAGTTGCCCAAGTGTCGCGACGTAGCCGCTCGTTACGCGCCCGTCGTCGCTGCCTTCGCCCTCGGCCACCACCTCGCCGTCTACCCACTCCCCGTCGAGCGTCCACTCCACCGCGAGGATGGCGTCGATGTCGTCGCTGCCCACTGCGCTCGCCACCACCGTGTCGCCCTCGCGCAGCACGTCGCTCGCCGAAGGCGAGGTGATCTCCACCAGCGGCCCCGCGTTCACCCGCCCAAGATCGTTCTCGTTGGCGCAGGCGGCGAGGAACAAGAAGGGCGAGGAGCGCAGCACGCGCGCTGTCTACACGCTCAGCACCCCACCCCGCAACAAGCCGTAGATCGCCTCGGCCATGGCCGGCGCGTCGAGCGGCTCACGTGCCAGCCGCGCCAGCATCACCGGCTCCTTGAGCATACCCAGCAGACAACGCGCCGACTGGCGCACTTCCCCCGGGCGAACCACGCCAAGGCGCTGCCCATCGGACAGCGCTTTCTCGACCCGCGCCAGGACGTGCGCGTAGAACGCGGCAAGGGCGATCTCCCCGTCCTTGTCGATGCCCTCGGCCTCGGTGAACAGGATTCGCACCGCCGCCCCTTGCGACGCCATCGCCGCCGCGAGGCGATGGAGGTTGGCGCGCACCTGCTCGTGGATGTCTTGCCGCACGTCGATGGGCTGCACCACGCCGCCGACCTCGAGCATCAGCTCCGCCAGCACCGCCGCGAAGATCTCCCGCTTGCTCTCGAAGTGGTTGTAGAACGTGCCCCGGGCCACGCCCGCTGCCTCGATGATGTCGCCCACGCTGGCGGGGTGGTAGCCCTTCTCGGCGAAAACTTCGCGCGCGGCGCGCACCAGCGAGGCGCGCCGACTGTCAGGGTCGAGCGACGGCGCCCTCACGCGCCCTCGCCCGCGACGTCTCGATTGTAGTAGGCGCGGAGGTCTTCACCGCCGTGGCGAGCCAGCCCGTGCATGAGCTTCACCGTGGCGCACTCGATCGTCATGGTGCCGCTGGCCATGACGCCCGCGGCAAGCGCCGCTCGGCCGCCCACGTAGGCCTGGAGATCGACCTTGCCCCGGTGACAATGGGAGTGCACCACCACCGCCACGCCAGCGCGGACGGCCTCCGCGAGCGCGCCCGGCCAGAGGTCCTGGGGCACGTTTCCCGCCCCGAAACCCTGCACGACCACGCCCCGCATGCCCCGCTCCACCGCCGCTTCCAGCAGGGCTGGACCTGCGCCGGGCACCACGGGCACGATGGCCACACGCGGGTCGAAGCCGAGCTCGAGCCGGAGCGGGCCGACCTGGCGAAGGGGCGTCTTGATCGGACGCACCTCCACGCCCATCTCGACGAGCGGCGGACAGTCCGGCGACTCGAAGGCCTCGTAGCTCTGGATCGAGGTCTTGGTGCTTCGGTTACCCCGGAAAAGGTAGCGCCCGAAGTAGAGTGACACCTCGGGGATGTCCATCGCGGCACAGAGCGCGGCGTTGACCACGTTCTCGGGCGCGTCGGTGCGCACGCTGGCGATGGGACGCTGCGCGCCGGTGAAGACAACGGGCTTGGCGAGACCCCGCAGGGCGAGCGAAAGGGCCGCCGCCGTCCACGCCATGGTGTCAGTACCGTGCAAGACGACCACGCCCTCCACCTCGCCGAGGCGCGCCGCCACCGCCTCGGCCAGGGCGTCCCAGTGGGTGGGCCCAATGTCGGAGCTGTCGAGGTTCCACAGGGACTCCACCGACACGTCGAGCTCGCGCTCGATGCCCTGCACGTATGCAAGCACGTTGGCGGCCACGTCGGACGGCGCGAGGGGCCCAGGGCTCCCCGGCAACATCCCGAGGGTGCCGCCGGTGGCGAGGAAACGGATGCGGGGACGAGACACGGCGGGCCGCTTCTAGCCCGCCGTGCCCAGGAGCGCCGCGTCGTGCACGGCGGCGTTACCCCGCGCCCAGCACCCGCGTGGGCACGCGTACCTCCTCCGCCTCGAGCACGTCGGGCGGGAGCCAGGGCAACCACTCCTCGGGCACGACCGCGAGGCGTGACATCGCCATCCGCAACGCGTCGGCCTGGGTAGGCACGCGCGGGTAGATGCGCAGCGTCATGTTCGCTTGCACGGGGGTACGGTCGGCCTTGCGAGAGTTGCAGCTCCGGCAGGCGGTGGCCGAGTTCTCCCAGCACGACACGTTCACCCACTTGCGCGACCAGGGCAGGTAAACCTTGCCTTCCCGCGCGTGAGCGCGGGGGATCACGTGGTCGAGCGTGAGTGACACGCGGTCGGGCCGCCCATCGTGCTGCCGCGGGCGCACGCCGCAGTACCCGCAGGTGTAGGCATCGCGCGCCTGCACGTTGCGCGAGGAGAAACGCACCTTGCCGCGACCGTGGCTGTACTTCCGCAGCGCCACGACACTCGGCCAGGGCAAGGCGAGTGACATGGAACGCACGAAACGACCCGGGTACGCCGCCACCTGGACCAGCTTCTGGTCCAAGACAAGCTCCACGGCGCGTTCCCAGCGGATGACGCGCATCGGCGTGTAGTCAGCGTTGAGTAGCAGCACGTTCAACATGGCAGCACCGCGCGCAGCCTAGCCACGCCGATTGACGGGTCAACGGCCGTACGTGAAACTCGTCATCTTTCTTCGATCGCGAATGGGCGACGGCGGGCCCGCGTCCATCCATCGTGCGACACCCAGAAGTCGCCGAGGAGACAACATGTACGCTGGTATCTCGCGATCTGTAGCCCTACTCTGCCTCCTGGCGCCTGCGGTCGCCAACGCACACGGCAGCACCCGAAGTCACCGCTACGACGGCTATGTCCGCGTCGAGAACGAGACGAGCGAGGCGCTCACCGTGCGCGTGGACGGCAACGACGCTCGCGTGCTCGCCCCCTGGGAAACCGTCCGCTTCCGGGCCGACAGCGGCTACGTGGTAGTCAGCGCCACCTACAAGGCCTTCGGCGAGTCGCGCTTGCTCAGCAACAAGACGGTGAAGGTGTACGGTGGCCGGACTGCCGACGTAGAGCTCCGTCCGCCCAGCACGGCGCTGGTGAAGGTGGTGAACAACACGGGCGTGCCGGCCGAGCTCGTGGCCAGCGGGCGCGAGGTGGCCGAGCTGGCGCCGAGCCAGTCGCGCATCGTGGCCCTCCCCCTCGGCTCCACCTCGCTGGATCTCGTGGCCAACGGCCGCGTCGTGGAGCACGAGCACGTGTACTTGCGCCCCTTCGAAGAGGAGACCATCACCGGCTTCGCGCCGTCCCGTGCCGATCTCGTCGTCTACAACCCGCTCCCCTTCTCCGTCACCCTCACCTGCGACCGCGGGCTCACCCGCACCGTCGAGTCCCGCGGGCGCGTGGTGTACGAGGATGTCGCCGTCGGCGCCTTCCACCTCGTGGCCCGTCGCCCCGGCGGCGAGCGCGTGGACGAGGAGCAGATCCGCGTCGACCCCTGGCGCGGCGGGAGCTGGACCATCGACCCGCCCCGCGAGGGACTGGTGCAGCTGGAGAACGAGCACCACGAGGGCGTGCGCGTGTACGCCGACGGCCGCATCGTCGCGATGCTCAACGCGGAGCAAGACCACACGCTGAGCCTCTCGGTGGGGCCCTTGACCCTCGAGGTGCGCGAGCTGGACGGCAGCCTCGTCGAGCGCGCCACGATCACGGTCGACCCGTACCGCAAGAGCACGGTGGAGTTCGGCTGGGACGACCGCCCGACCTACACGAGCGGGCAGCATCGTCCCGATGACGACGAGCACGATCACGAGTACGACCACGGGCACGGAAGCAGCGGCCACTCCTGCACGATGTAGGCGGCCCCGTGTCCAACTAGACAAGCTCGACTTGCCACTTGGGACAGGCCATGGTAGCTCCGCGCTGCCATGGCCTACGCCGTCAAGGAAACCTACTACACGCTGCAAGGCGAGGGCGCCCAGGCGGGGCGCGCGGCGGTCTTCTGCCGTTTCTCCGGGTGCAACCTGTGGTCGGGCCTGGAGCAGGACCGCGAGAGCGCCGCCTGCCGTTTCTGCGATACCGACTTCCGCGGCCAGGACGGCCCCGGCGGGGGACGCTTCCCGAGCGCGGCGGCCCTCGCGCAGCACGTGCGCGCGCACTGGCCCGGCGACGCCGGTCGCCCGTATGTCGTCTTCACCGGTGGCGAGCCGGCGCTGCAGCTCGACGTGGCGCTGGTTGACGAGTGTCACGCGCTCGGCCTCGAGGTGGGCATCGAGACCAACGGCACTCGCCCGCTACCCCGCGGCATCGACTGGGTATGCGTGAGCCCGAAGCCCCGCTCGGATCTGCTCGTTCGACGTGGAGACGAGTTGAAGCTCGTCTTTCCTCAACCGGAGTTGGAACCGGACGCGTTCGAATCGCTGGAGTTCCAACACCACTTTCTCCAGCCGATGGACGGCGCCGAGCGCGAGGCCAACACTCGCCTCGCGGTCGCCTACTGCCACGCGCGCCCGCGCTGGCGACTGTCACTCCAAACCCACAAGCTCCTGGGCATTCCATGACCGCAGCTCGCGAACCCAAACCCCGTCCCTCGAAGGCCAAGCGCCTGCCCGATCACGCAAGCGAGCGCGACGAGCGCGCCCTGGCCATCGACAAGGTGGGCATCAAGGACCTCGTGTACCCCATCCGCGTGCTCGACCGTACGAACCAGGTGCAGCACACGGTAGCGCGCATGAACTTGTCGGTGAGCCTGCCCCACGAGTTCAAGGGCACGCACATGAGCCGCTTCGTGGAAGTGCTCAACGCGCGGCGCGGCGAGATGACCATCCGCAACATGCCCTCCATCCTCGCCGACATCCAGTCGCGACTGGAGGCCCGCGACGCCCACCTGCTCGCCGAGTTTTCCTACTTCATCAGCAAGCGCGCGCCGGTGAGCGGGGTCGAGTCCTTGATGGAGTACACCTGTCGTTTCGATGCCTCGATGCGGGGCACCGAGCTCGACTTCGTGCTCTGCGTCCGCGTGCCGGTGAAGAGCCTGTGTCCGTGCTCCAAGGCGATCAGCGATCGCGGGGCCCACAACCAGCGCAGCCTGGTCGACGTGGAGCTCCGGAGCACCGAGTTCGTGTGGATCGAGGAGATTGTCGCCGCCGTGGAGGCCTGCGGCTCGGCGCCCTTGTTCGCGCTCCTCAAACGCGAGGACGAGAAATACGTCACCGAGCTGGCCTACGACAACCCCAAGTTCGTGGAAGACCTCGTGCGCGACTCGGTGATCGCGCTGCGGGCCCTGCCCGGCGTCACCTGGTTGCGAGTGTCGGCGGAGAACCAGGAGTCCATCCACAACCACTCGGCCTTCGCGCAGATCGAGTGGTCGGCCAGCGCGGCGGCCGTCCCCTCCCCGGCCAACCCGGGACACCCTCCCCCGGCCGAGGCGCAGTCCTTCGGGCCCTGGCTCCGCGAGCAGCGGGTGCTCCGGGGCTACAGCCAGCAAGGTCTGGCCGACGAACTCGCCGTGTCGGCCGCGCATCTCAGTCGCGTGGAGTCGGGCGACAAGCGGCTCAGCGACGACGCGCTCGCCCGCGCCGCGCGCCTGCTCGGCTTGCCGGCCGACGAGGTGTTGCTGCGCGCCGGGGTGATGCCGGCGTGGGTGTGGGCCAAGGTGGCGAGGGATCCGGAGGGGTTTCTGCGGAGGGTGTAGGCTCTAGGCTGGAGGCTGCAGGGAACGAGCTGCAGCGGGCCGTCGATCAGGGCTCGTAGCCGTAGAGCGCGACCGGCCCCTCGATACACGCCTCGCCCTCGGCAGACGCCGGGCAACTGTCCGGTTCGAGCTCCGGCCCCTCGA
>SXON01000221.1 GCA_005778355.1 Pseudomonadota bacterium | reverse complement strand
GTACGGGGCATCGACGACTGCACGCACCCCTTAGGCGAGCAGGTCTTCACCGCGATCGACGGCAACTATCGCGGGATCTGCGGCATCCCCCCCGAGGGCGGCCTGCGGTGTGCGGAATACCGCGTGGACCCGGGGCACTACGTGTGGAACTCCGCGATCCCGGCCAGCGTGGAGTGGGCCAGCTTCGAGGTGGGCTGGGCCGGAGGTTGCGGCGTGAGCACAGCGGGCGAGGCCGTGTGTTTCGGAACGCGGGAACCGTACCCCGGATGCTGGAGTCACTCCTGCGGAGAGGGGTGGCGACCAGACGACGTGGACATCACCGCCTGGTACCGGCAGGCCCGCTTCGAGGGCACCTACTCGAAGGTGATCCCGGGGCTCGGCTACGTGTACGCGTTGCGCCCGACAGGGGAGCTGGAACTTCACTGGGACCCTGACTGCGCCACATACGACGATGTCCTGTCCTGCCCCCCGGATCCGAGCCTCTGGGACGCCCTAGGCTACACCGAGCCTATGCACCCCCAGCAGATCCCCGGCTGGGTGCAATTCCCCTGACACCCCCCCTCGCTACTCCGGCTTCCCCCCCAGCAAAACCCTCCCCGTCAACCCCAGCAACGCCAGCGCCAGCACCCCCACCGCGCCGAGCATCACCCCCTTCTGCACCCCCTTCAACTGCGGCCCGCCCACCTCGGTTTCCGCCCCCAGCGCGGCCACCGCGAGACGCTGGCGGAACACGTCGGCAGAGAGGAGCGCGAGGTCGTAGTCGGCCCGGTACACGCCGGGCGCGCCGTAGAGTAGGCGCGCGCCGACCGGTACTCGCGCCCGCAACTCCCACTCGGGGTAGCTGACACTCACCTCGGTCACCGGCAAGGGCGGGTTGTCGCCATTGTCGATCTCGATGAGAAGCTCGCGCCCGAGCACCGCGTCGATGCCGATCGCGAGGTTCACGCCCTGTTGCTCGCCCCGCCAGTCCACGAAGCGGACCGGCTCGGTGATCGTCCCCCGGTCGCGCAGCACGCGGACCGTCCGGCGGAAGGTGTCGCCCGTCGTGGCCAACCGGACGGTCGCCACCGGCGCCAGCTCCGCCCCGAGGGTCACCCGGATGCGCGAGGTCTTGCCTGTCTCCTCGCGAGTGAAGGGCGCGGTGTCCCAGGCCGTCTCGCGCCCGGTCCGGCGCAGGAGCGAGGGCACCTGTCGCCCCTCGCTGTCGACTACTCGCAGGTCGCCGAGATCGTCGCGGGCATGCGCCAGCACCGCGCGGTCGAGCGGGATGCGCACCCAGCCCTCGCCCTCGATGGGCCGTGACCAGCGCCACTTCACCAGGGGCAGGGGCGCCGCCACCTCGGCCACGCCCTCTCGGTCGGCCTTCTGCTGGTACTCGGGGTTGGGCAACACCGGCTCTTCGCTGGCGTTGAACCAGAGCCCCGCCTCGCGGAGCAGCTCCACCTTGGCCTGCGCGAGGTCGTCGGCCTCGGGGTGGGGCTCGCCCCCGCCGTAGAGTTGGAAGCGCCCCGCGCCCACCTCGCGGGCGAGCAAGTGAGCGCCAATGGAACAGACGGTGAAGCCCGTCACCGGGAGCACGCGGCCGTCTTCCGTGGCGATGTCCACCACCAGCGCGTCGGTCCCCAGGTCGATGTCCTCGATCCTCGCCCGGTCGATGCGCGCGCCGCCGATCTGGATGCGCCGGATGCGGCCCTGGTGCCCGTAGTTGTCGCCATTGTCGGTCGGCACGCCGATGGTAACCGTCCGGTCGAAGAGATCACCGGACGCGTGCACCGCGAGCGAGCTCACCCGCCGGGGGCCGCCGAGGTCGAGCGCGTAGCGGGCCACGCCGCTCTCTCGCAAGGCGGGGTCGCCCGCGGGGATCTCCACGCAGGTGGGCGGCACCCAGTCGGGGGGGTTGGACTGTCCCCGGGCGCTGTAGAGCTGGAGGTTGTCGCCGGGCTTGTTGCGGGCGCGCACCACCCAGGGGCCGTGTCCGGGGAGCGTCTGCACCTCGTCAAGGTCCACCAGCTCGCCGTCGATCAGGCCCTGCGCCACCCAGCTCGGGCCCACGTTATCGACGTGCACTTCGTAGGGGCCCTGGTCGGAGAAGGAGAGCGCCAGCCCGTCGACCAGCCGCTCGCTCGGGCCGACCTGCCAGCTCCCGAAGCCGATGGGGATGATGTCGAGACGCTCCTCGTCGCGGCTCAAGGGCTCAGTCAGCGCCACCGTGAAGGGCACCTCCTCGCCGCGCTCGTTGACGAGACGCATCGTCTGCCCGAGGAGCAAGGGATCCGCGCCCACGATGTCGGGCGGCAAGGCCACGCGCACCACGCCGGACGGGGCCAGCTCCAACTCCATCACCTGCGGCGCGTCGATGGGCCCGGCGAGGGCCAGTGTCGCGAAGAGCATCACTCCGTCTCCGGTTTCTTAGGTTCGTTCCGGGCGAGGTAGGCAAAGGCCACGGCGGCCGCCATGAGCGTCACGGCCATGCCCGCGTAGGCGCCCACGCGCGCGAAGCCGCTGAGGCTCCAGGTGTCGAAAAGGAACACCTTGGCCGCGCCGAGCACCGCGAAACCAAGCCCCGCGAGGCGCGTGGCCCGCGAGCTGTTGCCGATGCCGAGCACGATCAGCATGAGGCCATAGCCGCCCCAGGCGATCGATCGCGTCATCTCCACGCCGATCTGCTCGCTACGGAAGCTCAGCTCGTTGTCGTGGGCGAAGGCGTGCGCGATCTCGAGGTTCAAGAGCGCGAAGCCGGTGAGCACCGCGATCACCCGCAGGCCGCGGGCCAGCCAGGGCTGCTCGTAGAAGCGCGCGGCCACGAGCAGCGCCACCGTGGGAATACCCCAGGTGTAGAGCGTCCAGTTGAACAGGATGGGTCCCTCCCCTCGCCCGTACTCGAGCGCGAAGGGGTTGAGCAAAAGCCGCACGCCCACCGCCACCGCGAGGGCGGCCCCGGCGGTGACGAACAAGGGGTGTTTCACCCGGCGACTCACCCAGCCGAGCAGCGCCACCTCGATGGCCCAGCCCACGGTGATCCACTGCCGGTCGAGCTGCACCGGGATGGCCACCGCCACCGACAGCAGCGTAATGGCCACGAGCATCGCCAGCTCCTTGTCCATGAGCTCCGCCTTGGCGCGACGCACCAGCACCACGGCGCCCACCAGCGTGTGACAGCCGAGCAAGAGCGGCAAGAGCCCCAGCGCCTCCGGGCCAAGCACCGCCTCCCAGGCTTCCATCAGCGGGTAGAAGTAGGCCACCGGCGCCAGGGCCACGCCGAGCACACCCCAGAAGTCGCCGCGCCGGGGCAGCAGCAAGGGGCCGAAGCCGGCGACCAGGTACACCGGGAACGCCGCCCCGATGATCGCGGCGCTCTCACCGGCGAGGAGGCGATCCTCGAGGCCCGGGTAGAGCAGGGCCGCGAGCAAGACCGTGGCCGCCGGCAAGACCGGACGCGCTCCGCGCGCGTAGCCGCCCACCATCGCCGCCACGAGCATGCCGATGGTGACCACGGGCAAGAGTTCGGCGGGGATGGGATCGGCCACGTTGGCGAGCACCAGCGCGGCGGCGCCGGCCATGAAGGGGGCGAGGCCCGCGAGGAGCCCCCCGGTGGCGAGGGCGACGATGCTCACCACGGGCACGACGAGGCCCACCACGTCCCAGCGCCCCTCACCGGCGAGCGACCAGGCGAGGGTGTGCACGAGGAGACCGAAGCCAAGCGCGAGGCCGGCGCCCACCTGCGCGGCCGTCCACCGTCGCAACAAGGGCGGCAGCGCGACGGCCCCGAGGATCAAGTAGGCTGCGCCATACCAGGCGGTGGCCCCGAGGTCCCAGGGCAGGGGCATCGCGCTCACCGGGTCGACGCGGAGCGTGTCGGTGGGGGTGCCCATGGCGAGGAGCCCGACCGTCCACAGTCCCACGCCCACGGCGGCGCCGATGCCGGCGATGAGCGGCGGCGACTTCCGCACCAGCGACAACCAGGCGCCCGAGAAGATGGCAGCCGCCAGGAGCCCGACCACCACCTGGTCGGGGGCACGGAACTGCGCGGCCCAGCCAAGGTAGAGCACGCCAGTAACCGCACCGGCGAGGCCCACGAGCTCAGGCCAGTCGCGACGACGTGCCAGCCAGAGCAAACCGGCGTCGAGCAGGAACAGGTAGCTGAAGAAGGCGACGGCCTTGTTCTCGCCCGTAGACAGGAGGATCGGCGTGGAGAAGCCGCCCACCAGCGCGAGGTACGCGATGAAGCGACTGTCGCGACGGTACGCCGCGAGCATCGCGACGACGGTGAGCGCCACCATCGCCACGAAGGTGACCGGCTGCGAGAGCAGGCCCCAGCGCGCGTGCCCTGAGTACAGCGTGGCGTAGAAGATGGCGGTGCCGGCGCCGGTGAGCGCCGCGCTCGGGACGGTGTACTTCCGCCAGCGGAGCAATTCCGCGACGAACCACGCGCCGCTGCCCACGAGCACGCCCGCCGCGAAGCGCGCGGTGGGACCAAACCAGCCGGCGCGGATCGCCTCGCGCAGGCCGAACATCGCGGCGATCACCAGCAAAATTCCACCGACGGCCGCGAAGACCCACACCGCGTTGCGCTCAATGAGCGTGCCGAGATCGACCGGAGGCGCCGAGGGTGGGGCCGGAGGAGCCGGAGGAGCCGGGCGAACCGGCGGCTTGACCGGCGGGAGGCCGTCCCCAGCCGACGACGAGTCTCGAGCCGCCGCCGGAGGCGAGACGGGAGACGATGACGACGACGATGACGATGACGATGACGATGTCGCTGTCGCTGTCGCCGGCGCTGTCGCCGGCGCTGTCGCCGTCGATGTCGCTGTCCCTGTCGATGTCGATGTCGATGTCGATGTCGATGTCGATGTCGATGTCGATGTCGCCGTCGCTGTCCCTGTCGCTGTCGCTATCGGCGTCGCTGTCGCTGTCACTGTCGACGTCACCCCGCCGGGCGTGCGTCCCCGAATCATCCCCGCCGCGGCCACCCCCTGCAGCTCGGCCACCGACTTTTCAATCCGCTCCAGGTCCTTCCGCGCTTGTCGCGACGACAAGAACGCCAGGACCGAGAGGACCAGCGCCGGCAGGAAAAACACCACGCCGGCGCAGACGAAACCGAGGAGAAAGTCGTCGTCCATGTGCCGCCTAGTCTAAGGGGCGCGAAGAAAGCCGCTCGTCAAGCCGTGGCGGGCGGGTCACCGGCGTTGCCGTTTGTGATCGTCGCGGAGTCAACGTTCGTCGCCAGGGTCACCGGCGGCTGCTTGCGCAACCAGGCCCACAGCGCCGCACCGCCGGCGAGCATCACGATGCATCCCCACTGGGCCGGCGTGAGCGGCCCCCAGCGCACGTCGGCGTTCTTGAGATCGGTGTTGCGCAGGAAGTCCATGAAGAAGCGCACCGGCGCATACATGAAGGCCCAGAGCACCGCGAAGCTACCGGGTTTCCAGGCCCGGTCGCGACAGGCCCAGAAAACCGCCGCGATCACCATGGTGTAAAGCGACTCGTAGAGCCCGAGGTCGTGGCGCACCCCCATCCCGGGGAACCGCTCCTCGAAGTTGACCCCGAGGAAGAAGTCCGTCTGTCGCCCGATGTGGTCGTGGACGATGGCGCAGCCGGCCCGGCCGAAGATCCACGCGAAGGGGAACGCGAACATCACCTGGTCGGCGTGTTGCCAGAATGGCCGGGGACGGATCCAGCGAAAGAACGCCGTCGCCCCGAAGACCGCCCCGAAGAACCCGCCGAAGGAAGAGAAGCCCTTCCACACGTAGATGAGCGACCAGATGCCGTCGGCCTCGTACTGCTCGGGGTGGTAGGCCAGGACGTGCACGAGGTGGCCGCCGATGAAGCCCGAGAGCACGGTAAACACGATGCCATCGACGATGTCGCGCACGTCGAGGCCCGCCTTGATGGCGCGCGCCCGCGCGATCTCGAGCCCAATGAGGAAGCCGCCGGTAACGAGAATGCCCCAGGGATCGAGCGGGATGCCGAGGACAGTCTTGGTGGGGATGCTGAAGTAGGGAAGCACGCGAGTACCGGGCCGCGTGATAACTCGGGCCGACTGCTGGCCCGCACGGCCTTGCGGCTGTGCCTTTCCCCACCGGAGCGAACATGTCGGTCTACACCAACGACGCGCTGATCGAGGGCGTCCGTCGCGACGACGTCCTCGCCTGGCTCTCGGAGCCAAAAAACCACGTGAAGATCCTCGAGGGCGCGTGGGACGGTCTCAAGGAAAACGGCCCCGGAAACTACGAGCTGCAGTGCAACAGCAAGCCCCGCGCGCGCGAGATCAAGTACAGCTTCGAGCGCGTAGACGAGGAGCACGGCGGTCGCCGGGTGCACGTGGGCCTCGAGGGGCGCCACGTCAATGGGAAGCTCCAGTACAGCCTCCGCACCATGAAGCCGTCGACGAACACGCTGGTCACCTTGCACGTGGATCTCTACGGCAACGGCTACCTGCTGATGGTCGCGGAGAAGCTCGGCCTGCGGGAGCGGCTCGACAAGGCCTTCGCCACCATGGTGGAAAACGCGCGCCGCGAGATCCTGGCCGCGAAGAAGTAGCGTCGCTACGTGGCTCGGCGCCGCGCCAAGAGGGGGGCGGCCAGGAGCAAGAGGAGGGCGCTTCCGGTGCCCCCGGATGAGCAGCTGCACTCGCCGGAAGCCACCACGGCGCCGGTGGATTCCGCGTCGCAGGCGCTGAGGCCGTCGTCCACCTCGCCGTTGCAGTCGTCGTCGATGCCGTTGCAGGACTCCTCGCCGGCGGGGAAGACGCTGGCATCGGCGTCGTCGCAGTCGTTGCTCGATCCCGACTCCCCGCCGTCCTCGCAGGAGAGGTTGGCGCTGGCCACGCTCTCCGCGCCGCCGAAGCCGTCGCCGTCCTCGTCGGCGTGGCAGAGCTCGTCGCCGTCGCAGTCCTCGTCGATCCCGTCGGCCACGAGCTCCTCGGCGCCCGGGTACACGCTTGCCTCGGCGTCGTCGCAGTCGTCGCTGTTCGGCGCGGCGCCGCCGCCCTCGCAGGCGAGGTTGCCGAGCGTCGTGCTCTCGGTGCCATGCGCGTCGCCATCGGCATCCACGAAGCAGACCTCGCTGCCGTCGCAGTCCTCGTCGATCCCGTTGGCCTCGCGCTCGGGGGCGGCCGGGTAGGCGAGGGCGTTGCCATCGTCGCAGTCGGAGGGATCGGCGCTCACCCCGGTCACGCCGCAGCCAAGCACGGCGGAGAGCTCGGTGCTGGCCGCGTTACCGAAGCCGTCGGCGTCGGCGTCGGTGTAGCAGGCCTCCATGCCGTCGCAGTCGGCGTCGATCCCGTCGGCGGGCAGCTCGGTAGCCCCGGGGAAACGCGCGGCGTCGGCGTCGTCGCAGTCGTCAGTCCGGCTCGACTGGCCGGTGCTCGAGCAGCTGAAGTCGCTGGTCTGCACCTCGGCGGTGCCGCCCACGCCGTCGAGATCGCCATCGATGAAGCAGCTCTCGAGGCCGTCGCAGTCCTGGTCGACGCCGTCGCCCCCGAGTTCGGGCGCGCCCGGGTACACGCTGGCCAGGGCCGCGTTGCAGTCGTCGGACGCCGCTGACTCGTAGGCGCCGTCGCAAGCGAGGTCGGCGCTCGCGACGGTGCTGGTGTCGCCGTGCGCGTCGCCGTCCACGTCGAAGTAGCAGCTCTCGCCGCCGTCGCAGTCCTGGTCGATGCCGTCGGCCACCACTTCCGGTGCCCCGGCGTAGGTGGCGCTCGCCTCGTCGTCGCAGTCCGTGCTGCTCGTCGCCTCGCCGCCGTCGGTGCAGTCGAGATCGGCACTGGCGACGGTGTTCGCGCCGCCCTGTCCGTCCCTGTCGGCATCGATGTAGCAGGCGTCGCCGCCGTCGCAGTCCTGATCAACGCCGTCGGCCAGCGTCTCCGCCGCGCCCGGGTAGGCGAGGGCGTCGCTCTCGTCGCAGTCGTCGGCGCTCTCGCTCTCGCCGCTGTCGGTACAATCGAGGTCGGTGCTCGTCACGACCTCGGTGCCGCCGTGGTCGTCGCCGTCGGCGTCAACGTGGCAAACGTCGCCGCCATCGCAGTCCTGATCAACCCCGTCGGCCACGGTCTCGGGCGCGCCCGGGTACACGCTGGCAAGGGCGCCGTCGCAGTCCCCGGTCGTGGCGGCGGTGCTGGCCTCGCCAACGTCGGCGCAGTCGCTGTCGGTCGACGCCACCGTGGCGCCGCTACTGTCGAGGTAGCCGTCGCCGTCGCCGTCGGCGAGGCAGGTCTCCGCGCCGTCGCAGTCCTGGTCAATCTCGTCGCCCGTGGCCTCGGTGGCGGCGGGGCTACGCGAGGCGTCGGCGTCGTCGCAGTCCGTCTCGGGGTCGCCCGCGCGCCCCTCCCCGGCGTCGTCGCAGTCGGCGTCGCTGCTCGCCCGCGTGTCGCCGCTCCCGTCGAGGTATCCGTCGTTGTCGTCGTCGTCGTAGCAGGTCTCGGCGCCATCGCAGTCGCTGTCCACCTCGTCGCCGGTGCGCTCGGTGGCCCCCGGGCTCAGCGAGGCGCTGGTGTCGTCGCAGTCGGTGGTGGCCGCCGTCGCGAGCGCCTCGTAGGCGTCACTGCAGTCGCTGTCGGTGCTGGCGCGCGTGTCGCCGCTGGTGTCGAGGTAGCCGTCGTCGTCGTCGTCGTCGTAACAGAGCTCGGCGCCGTCGCAGTCCTGGTCGACACCGTCGGCCACCGTCTCCGTGGCCCCCGGACGCACGCTGGCGCTCTCGTCGTCGCAGTCCGTGGTGAGGTCGGTGGCCACGCCCTCGTAGGCGTCGTCGCAGTCGGTGTCGCTCGATGCGCGCGTGTCGTTCGCGGTGTCGAGGTAGCCATCGTCGTCGTCGTCGTCGTAGCAGGTCTCGGCGCCGTCGCAGTTGCGGTCCACCCCGTCGCCGGTGCTCTCGGTGGCGCCGGGACGGATGCTGCTGCTGGTGTCGTCGCAGTCGGTGGTGGGGTCGGTGTTCAGGCCCTCGTAGCTGTCGGCGCAGTCGGTGTCGGTGCTGGTGCGGGTGTCGCCCGCAGTGTCGAGGTAGCCGTCGTTGTCGTCGTCGTCGTAACAGACCTCGGTGCTCGTGCAATCGCCGTCAACGCCGTCGCCCACGGTCTCGGTGTTGCCCGGGTAGCGCGCGGCGCTACTGTCGGCGCAGTCGGTGGTGAGGTCGCTGCTCGAGCCCTCGTAGGCGTCGTCGCAGTCGGTGTCACTGGAGCTACGCGTATCCCCGGTGGTGTCGAGGAAACCGTCGTCGTCGTCGTCCTCGTAGCAGGTCTCGGCGCCGTCGCAGTTGTAGTCCACCTCGTCGCCGGTGGTCTCGGTCGCGCCGGGACGGATGGAGCTACTGCTGTCGTCGCAATCGGTCGTCGCGTCGGTGCTCGTGCCCTCGTAGCTGTCGGTGCAGTCGCTGTCGTTGTTGGCGCGGGTGTCGCCGCTCGTGTCCAGGTAGCCGTCGTTGTCGTCGTCGTCGTAACAGGCGTCGTAGTTGTCGCAGTCCTGGTCGATACCGTCCCCCACGGTCTCGGTGGCACCCGGGTAGCGGGTGGACGACGCGTCGCTGCAGTCGGTGGTGGGGTCGCCGCTCGAGCCCTCGTAGCTGTCGTCGCAATCGGTGTCGGTGGAGCTGCGCGTGTCGGCGGTGGTGTCGAGGTAGCCGTCGTTGTCGTCGTCGTCGTAGCAGGTCTCGGCGCCGTCGCAGTTGTAGTCCACCTCGTCGCCGGTGGTCTCGGTGGCCCCGGGGTGGATGTTCTCGTCGGTGTCGTCGCAATCGTCGGCGGTGCCGCTCCCGGGGTAGTAGCCGTCGCCGTCGGCGTCGAGCGTGCCCTGGTACACGTAGGCCGCGCCGGAGCTGGTGCTGTAGGAGCCCGGTGCGCCGGCGATGAAGTCGTCGTAGCCGTCCCTGTTCACGTCGCCCGCCGCGTCGATGTCCCAGCCGAGCGAGCTGAGCGAGGAGCCCGACACGCTGCCGATGTAGGTGGTGTCGAGGCCGCTGGCGCTGCCCTGGTACACCTTGACGCTGCCGCTGCCGAGGTAGGCGCCGATGGCGATGTCGTCGTAGCCGTCGCCATTGATGTCGCCGACGCCGGCGGTGCGCGAGCCGAAGTAGGAGCTCGACGAGCCCGACAACGACGTGGTGGAGGTGGGGGTGAGGCCCGTCGACGTGCCCATGTGGATGTAGACGGAGCTGGCGGAAGAGCTGTTGTAGCCAACGATAAAGTCGTCGTAGCCGTCGGCATTGAGATCGCCGGCAAAGTCGCTCCCGAGCCCGTAGCCGACGCCTGAGGCGGGGGCGGTCAAGGTGACACAGGCGGTGCTGGAGAAGCTGCCGCTGCCGCCGCAGTACACGTTGACCTCGTCGGTGGCCGAGGCCGCGATGTCGTCGTAGCCGTCGCCGTTCTGGTCGCCGCCCCCGGTGACGGTCATGCCCAGGTAGTCGTAGGCACCGCCGGTGATTGTCGTCGACGCGCTGCTGGGGATACCCGTGCTCGAACCAAGGTAAACGTAGACCGCACCGTAGTAGCTCGACCGGTACGGCGCCCCGATGGCGATGTCGGCGTAGCCGTCGCCGTTGACGTCGCCCGCGCCGGCCACGCTGTAGCCGTAGTAGCCGCCCGAGGCGCTGAGACTCCGGGCGGCGGTGCTGGAGATGCCGCTCGCGGAGCCGTGGTACACGTAGGCGGCGCCCTGGTAACTACTGGCGTTGTAGGCACCCACGACGAGATCGTCGTAGCCGTCGCCGTTGACGTCGCCCGCCCCGCGGACCGCCGCGCCGAACATGGCGGCGGCGGCACCGGCGATGGTCGTGGCCGGGGCCGTGTCGAGGCCGCTGGCCGAGCCGTGGAACACGTACACGCGGCCCACGGAGCTACTGTCCCCCGCAGCGCCCACGGCGATGTCGTCGTAGCCGTCGTTGTTGACGTCGCCCGCGCCGGCCACCGAGTAGCCAAGCCGGTAGGAGGTGCTCGACGTGTCGCTCCACGCGGCGGTGTAGGTGACCGGGTCGATGTGGATCGGGTAGGCGGCGGTGCTGTCGTCTACGCGGACGAGAAGCTCGTTGCCGTCGACCTCGAACCAGGCATCGAGCGCCGCGCCGTGGGCGTCGGTGGCGAAAAGGTCGGCGTGAGTGAAAACGCGCTCCTGGCCCACGAGCCGCACGCTGCCATCGTCCACCCGCAGAAGCTCGGCGCCCTCGACCAGGAGGCGCAGCCCGAGGGCGCCGTGTCCCGCCGCGGGCGCCGCCACGTCCCACCCGTTTTCCACCCGGCCCGGCACCGACGACCACCACTCCAAGAGCTCGCCGCGCTCGTACTCCAGCTGCGGCGCGCAACCGCCGTCGAGGGTCGTGGCCTCGGAGCATCCACCGATCCCGGGCGCGACGGGCCAGATCTCGAGCATGGCATCGTCGCGACCCCACGCCAAGAGCGACATGGTCACCCGGTCGCGACCGGCGCTCAAGACGACGCCCCGCTCGTCGAAAGCGACGGCCATCCCCATCAGCGGCTGGTAGGCCCGGAAGCCGCCGGCGACGGGACGGATCTGCGCCACATCCGCCTCGATGCGCGCCTCGACGGTGTCCGTCCACCGGGGGCTCGCGGGTGCCGTGTCGACGCCGCTCGGGGTGGCCGCGTCCAGGCAGGCAAGGAGGGCGAGGGGCGCGAG
>SXON01000220.1 GCA_005778355.1 Pseudomonadota bacterium | reverse complement strand
CGCCCTCGTCGCGGCGGTGGTAGAGCATGTTGAACTTCTTGTTGTAGTCGTGCCAGTCGTACTGGTCGACGTTGACGGGCGCCCACCAGACCTCGTGGATGCTGTCGCCGTTCTCGTCCAACTCGCCGCTGGCCCAGGTGGCCACCGGTCCCTGCGAGACGCTGGCCGACGTCGGGTGGCAGTCGCGGTCAGCGGCCTCGCGGCTCGCCGGGTCCTCGTGGCCGTGGGCGGTGTGCAGGTACACGTCGCCGGGCGACACGTAGACGAGGTCGCGGCGGTAGTCGCCGTCCACGACAGCCTCGGGTAGCACCGAGAGGTTTTTCACGACCGTGTCCTGGAAGCTCCGCGCGGGCTGGTCGCCCATCAGGAACGCCACCTTGTCGAGGTCGTCCACGCCGGTCTCGGCGTCCCAGCCCGTGGCGAGTGCGAAGCCGCCGTCGAGCGTGATGAGGTCGCCGCTCTGTGGGATCCACCATGCCCACTGCGCGGCGAGGAGGAGGTGAACCGGGTGCTCAGCGCTGCCGTTGTCCCAGAAGACAGCGTCGTGCATCAAGCCGGCGTCCACGTACTTCACCGGCTCGTCGGCGAGGAAGCTGTCGCCAGGGTCGACCATGGCCGTCCTGTCCAGCGTGCCGCCGGTCACTCCGTAGGCGGAGTACTCGACGTTGAGATTGTCGTCGCGGTCGGCGTAGTCGAGGAGCGGGTGCCAGTCGAGCACCGTCTCGCTCGGCACCGCCTCCGCGCCGTCGAGGTGGGCGCGGAAGTGGCGCACGCAGCCCAGGTTCTGGCTGCCATCCCCGAGCTGGTAGAAGGTGAAGATGAAGTTGGCGTCGGGGTCGATAGCGACGCTCGTCAACGACTCGCCCGACTCGTCGCCGTTGGTCGGCGGCACGAGGTCGCCCATCCAGTCGGCGCTGCTGGCCGCAGCGCAGCCCCGCAAAGCGGCGTCGAGGTCCGTGGTGCCCGGGTGGCTGTACTCGAGGGGGTCGCCCGGGGTGTACCCGTAGCTGGACGCATAGCCGGGAACGACGGACCACGACGGCCGGTTCGTCGTGTCGGTGGCGTCGGTGTCCCAGATCTCCACCAGGGGATCGCCGACGCCGGGGTTGGCGGTGATGGTCATCCCGTACACCGTGGAGTGCTCGTGCGTCGTACACGCGCCGTCGTCCGTCCCGTCGCCGCGCTTGCCCCCGTCCACGATGAACACCTGGTTGGGCGCCATCGGGTTCACCTCGATGTCGCGCACGTCGAGCAATTCCTCCTCGAGGCCGTCGCCGTCGTTCAGCTCGATGCAATCGACCGAGCCGTCGCAGACACCGGTATCCGACACCAGGGGGCAGAGGTACAGGCCGCTGCGCGCCCCGTCGATGGTGTGGTCGATGGAGTAGTTGCGCACAGCGTACCCGACAAGCAGCCACGATTGCTCGCCAAACTCGTCGCTCACGATGGCGGCGGCGGTGGGCAGCGCCAGCTCGGGCAGACTCGTCGCGCCAACGGCGTAGGGCTCGCAGATCGCGGGCGTCCCGACCAGGCTCGCGCCCGTCACCCGGTACACGCCGTGGGTGTCGGTGCCGATGATCGGGTTCCCGTCCCCGTCCTTGCCGGTGACCTCGCGCCGCTGCGCCAGCGCGTACACCGAGTCCCACTCGTCCGCCGGGTCGTGCACGAGGATCTTCCCCGAGCTGAACATGTCGTGCGCGATGTCGGGGTAACAACCACTGTAGAACTTGGTGAAGCCGAGTTCTTCCGAGACGAGGATCTCGGCCCAGTCCTCCCCGTCGGGCCAGCCGACCCAGAGCCCGCCGCCGCCGCCGTCGAGGTTGTCGCCTGTCGCGACAACAACCTGAGAGAGCGCCCCCGACTCGGTGTACCACGCATCAAACACGCCATGGTCGCCCCGGTCGGTCCAGTCTTGCGACGCGCCGTTCGCGAAGCTCCACGTCTCCCCGTTGGTGCTGTAGGAGAGGCCGCCCACGTCGCTCCCCATGAACAGGTAGTTGCCCTCGTCGCTCGGGCGCACGAAGGTCATGCGGCCACCGGAGGGCATCTTCATCGGCGAGGCCTCGGCCTCCATGTCCATCAGCGGCGCCATCGAGTAGGGGCCGTTGGCGACGGTGAGCCAGTCGATGATCGCGCTGCCGCCGGAGCAGTTGATCCGCAGCAAGCCCACCGTCGAGCCCGGCGTCAGGTCCGAGAACTTGAGCGAGTTGGTGCCCTCCTCCAGCGAGAGCGAGGTCGACTGCGCCGCGCCCTGCTTCTTCACCTCGACGGTGCAACTCGCGCCGGGGCCGAGGGTGTCCACGTCGATGCCGACGTTCAGCTCACCCGTTCCCCAGGCAAACGTGTGTGCTAGTGTCGCGACCGATGTTTGCTGAGGGGGGGGGGTGAGATTCAGTTGACCTGCCTGGAAGCTGGCGTTGCTGAGCGTCCGGTCGACGGCACCGGGGTTTTCCAGCGCGGTGACGTAGACGCGACGGACTAGGCGCGAGCCGTCGCAGTCGTCGTCTACCCGGTTGCTCACGTCCTCGGCCGCCGCCGGGTTCACCGCCTCGTTGTCGTCGTCGCAGTCGGGGAGCGCCCCCTCGGCGTGCCAGCCGTCCTGGTCGGCGTCGATGGCGAGGGCTTGGCTGCTGGCGAAGAGGAGCGCGGTGAGCATGGCGTACCCCGGTGTCGGGACATCATGGCACGTTTCGCCCGAGCGACCAACTAAGAAGGCGTGCGCGAGCGACAGCGAGAGCCGCCCCGCAGTGAGCGCGGGCTCGCTAGCCCGCGCAGATCAAAACCAATTGCTCGCTCGCCAGCCCGCGCAGATCAACACCAACAGGCGCGCGCGAGCTACAAAAACAACTCCAAACATCCAAAGTAAACCAGTAACGACAGCAAGTCCTGGATGATCGTCGCGAGGGGCCCGGAGCCGAGCGCCGGGTCGCGACCAAGCCGGTCGAGCGCCCACGGGAACAACAGACCAACTGACGTGGCAATGGTGCAGGCCACGAGCACGGCGGAGGCCACCGCGAGGGCCAGCTGCGCGTCGCCCGTGGCCCACCGGACCAGCGGCCACACCAGCCCTCCGAGCGACCCGCCGATCAGCGAGCCAGTGACGATCTCCGCGGGCCAGAATCGGCCCACCTGCACCCGGCCGAGCGACAGCGCGCGGATGGTGATCGTTTGCGTCTGCGTGCCCACCGCCGAGGCCAGGTACACCACCCCGGGTACGAAGTAGGCCACGGCCACGCTCGCGGCCAGCCGCCCCTCGAAGCGCGACATCACCACCGTGGTGAGGGTGCAACCGAAGAGCCCAGCGAGCAGCCACGGCAACCGGTGCTGCAAGCGCCGCGCCGGCGGCTCGTCCACGTCGGCCTCGTGACCCTCCCGCGCGATGCCGGCCATGCGGTGCAAGTCGGCCACGTGCTCCTCGCGCAAGACGCGCAAGAGCGCCCGCCCCGGCACCACCCCCATGAGCCGCCCGTCGGCGTCGACCACCGGCACCTCGTGCACACCGTGACGCAGCGCCCGGTGAGCCACCCGCTCCTGCGCCTCGCCCGGCCGAGCGCGGGGGGCGTCACGACTGGCAAGCGTCGCGAGCGTAGTATCTTCGGGCGCCGCGAGCAGGGCCCGGATCGGCACGGTGCCGACCAGCTGGCCCTCGTCCACGAGGTACACCGCCTCGGCGCTGTCCCACTCGCCTTGCAGTCGCGACCTCGCGTCGGCGGCGCGGTCGAGCGGCCTGGCGGTGGGCACCCGGGTGACGAGGTGGTGGGCGGCGGTGTCGTGAAGGTGCATTTCGGCTCCGGGCGCCCTAGGCGCCGCAGCGGGTGCGAACGAGGGCGCGGACGCCGGGCGGGATGTGCTCGGGCGGCGCGGGGTGGCCGAGCGCGTCGAGGTAGCGGGGCAATTCGCCGTCGAGGTCGCGGAAGTACACGAGTCCCCCCGCGTCGGGGGGCGCCGGGAGGATCCAGGGGGAAAGCGCGAGCCAGCCGTCGTCGCGGGGCGCGTACACCCCCTCGGCGAGCGTGTCCTCGGTCTCGTCCACCACGCGCCACTCTGTCCCGAGCGCGGCGGCCACGTTTACCAGCTCGGCGAGCGCCGCCTGGGCGCGGGCCAGCGCCGCCGGGTGCTCGTCCACGACGTCATTGCGCAGGTCGACCAGCTCGAGCAAGAGCCGCCGCGCCTCCGGGGGACGGAACGCGCCACCGAGCAGCCCGGCCTCAGGTCGTTGCCCGGCCGCCTCGAGCACGTGGGCCCAGGCGCCAAGGCTCGGACGGCGCCGGACGCGGGCCCCCAGGAGCGCGGGGGACAGCTCGCTCGGGAGCTCCGCGAGCGCCACCAGCGCCGCCACGTGAACCAGCACCCCGATCACGCGGACGAGCGAGGCAGCGCCGGCCTCGGCGAGCATCGCGGCCTGGGCGGCCTCTGCCACCGGAGGCGGGAAGTCGCGACCAAGGCGCAGCAGCACGGGGTCCTCTTCGCGCGCCGGGACAGCCCCCGCGGAGGCGGCGAGGAGCGCCACCTGGAACTCAGCCATCGTCGCGTAGCGGTGCCCCGGGTCGAGGGCGGTGGCGGTGGCGTACACCCCTGCGACGCTAGCGCCTGCCCGCGAGCCGATCGCCGTGACGCCGCCCTGGTCGGGGGGCGTGTCGCCGAAGAGCAGGAAGTAGAGGCACTGGCCGAGGGCGTAGACGTCGGCCTGGGGGCCGGCCTCGCTTCGCCATTGCTCGGGCGCCATGAACCCAGGCGTGCCCATGCGCTCCACCGCGGCGGTGTAGCGAGTGCCGCCCGTGGGCGTGGCGATGCCGAAGTCGAGGACCCGCAGCCGCTGGCCGTCCACGATGATGTTGGCGGGTTTCAGGTCGCGATGGATCACCCCGGCGCGGTGGACGACGCCGACGATCTCGGCCACTTCGGCCACGATGTCGACCGCCTCGGCGAGGGGGAGGGGACCGTCGCGAGCGACCCGCCGAGCGAGGTCCTCGCCCTCGGCCAGTTCCATGACCAGGTAAGGCGCGCCGTCGGCCCCGAGGCCGAAGTCGTACACCTCCACGAGCCCCGGGTGACGCAGTTGTGCCAGCACCTTGGCCTCGCGCGCCATGCGACGCACCGCCACCGGGTTGCGCGCCAGGTCGGCGTGGAGGAGCTTGAGCGCCGCGTCGCGACCGAGCACGCGGTCGTGCACGCGCCACACCGAGCCCATCCCGCCCTCACCGAGCTTGCCGTCGATGGCGTAGCGCTCGTCGGGGGTGGCGGGGAGCTGGAGGCCGAGCACCGCCTGTCGCGACGGGTCGTCCAGGTCGAGCTGCAGGCGATGCGGCCAGTCCTGCCGCTCGGCGAGCCAGGTGGCCACGCTCACCTGGGCATCCGGATCGTCACCCCGCGCCAGCCCGGCGGGACGATCTAGCCGCAGCACCGGGTGACGGAAGATCGGCTCGGGGCCGAGGCGATTCAGCAGGTACAGGTGCGCCGCGCCCTCGGCGCTCGAGAGCGCGTAGGCGAAGAAAGGGCAGAGCGAGAGCGCCCGGCCGCTCGCGGGGTGGAGCAACAAGGGCACCCCGGTCAACGGTGCCTCTCGGCTACGGATCGCGACGAAGCTCCCGATCTCCTCGGTGCCACGGGAGGCGTACCACGCCCAGGTGTAGCCCTGCCCCACGCGTCGAAGTCCCTCCGCCTCGCCGAGGTCGTAGGCGCGCAGGCAGCGGGCACCGGCCAGCAGCTCGTGGATCGGGGTGGCGAGGCCATCGAGGAGCGCCTGGGCCTCGCGCTCACCGAGGCCGAGATCGTCGTGAGCGAAACGGTTGCGCGCCTCGGTGACCGTCGCGAGCGCATCGAGCCACTTGCTGCCCGCCAAGAGCAGGGGTGAGAGCTCCGCGAGGAAGGCGCCGCCTTCGCGACGCTCCGCCTGCGCGTGCGCGGATCGTAAGAGGTTCGTCCACGTTCCCAGCCCAGGACGCTGCAAGGCCCGGCACCAGTCGTCGAGCTTGCCCGCCGATGCCCCGCCGGGCCCGTTGCTCGCGTCGGCCAGCGCCACCAGGGCGAAGAAGCGCACGATGCCCTCGGCGAGGCGCAAGCTCGCCGCGAGTCGTCCGCTTGCCTGGTGTCGCGACAACACGTTGCGGTAGAGCGCCGCCACCGGGAACGGGAGCGCGAAGCGGGCCACGCTGTCGAGCGTGCGGGCGTCGACTTCGCTCATGCCCGGGGGTCTATCCCGCGTGAATCACGGCCTCGCGGCGCTCGGACGGCCTGCAGCGGAGGGGTCCATCGCTGGCTCCGGGTCGGGGGAGGGGAGTGCCGATGCCGTGTCCGTGAGGGTGGACGGGGGTAGCGCGGTGGCGGTGTTGCCGGGGACGGTGACGGGGCAGGCCAGCAGGGCGAGGAGGAGGGCTAGCGTGGGGGACTCCGGGGAAGGGGTGGTTCAGGGCCAGTAGGTGTCGTCGTCCCAGGGGATCGACCAGCCGGGGATGACGCGGATCTGGTCGCCGTCCATCCAGTCTTCCTGGACGCCGAAGACGAGATCGTCGGCGCCGTCGCCGGTGACGTCGCCGCAGGCGGCGGAGACGGATTCTTCCAGCTGCAACCGGCGGGCAGGGAGTTCGCTGTGGCGCGTGGGCATCGTGGCGGGTGTAGGGAACACCACCCAGGTGAGGGAGTGTTGGTAGGTGACGATTTCCTCGTTCGCGAACCAGCAGGACGGTCCTGGAGCGCTCGCACTGCTCTCCAATTCGGTGCCGCCGATGGTGTAGCCACCGGAGGCATCGACATTGCTGAACTCACCCCGGAGCGTCGCCGAGAAGATCAGCCGTTCCGTTTCGAGGTCCGCGTCGCCGTCGGCGGGCCAGAGGTTGGCCTCAGGGTCGATCAAGCCGTCGCCGTCCCAGTCGCGCACGCCGTTCCACACGCTGTTGCGGTAGTCGTCGTCAATGAGGGATGCATAGGCAAGGTCGAGCGGGTCTGACCCTTCCGCCCAGCTACCTAGCGTTGCGCCGTCAATCCACGCGACTCGGGAGTCCTGCGTGCCCTGAGAAGCGTCCGCAACCACAATCTCGTCGGCGCCGTCCCCGGTGACGTCACCTACTTCGTAGAGGTATCGAAGGTAGCTCCCGCCAATCGTTAGCCTGTCCGACCCAAAGCTCCCCCCCCCAATATACGACAAGTCCGCCATCCTCCTCCGGTGCGACGTCGTCCCAGGCCGACAGCGCGAGGTCGCCAAGGCCGTCCCCGCTCCAGTCGCCGGTGATCGCCTCGCAGCTCCAGCAGTCTTCCCAGTCGATTCCGGGCGAGGCGTCCCACTGGTAGTCCGAGGGGTAGGTGGGCACCCAGGTGCCGTCGGTCGGGATCGGTCCCTTGTAGAGCTGCGTCTCGTAGCCGTACACGCCGCCGGGCACGCGCCCCACGTCGTTGAAGCCGTCGCCATCCACGTCGCCGAAGTCGAGGCGATGATTCATCAAGTCCTCGTACTCGTAGAAGGCCGCCACGTTGTTGTCGGCGGGGAAGGTGCCCGGATCCTCGGGGATCGCGGTCGCGGTCCAGTACGCCCGTCCCAAAGGCTCGATCTCGCGGTAGTCGCCGTCCTGGATGTCATCCACGCCGTCGCCGGTCACGTCGCGGACGATGCGCGGGACACCGTACGGAGAACCGGTGAGCAGCACGCCCATCGCGGCAATGTTCTGCGTGGACCCGCAGTCGGCGCCCAGCCAGCCGTCGCCATCGCAGTCCTGGTCGGCGTCGTCGCACATCTCGGGGGCACCGGGGTACACGTGCGCGTTGTCGTCGTCGCAGTCGTCGCCACCGAGTTCGATGGCATCGAAGCCATCGTAGTCGGCGTCGGGGTTGGGTGCCTCGCCGGTGTCGATGCTGTCGCCCGTCTCGTCACCGCCCCCGGTGTCGCCCGTGTCGGGCGCGGCGGAATCGAGGGGGAGCACCACCCAGGCCGAGCCGTCGCCCTCGTCCGCGCCACTGTCGGGAACCGGACTGGCCTCGCCCGCGCACCCGAGCAGCCAGAGTGCCGCTACCACGTGACCGCCAGGTCCCAAGGGCCGCCGCCGGCCGCGCGCACAGGTCGAGAGCGACATCGCGTCACGAGGCGCACTCGATGGGCACCAGCCGTCGGGACATCATGGCACACGGGTCAGCGTAGCATCACGACGGCGTAGCGGGGCCCGAATTTCACAGCGAGACGCGGGCCCGCATTCTCCCGGGGCGCGGAGGCGAGCACGAATCGGTTGATCGCGCGGTTCAGGGCTCGGCAGTGGGCAGGGCGGAGGCGGTGTCGGTGAGGGTGGACTGGGGCAACGCGGTGGCGGTGTCGCCGGGGACGGTGACGGGACAGGCCAGCAGGGCGAGGAGGAGGGCGAGCATTGGGGGACTCCGGGGAAGGGGTGGTTCAGGGCCAGTAGGTGTCGTCGTCCCAGGGGATTTCCCAGCCGGGGATGATGCGGATGTGGGCGCGGTCGTCCATCCAGTCCTCGCGGGCGCCGAACACGAGGTCCTGCGCGCCGTCGCCGGTGACGTCGCCGCAGTTCGAGCCGTACACGCCGTAAGCGCCCTCGAAGACGAGTATCCGGTCGGGGAGGGGGGAGTGGCGCGGTGGGAGGGAGGTGGGGGTCTCGAAGAGGGCCCAGGTCGTGGCGCGCTGGTAGAGTAGTTGGGCGGTCCCGGCGAAGGCGCACGGCTGACCGCGCGCACCGCCCTCCAGGGCGGTGCCCGTGAGGTCGTACCCACCGATCGCGTCGTCGATCGCGAGGGGCTTGGATGTCGCGGAGCCGAAGGCGACGAGCTCCGCTTCCGTGTTTATGTCGCCGCCTCCCGGGTAGATCACCGCCTCCGGATCGACGAGGCCGTCGCCATCCCAGTCGCGAACTCCTGACCACGCGCTGTTCTCGTAGGCGTCGTCGATCACCGTCGCGAATGCAACGTCGATCGGAGCCATCAGGTCCATTCCCAGTGATAGGTCCGCACCGTCAATCCAAGCGACCACTGTCGCTCGGCTGCCCTGGCTTGGGTCTTGAATGGCCATGTCGTCCGTCCCGTCTCCCGTGACATCACCGAGGGCGTCGAGTCCATCCAGGTGGTTGCCGGCGAGGGTCACCCGCTCCTCGCCGAAGTTGCCGCCCCAGTAGACGACGAGGCCCCCGTCCTCCTCGGGCTCGGTGTCGTCCCACGCTGCCAGCGCCAGGTCGCCGAGGCCGTCGCCGTTCCAGTCGCCGGTGATCGCCCCGCAACTCCAGCAGTCCGACCATTCGATGCTCGGCGAGGCGTCCCAGGAGTAGTCCGAGTCGCCAGACGACACCCACGTGCCGTCTGTTGGAACGGGCCCGCGGAACAGCAAGGTGCTGTAGCCGTATACCCCACCCGGCACGTGCCCCACGTCGTTGTATCCGTCGCCGTCCACGTCGCCGAAGTCGAGGTAGTGGCTGATGAGGTCGGTGTACTCGTAGAAGGCGGCCACGCTATTGTCGTCCGGAAAGTACCCAGGGTTCTCGGGAATCTCGGTCGCCGCCCAGTAGGCGAGTCCGGCCAGCTCGTCGCTGCGGTAGTAGCCATCCATCACGTCTGCCACGCCGTCGGCGGTGACATCGCGGACGATGCTGGCGAGTCCCCAGGGCGAGCCGGCGAGCAGCACACCCATTCCGGCGATCGCCTGCGTCGCGCTGCAGTCCGCCCCCAGCCAGCCGTCGCCGTCGCAGTCCTGGTCGGCGTCGTCGCACATCTCGGGGGCGCCGGGGTAGACCCCAGCGTTGTTGTCGTCGCAGTCGTCGCCGCCCGCGGCCTCGTCGATGAAGCCGTCGTCGTCCATGTCGCGATCAATCACCGGGCCGGTGTCGCCGGTGTCGGCGCTCGTGTCCGAGGGATGGCTGCCGGGTGGAAGCACGACAAAGGCGGAGGCGCGGTCGCTGGCGGCAGAGTCCTCTCCGCTCGCAGGTGGCGTGACTGACCCGGGACACCCGAGCAGCAGCAGGCTCACCACGAGAGGTCCAAGTCCCACGGCCCGCCGCCGGCCGTCGCCAGGTAGAGGTGGTCGTGGCTGGGCGGGGACTCGCCGGGGAGGAGGGGGACCCACAAGGCCCGCCCGATGCCCCAGCCGAGATCGAGCCCTCGGGGGTGGTCGAGGTCGTCGCCGGAGAGGCGCCGCCAGGCGTACGTCGGTCCGCCGCTGCTCCACGGCAGCGCGCGCCGCTGGATCAGGTACACGCCCGCCTCGCCGGTGGTGCTCGTCTCGCCGTCGCGGTAGCCTGCCACCGCGTATAGGTCCTCGATATCGGGGTGGGGTACCACCGCCGAGATGGCCTGGCGAATGGAATTGGCGGCGATCGCCGTGAGGGCCGAGCCGTCGGAGAGGTCGATCGCGCACACGCCGCCGCCCTGGCTCGTGTTGCCGTAGGAGTCTCCCCCGTACACCAGGAGAGACGAGCCATCGGGCGTAGCCGTGGCGCCTGCGGTCACGCGTGGCGTGATGTCGGAGGCCTCGTAGCCAGACAACGGGAACAACTGCGGGAAAAGAGGACAGTTACTCGCCGGCCAGGCCACCCAGCCACTCGGGCTGGACTCGCTGCCGAGCTCGACCTCCACCTCCCGGACGCCGCACGTCTTCGTGGACACGAAGGCGCGCACCTGGGTGCCGCCCGTGGCGGTGTCGGTATCGGGGTGCAGCGAGAGCCTGGCCATGCCGCGGAGTGGGACGTCGTCGCTGGGGTCGCTAGCGGTGCCGTTGTCGTCGAGGATGGCCTCGAAGAAGTCGACCTTGTCGCAAGTGTTGTCGCCGAGGCTCGAGGGCATGCTCGGGACGGTGACGTCGTAGGTCACCTCCTCGTAGCGCAGGCCGTCGGGGCCGTCGTCATAGACCACCCACAGGCCCTCGCCGCTATTCTCGGCGCAGATCTCGTCGCTGTTGTTGTAGGTCTGGGTGTCGCCGTCGGTGTCGGGACAGCGACCGGCCGCAGCCACGAGCGCCACGTCGTCGCCGAGGGCCACGAGGTCGGTGATGCGGCCAATCGTCTCGAGCCAGAGGTCGTCGTCGCCCTCGACGATGTCGAGGCCGGCCGCGTTCGCGTTGCACGTCGCCCAGGTCCCGTTCGTCGGCACCACCTGGGCGGTATCGAGGCAATAGAGGTCCCAGGTCGTGGCGGTGGCGTTGAACTCCATCCAGTTCCCACGCCCGGACACCGCCACGGCGTCCCAGCACCAGTCGCCCTCGTCGCGGCGGTGGTACAGCAGGTTGTTCTCTCCGTGGGCGTCGTGCCAGTCGTACTGGCCGACGTTGACGGGTGCCCACCAGGTCTCGTGGATGCTGTCCCCGTTCTCGTCCAACTCGCCGCTGGCCCACGTGGAGACGGGGCCCTGCGAGACGCTGGTGGACACCGGGTGACAGTCGCGATCAGCGGCCTCGCGGCTCGCCGGGTCCTCGTGTCCGTGAGCGGTGTGCAGGTACACGTCGCCGGGCGACACGTAGACGAGGTCGCGGCGGTAGTCGCCATCGACGACAGCCTCGGGTATCACCGAGAGATTCTTCACCACCGTGTCCTGGAAGCTCCTCGCGGGCTGGTTGCCCATGACGAAGGCCACCTGGTCGAGATCATCGACGCCGTCCTCGGCGTCCCAGCCGGTGGTATTGCGCGGCGCGCCGTTGAGCGTCATCGGCACGCCCGTCTGCGGGATCCACCAGGCCCACTGCGCGGCGAGCAGCAGCCTCACCGGGGTGAGAGCGCTGCCATTGTCCCAGAACACCGCGTCGTGCATGAGGCCGGCATCGACGTACTTCACCGGCTCGTCGGCGAGGAAGCTGTCGCCCGCGTCGACCATCGCCGTGCGAACCTGGGTACCGTGAGTCCCCCCGTAGGGGCTGTAGTCGGCGTTGTAGTTGTCGTCGCGATCCGCGTAGTCGAGCAGGGGGTGCCAGTCGAGCACCGTCTCGCTCGGCACCGCCTCCGCGCCGTCGAGGTGGGCTCGGAAGTGGCGCACGCAGCCGAGGTTCTGGCTGCCATCGCCGAGCTGGTAGAAGGTGAACATGAAGTTGGCATCGGGGTCGATAGCGACGCTCGTCAACGACTCGCCCGACTCGTCGCCGTTCGTCGGCGGCACGAGGTCGCCAATCCAGTCGGCGCTGCTTGCCGCTGTGCAGCCCCGCAAGGCGGCGTCGAGGTCCGTGGTGCCCGGGTGGCTGTACTCCAGCGGGTCGCCCGTCGCGAAGGTGACGCTACCGGAGCTGAGGCCGTCAGCGTAGGCGGGAACGACGGACCGGGACGGCCGGTTCGTGGTGTCGGGGGCGTCGGGGTCCCAGCTCTCCACCAGGGGATCGCCGACGCCGGGGTTGGCGGTGATGGTCATCCCGTACACGGTGGAGTGCTCGTG
>SXON01000219.1 GCA_005778355.1 Pseudomonadota bacterium | reverse complement strand
GCTCGATCAGGATGCCGATGAAACGCTCGAAGCTCCCGAAGATCGCGCGGTGGATCACCACCGGCGGGTGCTCCTGGTTGTCGGCGCCCACGTAGCGGAGGCCAAAACGCAGGGGCACCTGGTAGTCCAGCTGGATGGTGGCGCACTGCCAGGGGCGGCCGAGCGCGTCGATCACGTCGAAGTCGATCTTCGGGCCGTAGAAGGCGCCGTCGCCCGCGTTGACGGTCCACTCTAGGCCGTTGGCCCGCAGTGCGTTTTCCAGGGCCTCCTCAGCGCGGTGCCACAGCGCGTCGTCGCCGAGCTTATCGGCGGGCCGGGTAGACAACTTGGCCTTGTAGCCGAGGCCCATCGCCCCGTAGACCCGGTTCACCAGCCCGATGAGCGCGGTCACCTCGTCCTCGATCTGTGACTCCATGCAGAAGAGGTGCGCGTCGTCCTGCGCGAACTGGCGCACGCGAGTGAGGCCGCCGAGCGCGCCCTTCACCTCGTCGCGATGCAAGACACCCTGGTCGTGGATGCGCAGGGGAAGCTCGCGGTAGCTCCTCTTGGCCGAGCGGAAAATCAGCATGTGGCTCGGGCAGTTCATCGGCTTCAGCGAGAAGATCCTCGGCTCCTCCTCGCCTTCTTCCTTCTTCTCCACCTTGAACATGTTGTCGCGGTAGTGCGCCCAGTGGCCGGACTCCTCCCAGAGGGCCTTGTCGAAGAGCATCGGGGTGCGCACCGCCACGTAGCCCTCGCGGAGAAGCATGCTGCGCATCGCCTCGCTGAGCTGGTGATACAGAACTTCACCCTTGGGAAGCCAGAAGATCGCGCCTGGCGCCCACTCGTGAGTGGTAAAGAGGCCCATCTGGTGACCCACCTTCCGGTGGTCGCGCTTCTTCGCCTCCTCGAGACGGAACAAATACTGGTCCAGCGCCTCGCGGGTGGGCCAGACGGTGCCGTACACGCGCTGCAGCATCGGTCGCGACGCGTCGCCCTTCCAGTAGGCGCCCGACACCTTCATCAGCTTGAAATGTTTGCAGTTGCCGGTGCGCGGCACGTGGGGGCCGTTGCACAGGTCGGTGAAGCCACCCTGGTCGAAGGTGCCCAGCGGCCCCGCGAGGTTCTCGATGTGCTCGAGCTTGTAGCTTTGGCCAACGAAGATCTGCCGGGCTTCGTCGTGATCGACGTTGCGCCGCACAAAGGGGGTGTTGCGCTTGACGACCGCGCGCATCTCCTCTTCGATGCTGCCGAGGTCGCCCTCGGTGATCGGTCGCGACACGTCGACGTCGTAGTAGAAGCCATCTTCCACGGGGGGGCCGAAGGCGAACTTGGCGCCGGGAAACACCTTCCCGATGGCCTCGGCCATCACGTGCGCGGTGCTGTGGCGCAGGGCGTGAAGGCGGTAGCTCTCCTCGTCGGCGAAGGCCTCGCGGCCTTTCTCGTGGTCTTCCATCGGGCGTTCCTCGGGGGCCCCGCGACTAACTCGCCGGGCCGGTTACTCGGCAGGCGTGTTGATACTCACGGCGATGGCGGCGGCCACCGAGGGCTACGACTTCAGTGGCACCTGGCAGATGGTGCTCGAGACGGCCACCCGGGCCGCCGTGCCGGTGCTCGGCACCACCTCGATCCGCACCCACCAGACGATGGTGGCCACCGTCAAGCACCTGGACACCGGCGAGTTCGTCGTGAACCACGACGTGTGCACCCTCACCGCCGAGACACGGCCAGCGCTGGCCACCACGCACTTTCCCGACGCCTTCGTCCGCGCGATCCCCAACAAAACCTACCCTTTGGAGCTCAGCCCCGAGGGCGGCCGCCTGCGCGCGCGGATGAACCTCCAGCCACTGGCGGTCGGCTACGACCCGGACAAGTCCAGCACCCTGCCTCAATCGCTCGACGCGCCCGCGGTCGTCGACTGGGACAACGACGGCAAGCCGGCCTCCACCATCGAGATCGAGGTGCCCCTCCTCGGGACGGTGGAGGTGTACCAGGTGCAGGTGGCCACGGCCGTCCTCGACGGGTGGGTGCAGAGCGCCGACGAGATCAGCGGGGGCGCGGCCGTGGTGGGCCTCCAGCAGCGCACGCTGGGGGCGAGCAACCGGCTTTTTATCCAGAACCCCACGCTGAGCGCCGACCCCTCGGCCTCTACGTTCCGGATGACGCGCGCGGCCACGGGGACGCGCTGTCCCTCAGGCTGACCCCAGCGCATCCATGTACATCCGGTGAAAGTGGTGCACCGCCCGCTCGTGCACCAGGCTGTACCGACCGCGGCGTGCGAGCCGCGAGCGACACCCCTGCGCGACCGAGGCGACGATCGCGTCGTCTTCCAGCTCGATCTGGTGAAGTTGACCGCCGGGCCCTTCGCCGAGAGCGCCGGCGTCGCGCACGAAGCGGACGTAGCGCACACGGCAACGAGAGGGGCCGGTGGGCTCCACGATGTTGACCGACACCCCCCAGCGGTAGACGTTGACAAACGTCGCCGGGAAACAGTGGAAATACCAGGCCGCCACGCGACGGCCCGCGTCGGGGTGTCCCGGCGGGAGCCGCACGTCGCCCACCCCACCGGTACCCGCGGCCACCTGGAGGCTTCCGCCCGGAAACAACTCGTAGCGGTAGCTCTCCGCATCCACCTGTCGCGACAGGCCCGGGTGCACCCAACGAAGATGGAATCCCTCGAGGTAGTTCTCGACGTAGAGCGCCCAGTTTGCCTCGACTTCGTACACTTTGCGCCCCTCCAGATCGTCGTGGTGGGGCTCAACGAGGAGGAAGCCCACCCGCCGTTCGAGCTCGGGGAGAAAGTCGGGTTCCGGCCACGTGGCGGTGGTGTTTTCCACCGGAAGGCGCGCGAAGTTCAGCGGACCCACGGTGCGAAGCCCCCGGGGGGGGTCGAGCCCTGGGAGATCCCAGCTCGGCTCGGGCTTCCGGCCCATGCCCGCGTGCTCCCGGCAGTGGCCGTCGAGGCCGAAAACCCGACCGTGGTAGGGGCAAGCGAGCCCGGCCACCGCTCGACGGGGCGAGTCACACAGGATCGCGCCCCGATGGGTGCATGCGTTCGACAAGAGTCGCGACGCACCCTTCTTGTCGGTTGACCACAAGAGCGGCTCATCCAGGAGCCCCGGGAGAAGGGTGACGGGAACGAGGGAGCCCGGCTCGCCGGGGCCAGGGTGCACCAGCTGCCACGCGCGCGCGAACACCTTGTCCCTCGCGAGCGCGAAGGCCTCGGGATCGGCGTAGAAGGCCAGAGGTAGCCAGTGCGCACGCTCGATGTCAGGGTCGATGTAAGGGAGTTCCATCGCGCCCACCACTATCGCGCTGAATGATCCGAACCGCAGGCACGTCGATGGGGCACAGGAGGTCCGAATGTCCCTGCTCAAACCCATCGTCCTCGGCGCTGTTCTTGCCTTTTCCAGCGCCGCCTTCGCGGGACACCGTCCCGCCGTCTCCATCCACCTGCCCGCCGTGAGCGTGAGCCTTGGTTCGTCGGGCAATCTCTGGGTGTCGGCTTTCGTCGACCATCATGGCAAACATCACCCTGGCTACTGGCGCCCTGCGCATCGGCACGGCTGGGTGTGGGTCGACGGCTACCGCGACCACCACGGTCATTGGCACGAAGGCTACTGGCGCAAGCACAAGCACTAGTCGCGGCTAGGGATAGCAGGGGGGCATGCTCGCCCTCCTGCTCGCTTGCGACGCCGACCCCCCACCCGCCAGCTCCGAGGCCGAGGCACCGCCTCGCCCCGTCCAGGTGGCGCTGAACTGGTACCCCGAGCCCGAGTTCGGCGGCTACTACGCTGCGCTCAAGTCCGGCGCGTACCGCAAGGCAGGGCTCGACGTGACGCTCGTCCCGGGCGGGCCCGGCGTGCCGGTCTTGGAGATGCTCGCCGCCAAGAAGGTCGACGTGGCGATCTCGGGTGCCGACGACCTCTTGTTGCGACGTGCCAAGGGGCTCGACGCTGTCGCGATCCTGGCCGGTCTGCAAGACAGCCCCGTTGGCTTGCTGGTGCACGTTCCCGGTCCAAACAGCTACGCCGAGGTGACCGGCCCCGTGGCCATCGAGGCCGGCTCGCCCTTCCAGCAGACGCTCTGGGCGAAGATGGGCTGGGAGGGCAAGGTGCAGATGGTGCCCACCACCGGGAGCCTCGGTGCCTTCGCGGCCGACCCCTCGCTCGCGCAGCAGGCCTACATCACCAGCGAGCCCTGCCAGGCCGAGGACAAGAACCTCGAGACCCGCTTCCTCGCCGCGCGCGACATCGGCTGGAACCCCTACGCCGCCCTCGCCGTGGTGCGCGGGGCCGACGCGGCTGAACCGTGGACCCACGCCTTCGTGACGGCGAGCCTCCAGGGCTGGCAGGCCTACCTGGCTGATCCCGGCCCGGCCAACGTGGAGATCGCCAAGCTCAACCCCGAGATGACGCCAGGGCGGCTCGCCTGCATCGTCAAGGCGCAGCTGCCCTTCGTGAAGGGCACCGACGGCGTGGGCGTGGTGACTCAGGCCCGCATGTCTGAGCTCGAAGGCACACTCCGGACGCTCGGGCTCGAGGCCAAGGCCGAGGGGAGCGTACGCAACAACGCCGGCGTGCCGACGGCTTCGCCCCCGGCCAATGGAACGCCCTAGCCGTCAGCGGCGCACGGCGTACCGACAGTAGATCTCGCCGCCGACCGGCACCGCATGCAAGAGATCAAGGCGCGGTGCGCTCGCGTAGCTGAAGCCCGGCCCGTCGACCAGAGAGGGGGCGCCTCGACCGCCGAGCAAGACCGGGCACACCGTGGTGTACACCTCGTCCACCCGCCCAGCCGCCAGCCACTGCGCGAGCAGGTCTCCCCCACACTCCAGCAGGAGCGTCTTGACCCCACGTCGTTCGAGGTCGGCGACGATCTCGTTGGGATCAGTGTCACCGGTCGCGGGGGTGTAGAAGATGCGCTCCACGCGCTCGTCCTCCCGGCGCGGGGCGATGGGTCCGCCCCGGGTGACGATGGCGTTGATCCAGCGACGCCCCTCGATCGGCGGGTGCTCGCTGTCGAAGAAAGACTCCGCCTTCAAACTGGCGAGCGCCTCGGCATCCGGCAAAAGCGGCAGGGGCCAGTTCCGGAAGGTCTGGCCGCCCACCAGCACCGCCTCGGCGCGAGCACGCAGCACGCTCATGTACCGACGATCCGTCGTCGTCCCGAGCGCGAAGTGGTCGTAGGCCGCCGTGGCGATGCGTCCATCGAGGGCGATGGCGGTGTTGCTGACGACCTTCATCGCGGCCCGAGGCCGAAGTCCTCGCGCGAACGCCAGCACTCGACGGCCACGTTGCCGACGTTGGGCATGTCGAAGGGTGCCTTGGTCACCTTCACGCGGGCGCGGTCAACCGGGAAGTCGCTCACCAGGAGCTTCGCCACGTCTTCCGCGACCGTCTCGATGAGGCGGTACTCCTTGCCTTCCACGAGCGCCGCCATCGCCTTGTTCGCCTCGTAGTAATCCACGAGTTCTCGCGCCCTGTCGTGTTTGGCCGCCTCGCGCCAGTCGGTCTCCGCCTCCCAGTCGATCACGATGCGCTGCCGGATGTGTCGCTCGTACTCGTGGAAGCCGATGCGAACGTCGAAGGAGAAGCCGTTGCCATGGACGCGGTCGCGCATCGGGCGGTGCTATCGCGACCGGGCATACGGGCGCGGCGATCAGCGTTGACGGCCCAAGGTTGCCGGGGCAATGTGCGCCCCCTGGGAGTCCGTGATGCGCGTCCTCGTCTGCTATCCGCCCATCGAGTCGGCCAAGGGCTCGCCCATGCTCACCCAGAACCGCCAGTTCCAGTGGTTCACCGAGCCGAGCTACCTCTACCCCTGCATCCCAGCTTCCGCCGCGACCCTCATCCAGAGCATGGGACACGAGGTGTGCTGGGTGGACTGCATCGCCGAGCGCAAGTCGTGGTCTCAGTTCGACCGCATCGTGCGCGACTTCAAGCCCGATCTGGTCGCGATGGAGACCAAGTCGCCGGTAGTGCGCACCCACTGGAAGATCGTCGACCGCATCAAGGCGATGGTGCCGGGCACCAAGGTGGTGATGTTCGGCGACCACATCGCCGGCAACCCGCGCGAAACGCTCGAGGAGTCTCAGGTCGACTTCTGCATCACCGGCGGCGACTATGACTTCTCGCTGCGCTCCATCGTGTGGTACCTCGACGAGGGCAAGGCGCTCGAGAGCGGCATCTGGTGGAAGAACGACGACGGCACGGTGAACGAGGGGCCACCGTACAAGTCGCAATACAGCCTCGAGTCGCTCCCCTTCTGGGACCGCGACATGACCAACGCGCACCTCTACTTCGAGAAATGGAAGTATAGACTGCCGTTCTTGTGGACTATGGCCGGTCGCGACTGCCCGTACGGTAAGTGCACCTTCTGCTCGTGGACAGTGACCTACCCGAAGTTCAGCACCGTCTCGCCCGAGCACCTCGCCGACGAGATGGAGATGCTGATTCAACGCCACGGCGCGAAGAACATCTTCGACGACACCGGGGCCTTGCCAACGGGCAACTGGCTCACGCGCCTGTGCAACGAGATGATCGACCGGAAGATCAACGAGAAAGTGGTTTTCGACTGCAACTTCCGCTTCGACTACTTCACCGAGAAGAACGTCCACCTGATGAAGAAGGCCGGCTTCCGCAAGCTGATCCTCGGCATCGAGTCGGCCTCGGAGCGCACCATCGACATCCTCGACAAGTCGATCACCAAGGAGGTGATCATCGAAGGTTGCAAGATGGCCTCGGCGGCGGGGCTCCAACCCCACCTCACGATGATGGTGGGCTACCCCTGGGAAACCAAGGAAGATGCATACGAGACGCTCCGTCTTGCCAAATACCTGATGCACGAGGGCTACGCGCACCACCTGCAAGCCACGGTGGTGATGCCCTACCCGGGCACGCCGCTCTTCAAGCTCTGCCAGGACATGGGCTGGATCCGCTTCGACCCTCGGGACTACGACCGCTACGACATGACCGAGCCGGCCTGCGTGCTCACCGACATGGACCAGGAGCAGGTGGTGCAGATGGCGGGCCAGTTCTACAAGCTCTACGTGCACCCGAAGTTCCTGATGCACCAGCTCAAGAACCTCAACAGCGTCGACGACCTCGACTACATGCGCCGCGGCGTGACGGCCATCTGGGGCCACATCAAGGACTTCGCCAGCATCCGAGGGGACCACGGCGCTCGCGAGATCGCCGCCGCCAAGTAGCCTCGTTACCGACTTGCCCCGGATAGCGAAGGCAGGTACTGAGCGTAGCCGAGTGCTGTGCCCATCGACGTGTCGAGCTGCCAGTACACCGTGCCATCGCGACCCACGATGGCTACGGAGCCCGCGCTCCCCCAGGCCACGAGGAACTTGTCCTCGTCGATGTACTCGGCATTGCCGAGGATCGAGGTTCCGCCGACGGCGCCCGCGGCGTAGTCCCATGCCAGCGTGGTCGGGTCGCCGCCGATGTCGATCGCCAGGGCACGGGCGCGGCCGTCGGGCTCCCCGGCGTCGATCAGCCAGATCTCGTCGTCCACCCGGCGGGGCGAGTGCGGATGCACGAAGCGTGCCTCCTCCGGCACGGCGTAGTCATCACCGATGCCGCCCAGCTCCCAGTCCAGCGAGCCGCTCGCGACGTCGATCTGCGCGATGGAGTCGCGACTGAAGACGCCCAGCACCGCCTTGCCGCTGGCCTCGTCGTAGTCGAGCGAGTTGACGTGGGGCCAGGACACGCTGTTGGGCGACTCCACGCCCGTGCCGTCGTAGTCCCAGCTGTCCCAGGCGTTCCACACCTCGGTGGGCGCCCCCCCGTCGAAGGGCACATGGAGCAGAGTGTCGCCCGCCACCAGGCGGGTGCCGGCCTCGCGCAGGTCTTCGCCGATGGTGAGGAAGCCCGAGCCCGGGATGGTGACGAAGTCGTGGTGGCCGCTGGCCGTGTCGAGCTCGCCGCTTTCGCCGTCGATCACGCTGGTCCAGCCAAAGGTACTGCCCTCCGGTGGCATGTCATCGAGCCAGGTGAGCACCCCGCTCGGGTCGAAACTGCCCCGGAAGGAGCCGCTGGCGTAGTCCTCGCGCCACCACACGTAGCGGCCCTCGAGGTCGACGATGGCGTACTGCACGCCCTGCATGGTCACGAGCGGCAAGACCACGAAGCCGCCCAGATCGTCGTTCGCCGGCACCGACACGCTCACCGACGGCAGGCCAGGCGGCACCGGCTCGGCCTCGATCTCGAAGACCTCCGTCACTCGATCCCCGCTCTTGCCCTGGACGCGCCACGTGGTCGAACCCGCCAGGCCCGCCAACACCACCCGGTGACGGCGTCCCTCGGGGTCGCTCTCGAGCTCCAACGCCACCTGATCGAGCGTGTCGCCCTCGCCGTAGAGCACCTCGCCGGTCGCGGCGCTCTCGGTTTCCCACTCCATCACCCACGCGTTCTGCCCACCGGCCGGCGCGAGCGTGGCCTCGAGCGGCACCGTCGCCTCGGCGCCCTCCGATCCACATCCCAGCATCCAGCTCAGAAGCATGGCGTCCATGACCCTAGCTTGCCTCGCCCCCTCGGTCACGATGTCAAGAACCGAAAAAGGTGCCGGAGGTTAAGAGTTAAGACTTGGCTCTTGACGGTCCAACAGGCCCCCCACGATCACGCCGGCCCGGCGCCCTTCCTCGGCCTCTATGCCCACCAGCAGGACGGGGCGCGCAAAGGGAACCAGTGCAGGCAAGAGCGCGGCGTCGTCAGTCGCGACGAGATCAAGGCACGCCGTGCCGTTGGGTAGTTCACCCATCCGACCAAAGGGAGCCTTCCACCTTCCAGAGGCGAGCACGGCGAGCAGACGTTCCTCGAGCCGACGAGCCGGGTCCGGACCGCGCCGAACCCAGGTGCCCACCAGCGGCGGCCGCCCTCCGGGCCCCGAAGATCGTCGCAAGTGGAGGTAGGCAGTCGCGTGCGCCTCGATGAGCACCCGCGCCACGGCGGCCGCGTCGCCGTCGTGCCACCACGCCTCGCGCAGCAGATCGTCCATCACCAGGTAGTGGCCCACGTGCACACCCACCGCCTGCGCCACGCGGTCAACCAGGCAACTCCACGCTGCGAGCGCCCCTGGGTCGACCCAGCCGCCGCGCGCCAGCTGCCAGTCGGGCAGCGCCCCGCCGTGCAGCACCAGCACCGGATCTAGCCCTGCCGCCCGGTCGCCGCGCAGCCGCCCGCCCAGCTCCGCCAGCTCCGCCACGGCGTAGTCGCCCCGCTCGGGCTCCACCCGCGCCCACGACACCCGGTGAAGCGACATCGGACGCATGCCCACCTCCACGTTACCCGAGGGGTCCAATGCGGCACGTGGGCATCCTCACCGGCGGCGGCGACGCCCCTGGCCTCAACGCGGTGATCCGCGCCGTCGTCAAGTACGGCGTCGGCCAGAAGGGCTGGCTTCTCTCCGGCATCGAAGACGCCTTCGACGGCCTCGTGGCCGACCCGCTCCGCGTGCGGCGCCTCGTCCCGCGAAACTGCGGTGGCCTACTCCAGCGCGGCGGCACCGTGCTCGGCACCACCAACCGCGGCGACCCCTTCCGCTGGCGCGACGGGCTCGACCACGGCCGCGATGTGCGTCGCAACCTCGAGCGCCTTGGCATCGACGGCCTCATCGTGGTGGGCGGCGACGGCACCATGCGCATCGCCGACCGACTGATGCGCGAGCATGGCGTGCCGGTCGTCGGCGTGCCCAAGACCATCGACAACGACCTCGGCGCCACCGACCTCACCTTTGGCTTCCAGTCCGCCGTCGACTGCGTGGCCGACGCGCTCGACCGGCTCCACACCACCGCCGAGTCGCACGATCGCTGCATCGTGGTGGAGGTGATGGGCCGCGACGCCGGATTCATCGCGCTGCACGGCGGCATCGCGGGG